>CAZJOZ010000005.1:0-37933 GCA_964547775.1 uncultured Leucobacter sp.
CCCAGGTCAGGGGCCATTTCATTCGCGTGCGCGAGGGGGGACTTGAACCCCCACGCCCTTGCGGGCACTGGCACCTGAAGCCAGCGCGTCTGCCAATTCCGCCACTCGCGCGAGTCGTTGTGCAGGGCATTTGCCCGGCATAACCCGATTAGCTTAGCAAGCGCCAGCCGATCCACCAAAACACCGCGCTGTCTCGGCAACTCCACCGCATTTCGTGCATCACCACTAATGGAGGCGGCGCTTTAAGCACTTGCAGGTAGCATGGCACCGAAGGAGGGCGACAGCCATGGGCATTCTCGATAGCGTTGAGCGCGGGCTCGAGCGAGCCGTCAATGGCGCCTTCGCACGCACGTTCCGGTCTGGAGTGCAGCCCGTCGAAATCTCTGCGGCCCTGAAGCGCGAGCTCGATATCGGGTCAGTCATTGTCGACCGTGACCGGGTGCTCGCACCGAATTCGTTTGTGGTGCGTGTGAGCGACACCGACGCTGAGCGCCTCACCCGCATGGGGGGCACGCTCGAGCGCGAACTTATGGCCGTCGTCACGAAGCATGCGAAGCGCCAGGGCTATCAGTTACTCGGCGATCCCAGTGTCATCATCGAGCACGATCCGTCGCTCACCACTGGCGTACTGGAAATTGACGCGCAACAGGTCGAAGGCTCGGTATCGTGGACTGCTGTGATCGAAGTTGATGGCGCCCGTCACCCGCTGCGCAAGGGCACAACCATTGTGGGACGCGGCAGTGACGCCGATATTCGTGTCGCAGACGGCGCAGCCTCGCGGCAGCACCTACAACTCATCTGGGATGGCCAGACAGGGATCGCCCGCGACCTGGGATCCACCAATGGTACGAAGATCAACGGACAGCGGTTCCGCGAAGCGGCGCTCACCCCAGACACTGTCTTTACGATTGGGCAAACGCCTCTGGCCTTTCGGCTCATCCCCACCGGTGGCAGTCGCGCAGCACGACCACGACCGGCTCAGTCGTCACCTCCGGGCACAGCCCCATCAATCGATGAAGATTTCTGGAGGGGCCTGTGAGTGAACTGACCCTCATGATTCTCCGCATCGGCTTCTTGCTGTTGCTGTGGCTCTTCATCTTGGCAATTGTGTACGCGTTGCGCAGTGACCTGTTTGGTGCCCCCGTGCGCAAGCTCCCCAACGAGGTGAACGGCCGACAGAACGCAGCGGGGCCCGTAGCACCGGTTGCAGCGGCTCCACCGATGCCGATCGCGACACCTGCAAGCGCCCCTGCCGCGATCCCAGTCAACGCACCGATCACCCCCTCAGGCGGCACACTGCCGACTGCCGCAGACACCGATACCCCCCGAACCCTAGTCATCCTGACGGGGCCAGCCGCTGGCACCACCCTGCCGCTTGACGACGACGTCATCACGATCGGGCGCAGCAGTGATTCAACGCTTGCCATCGTTGACGAGTACACCTCGACCTACCATGCGAAACTCCAACGCAGCGGCGACCGCTGGTTACTAACCGACCTCGACTCGACCAATGGCACGAAGGTCAATGGCAGTCGAGTGGTTGGCACCGTTGCCGTTCCGACGCACACGCCGGTCACGATTGGCACGACCACGTTTGAGTTGAGGCCGTAAGCGTGGTGGTGGGCTTCGAAAGCGCCATCGGCAGTCATGTCGGAATGGTCCGCTCTAACAACCAGGATTCGGGCTATGCAGGGAATCGCCTCTTCCTGGTGGCGGACGGTATGGGCGGCCACGCGGGAGGCGACGTTGCCTCGGCGCTGACCGCTCGCGCGATTGCGAAGCTTGATCCCCCGCTCGAAGCCGGGGAAGACGACGCGCTCAACGCGACAATCCCCGAAAATCCGGCAGCCGCTGCCAACCAGCTCGCTGATTCCCTGCTCCAAGCCAACCGCATGCTGCGCGCAACGGTCGGTGAACGCCCCGAGCTTTCCGGGATGGGCACGACCTTCTGTGGCTTCTTCACAGTCGGCGCGCAGCTTGCCCTCGCACATATCGGTGACTCGCGACTGTACCTGCTGCGCGACGGCAAGATGCGGCAGATCACGAAGGATCACACCTTTGTGCAACGCCTGGTCGACAGCGGCCGCATCACCGAGGAAGAAGCGAAGACTCACCCGCGACGCTCCGTACTCATGCGCGTGCTCGGCGACGTTGACAGTTCGCCAGACATTGACACGGCGGTGTTAGACACCAAGCCAGGAGATGTGTGGCTGCTCTGCTCTGACGGATTGTGCGGCTACGTCGAAGACGACGATATCGAACGTATTCTGTTGCGTCGCACCTCGCTGCAGGGCGCGGTTGATGCGCTGATCGACAAGAGCCTGTCATTTGGTGCTCCTGACAATGTCACGGTCGCGCTCATCGAGGTGAACGGCGATGAGGCGGCACGCAGCATTCCTGGAACTCCGCGCTTTGCCGGCTCAGCGACGACCGAGCCCGAGGATGAGGGCGCCGAGATCAGCACCGCGCGCATGCGACTGCTCGGCCGCCGCAGAGCGGTGCGCCGAGTGCAACCCGCAGAAGAGAGCCACTTCGAGCCACGGGTCGACGAGTACCTACAGGAACTCATCGCGGAAACGAAGCGACGTAACCGCAGACGGCGACTGCTGTGGGCTATCGGGTTGCTCGCGATCATTGCTGCGCTGGTCGGTGGGCTTGCTGTCGGATACCAGTGGACGCAAACCCGCTACTTCGTCGGCACCGACGGTGAAACGGTCATCATTTACCGTGGGGTGCAGCAAGGCATCGGTTCACTCTCTCTGAGTTCGGTAGCTGAACACACTGAGATTCCCTTGAGCGCGCTCGACGGGCTTGAACGGCGCCAGGTGGAACGCACGCTCAGCGCAGGGTCACTCGAGGAGGCCCGCGACATTGTCACCCGATTGGGGGTGCAAGAACCGTGACCGACACCAAGCAGAAAGATCCGCGCACCAGCGAGACCGTCTTGCAACGCATTACCGCCATCCGGGCACCGCGGCTGCTGCGTGGGCTCGAACTCTCACTCGTGCTGTTCGGCCTGGCTGTTGGCATCGCAGCGGTGGTGATCGTTGATCTCACGATCAATGGCACGGTCACCACAGCGCTGGTGCCGAGCGGCGCGCTGTTCGTCGTGGCGGTGCTGGCTCTGCATGTCACCATACGACGCACAGCACCCGATGCGGACCCGCTCATCATGCCGATCGCGGTGATGCTGAATTCCCTCGGGATCGCGGAGCTGTACCGGATTGACCTCGCAAACGGTGACAGTGGCTGGGATTCCTTCGCCGTGCGCCAACTCGTGTGGGCGGCTATCGCCGTCACTGCCGCGATTATCGTTCTTGCGGTGGTACGCAACCACCTCATGCTGTATCGGTACACCTACCTCTTCGGACTCGGGGCACTCATCCTGCTCGTGCTGCCAATGGTGCCGGGCCTGGGCCTTGAGGTGAACGGCGCGCAAGTGTGGATCAGCATTGGTGCGTTCAGTTTTCAGCCGGGTGAGATCGCAAAAATCATGCTGGCCATCTTCTTTGCCGGGTACCTGGTGCGCAATGCAGACGCGCTCTCAATGGTGGGCAAGAAGGTGCTGTGGATCAGGTTCCCCCGTGGCCGCGATCTCGGTCCGATTATCGTGTTCTGGTTGCTCGCTATGGCAGTGCTGGTGTTCCAGAGGGATCTCGGCACTTCGCTGCTCTACTTTGGCCTGTTCGTCTCAATGCTGTACATCGCCACCGGACGGGTCGGGTGGGTGATCATCGGTGTGGGCCTGTTCCTGGCCGGTGGCATTATCGCAAGTCAAACACTTTCCTACGTGGGCAATCGTTTTGCGAACTGGCTTGACCCGTTTGCTGATCCGCTGGGCGCGAGCTACCAGTTGGTGCAGGGCCTCTTCGGCATGGCGAACGGAGGCATGACGGGCACCGGGCTCGGCCAGGGCTTCCCAGCAGACACTCCGTTCGCCGAGAATGACTACATTTTCGCGAGCCTCGGCGAAGAGCTCGGCCTGGTGGGCCTGTTCGTCATCCTCGCCTCCTATTTGCTCCTTATTGGCCGCGCGCTGCGCATCGGGTTTGCCGGGCAAGATGACTTCGGCAAGCTCCTCTCGGCGGGTCTCGGATTCGCGATCGCGCTCCAGGTCTTCATTGTGGTGGGAGGCGTCACCCGAGTCATTCCACTGACCGGCCTCACCCTGCCGTTCCTCGCGGCCGGTGGGTCGTCACTTGTTTCGAACTGGATCATCATCGCCCTCCTCATCCGTATGTCGAATTCCGTTCGTAACCGCCCAAAGCTGGTGATTCGCTCATGAATAAGCAGCTCAAAGCCATCTCTCGCACCGTGTTCGCCATGTTCATCGTGCTCTTTTTCTCGGTCACGATGATTCAGTTTGTCGCTGCCGACGAACTGCGAGACAACGAGTACAACCAGCGAAGCATTAAGAACAGCTACAAGATCGAACGCGGATCGATCCTCGTCGACGGGAACCCGATCGCATATTCCTCCCCCACCGGCGATGAGTTCCGTTTCCAGCGGGAGTACGCCGACGGGCCAATGTATGCGCCGGTGACCGGCTACTTCTCGCGCTACCAGGGCATGACCGGCCTGGAAGCCGCGATGAATCAAGAGCTTTCTGGACTCGGCGGCTCACAGTTCTTCACCCGGATGCTCCGCACCATCACTGGTGAGGAGCCGCAGGGCAACTCGGTCGAAACCACCATCGTGCCAGAGGCACAGCTCGCCGCTTGGGAGGGGCTCGCAGGCCTCGAAGGCGCGGCCATCGCGCTCGATTACGAGACCGGTGAGATTCTCGCCATGGTGTCGAGTCCGAGCTACGATCCGAGTGCGCTCTCCCTGAACAGCAACGCGCAGGTGATTGCAAACTACGCTGAGCTCGAGAGTGATCCTGGCGACCCGCTGTTCAATCGGACCATTGGCGGTGACCTGTATCACCCGGGATCAACCTACAAACTGATCGTCGCTGCTGCCGCTATCGAGAACGGCACCGCCACACCAGAGAGCACTTTTCCCGACCCGGCACAGTTCCAGCTCCCGGGATCATCGGCTACGCTCACCAACTCGTGGAATGGCACGTGCAACGACGGCACCGAAACTACCCTCATGCAGGCGATGATTCGGTCGTGCAACATTCCAATTGCCGAGCTGGCCCTCAGCATGGATCGCGATGCCGTACCCGAGATGGCGCGCGCGTTCGGTTTCGAGCACGAACTGTCGATTCCCCTCGCGGTAACCCCCAGCGTTGCGCCTCACCCGACGGACGGTGCACAGACCGCGCTCTCGTCCATCGGCCAGCTCGATGTGCGCGCGACGCCGCTGCAGATCGCCATGGTATCCGCGGGTATTGCAAACGACGGTGTCGTCATGCACCCTGAACTGGTCAGCCGTGTGATCACCCCCGACCTCCGCACGGAGAGCGCGTTCGAACCCAGAGAGTTTTCGACTCCCATTTCTCCCAGCACTGCCTCGGCAATGCAGAGCATGATGGAACAGGTGGTGACCGCACCCAACGGTTCAGCTCGGGCAGCTCAGATCGAGGGCGCGCGCGTCGGCGGGAAAACCGGCACCGCTGAGAATGGCCTTGATGCCAACGGCAACCAGCTGCCCTACACGCTGTGGTTCACCGGGTATGCCGAGCGTGATGATCGTCGCGTGGCAGTGGCCGTGGTGGTGGAAGATGGCGGCGGTGCCGCTCATGACTTTGCGGGGAGTTCGCAGCTTTCCGTCGGAATTGGAAAACAAATTATGGAAGCGGTGTTGAACCAATGAGACCAGCATCAGGAATGACCTTTGGTGGGCGCTACGAGCTGAGCTCGCGCATTGCCATCGGTGGAATGGGCGAGGTGTGGAACGCAAGTGACAGCATCATCGGCCGCACGGTCGCTATCAAGATCCTCAAAGACGAATACATGGGGGATCCGGGCTTCCTTGAGCGGTTCCGCGCCGAAGCTCGCCACGCCGCGCTGGTCAACCATGAGGGCATTGCCAACGTGTTTGATTACGGTGAAGAACAGGGTTCTGCGTACATCGTGATGGAGCTCGTGCCTGGTGAACCGCTGTCCGCGATCATCGAACGCGAGGGCAAGCTCCCCGCTGACCGGGTTCTCGGCATCGTCGCCCAGACCGCGACCGCGCTGCAGGCCGCACACGACGCTGGTCTCGTGCACCGAGACATCAAACCCGGAAACCTGTTGATCACACCCGAAGGCCGAGTGAAAATCACCGACTTTGGTATTGCGCGTATTGCTGATCAGGTTCCCCTCACTGCAACCGGCCAGGTCATGGGTACCGTGCAGTACTTGGCTCCGGAGCAGGCCAGCGGTCACACCGCTACGCCGTCGACCGATATTTACTCACTGGGCATCGTGGCCTATGAGTGCCTGGCGGGAAAGCGTCCGTTTACCGGCGAGTCACAGGTCGCCATCGCCATGGCGCAAATTAATGACACGCCACCTCCCCTTCCTGCGGAGGTTCCCGCACCCGTGCAACGACTGGTGCTGTCTTGCCTTGCGAAGGATCCCGCCGATCGCCCTGCCACCGCAGCGAAACTCGCTCAGGCAGCGACGGCGCTGCACCGTGGGAATGTGCCGCTCGCGGCGAGCTATGTCCCCGCGGTTGCCGGCGCGGCGGCTGCGGATGCAACGAGGGTGATGCCTGCCACCGCAGCGGATGATGCCGCAACCACAGCGCTCCCCCAGACGCAGGTGCTCGGCGGTGTCGCTGCTGCTACCGGCGTCGTAGGTGCACCAGCTGGTGGAGATGACGAAATCAGCGATGACGAGAGCGGCAAGAAGAAGCGGAGCCCGTGGACGTGGCCCCTCATCACGTTGGGTGTGCTCCTGGTGCTTATTGGCGGCGGTACCGCCTTTGCACTGTTGAACGCGGGTGGAGATGAGCCCACGCCAACCACGCAAACGTCGAAGCCCACCACAAAACCGACGACCACTGCAGCCGACAGTGCCGCGATTGATCCGGCAGAGCTCATCGGCAAGAACGTTGATGAAGTGGTCGGTCTGTTAGAGGGCCGCGGCTTCACCAATGTTGAGAAGCAGGCGGGCAATCCTGGGCCTGATGAAGACGAGAACAAGGTCACCGCGGTGAACCCGACCGGCCCGAAGGTGAAGTTCAGCGAACGCATTGTCGTCACCTACAGTGTGCGCTTCGGAGATGTCGCAACCCCCGCAGCGCCGACCGCCAACCCCACCACGGTGACAACCGGCGGCCAGGTCAACGTGAGCTGGCCCGTGGCAACCTGCCCAACCGGCTTGACGGTGCAGGCGTACACGCTGACCTACGGTGGCCCTGTCGCTGATGGGCCAGGATCAACCCAGTCAACCAATGTGACCCTCACCGCGGGCGGTCAGGCCGGCACTGCAACCGTCAGCTACACCGTCACCTGTGGCAATGGATCATCGGTCACTCGGGTGTCTTCCGCGTCCGATTCCGTGTCAATTACGGTGCAGGCACCCGCGCCCACACCGTCCCCGGACCCTGACCCAAATCCAGACACGGACGAGTAGTCACTGCGGGTGCGCGTTCGCGCATACACTTAAGAAATCAGTCATTCACAGGAGATCACGCCGATGTCGCAGACCGCCGCCTCAGGCTCGCAGCGCAAGCTCTCTGGTCGCTATGCGATCGGAGCACTGCTCGGACAGGGTGGCATGTCGACGGTGTATCGCGGCACCGATGTGAAACTCGGCCGTGATGTCGCCATCAAGATCATGCGGGCGAACCTTGCGAACGACGAGCAGTTTCGCTCACGCTTTCGTCAAGAGGCACAGTCTGCGTCACGCCTCGCGCATCCGAGTGTGGTGCGCGTGCTCGACGCGGGTGATGACCTGATCCAGTCCGCTGATGGTCCGCAGCGGCTGCCGTACATCGTGATGGAGTACATCGACGGCCAGGATCTCCGTGCGATGACGGATCAAGGCGAGAAGCTCAGCATCACCGAAGCCTGCCGTGTCGTCGATGCGGTGCTCACCGCGCTCGAGTACTCTCACCGCGCAGGCATCGTGCACCGGGACATTAAGCCGGCAAACATTATGATCACCCGAGCCGGTCAAGTGAAGGTGATGGACTTCGGTATTGCTCGAGCGGTCTCGGAGACATCATCCACCGTGCAACAGACGACGGCCATCCTCGGTACTGCAGCATATTTTTCGCCTGAACAGGCCAAGGGTGAGACCGTTGACACCCGAACCGATCTGTATTCGGCCGGCGTGCTTCTCTACGAACTGCTGAGCGGGGTCGTGCCGTTCCGTGGTGACAGCGCGGTTGCGGTTGCCTACCAGCATGTCAGCGAGCGGCCACAGGCGCCGAGCGTGCATAACCCAGAGATCAGCCCTGAACTTGACCGGGTGGTGCTCTACGCGCTCGCGAAAGACCGGAATCGTCGTTTCCAGACCGCATCGGAGTTTCGCGAGGCGCTCCGGCTCGCTGCCGCGGGCACGATGCCTCAGCTTGACGATGAACCAGACGATTCATCGGTGCTGTTTAGTAGCGGCGAAGACGCATCTGAATCGGAGCTCGCCCTTCGGCGACTCTCCGAAACCGGCGGCTCCACCCGTTCGCAGAGCCGACCGCCCGTGATGTGGGTGTGGGCTGCAATTCTCAGTATCGTCGCGATTATCGGGGCGGTCGCGTTTTGGGTCGCCAACATGGTCCCGAGCACCTTTGTGCCCGAAACCAGCAAGCTGATTCCCGACCTCGTAGGTGTTGAACAGCAGGTCGCAATTGAACAGCTCATCGAGCTTGAACTGATCCCCGTCGTCGAAGAACAAATGCATGACGAGGTCGAAGCCGGACATGTGATCGGCACTGATCCCGAAGCAGGCACCCGGACGGCGGCAGAGACCGAGGTGACGGTGTATGTGTCTACCGGGCCAGAGCACCCCACGGTGCCTGAGTTCGGTCGCCTTTCCCTTGAGCAATACACGGCAGAGCTTGAAGCGATCGGGCTCAATGTGGGGAGCGTCACGACCGTTGACGACCCCAATGCCATGGCCAACCGGGTGCTCGACGTCTCGCCGGCGCCCGGGGAGGCGGTCGATCGGGGGAGTTCCGTGTCAGTGACCGTCGCCAGCGGACTCGTGGTGCTCCCCGATGTGCGTGGGCAAGCGCTCGATGTCGCGCGTTCTATGCTCGAAACGCTGGCCAACGTGATCCCGGTGCCGAACCCTGCGTGTGTGCGCGAACCCAGCTTCCCGGTGGTCGAGCAGTCGCTGGTGGGTCAGCACCCCCAGCAGTCGGATGTCAGCTTGACCTACTGCTCAGGCTAGACACGCTGAGCACCAGTGCTGACCCAGCACCTACTTCGTACTCACCAGTGGTGACAGGGTTGCCGCTACCTCTGCCGCGTTTGTCGCCCCGCACACCGTTAGCCAGTTTCCGAGCTGACGGTACCCTCCCTCGGTGAGCACGGACTCGGGGTGATACTGCACCCCGAAAATCGGCCGTTCACGGTGACGCACAGCCATGACGACACCCTCCGCTGTCTGCGCGGTGATCATCAGCTCCTCCGGCACGGTCGATCGGACGACCGCGAGCGAATGGTATCGGGTTGCCTGAAAGCTCGGCTCCACGCCCGCAAAGAAGGCATCCCCGGTGTGTTGCACCTGGGAAACCTTGCCGTGCATGAGTTCGTCAGCGTGGGTGACCGTCGCACCCATAGCTTCGGCGATCGCTTGATGCCCCAGGCACACCCCCAAGAGGGGAATACCGGTGCGCAGAGCCAAGTCGACCATTGACAGCGACACTCCGGCACCCGATGGAGTACCGGGCCCTGGGGATATGAGCACACCGTCAAACGCGCCAACGAGCTGCTCGAGTTCACCAATGGACACCGCGTCGTTGCGGATCACCTGCGTTTCCGCACCGAGCTGCTGCAGGTAACCATTGAGTGTGTAGACAAAGCTGTCGTAGTTATCAATCACCAGAATGCGTGTCATGCGCCATCACCCACCGTCGAAAAATCATCTTCTTCAAGATACTCTGCCGCTAAGGGGTACCCATAGAACAGGAGGCCGTACACCGCCGCCGCAAGCACTGCCAACAGAATCACGACCCTCAGCCACGCCGGCCCTGGCAGGAATCTCCACAGCAGAGAGAACATCGCTACACCCCTCCCAGTGACGGATTCAATTCCAGGAGCTCGTCGGGAACGCCCATCGTTGCCGGTTGAAAATCTTCGAGCACCGCGTAGGCAATCACGCGCTCGTCAGAGCCGAAATCCTTCGGGTGACATGTGGTGAGTGTCAGTATGTGGTCCTCACCCGGAACTCCTTCAAGACGAGGGAACGGCGACAGCACATTCACCTCATGGGGAAGGACGTACTCCATCGACCGATACCGGTAGGTGTACCAACCCTCAGCCGTTTCAATGAAGATCGGATCGCCAACTCGAAGGTTCATCACTTCTTTGAACGGCGTCGTTCGCGGACCAGAGCGGTGCGCCGCGACCGCGAAATTCCCCGGTTCTCCGGGCATCTGAGTGGTTTCGTAGCGTCCGATGCCTTTTTCGCTGACATTGAGCACGTCATAACGCGATGTTCCCTCGGCGATTCGATTCACAAAGGTCTCACCGAAGGCTGGCACATACATATTGGCAAACACCTCGTTTGCCGGAACCTGCGCAGCAACCGGAATCGACCCCTCCCAACCGGCAACCTCTTCTTCACTCGGCGCAGCCTCGCGAAGTGCCTGGGACGTCTCAGCGGCAAGGGTTCGCTGCTCACCCTGCACGACCACACCCGTGTACCAGGGTTGCCACAGGGTGTAGCCCACGATGACAAGCCCGCTCACGAGGAGCATCTCTCCTATCACCGTGAGTGGGCTCAGCGATGCACGCTTCGGCCGCAGTCGGTGACGTCCTCCCATAGCCTCATTCTAGGGTCGGTCGCTGAGCGTGAGCCGAAGCGACTAGAATCATTCGCATGGCTGCAGCAGCAAAAGATGTCAACAAGCGCGCTTCGAAGCAAGGAAATCAACTGAGCAAAGAAGAGGCCGAGGCGATTCGACGCGAAGCCCCGAACCCTGTGTGGTTCAAGCCCCTTATGTTCGGGTTCATGCTCCTCGGGCTGGTTTGGATCGTCGTGTATTACATCACCAGCGGCTCACCGACGCCGTGGCCAGTCCCCGCTTTTGGGCAGGCCAACATCTTCATCGGCTTTGGCTTCGTTCTTATTGGGTTCATGATGACTCCGTGGTGGAAGTAACCGAACCACCAACGAATTACACCCGTGTAGTTCTCCCCAGTGTGAGTAACCCTGTGGATATCTCTGTTTGCAGCGTGGGGTATTCCAGGGATTACGGGGCCAGCGGGAACACCACAAAATAGGCGAACGAGAGCGCAATCACCGCTGCCGCAATGGCGACCGTCAGCCAGATACGTCGCGATCTCAACCGTGGTCCACGCGTAGCGAGGAATGCCCACATGGTGAGCGCGCCGAGCACCATTCCGCCCAGATGCGCCTGCCACGAAATCGAGGATCCTGGCATCAAACCGATCGCGAAGTTGATGCCGATGAGCACTGCAAGTGACGTCACGTTCACGCGGTGCGCCCGATATGCAACCAGCGTTGCCATGAACAACCCAAAGATGGCACCCGAGGCACCGACGGTCGGGGTCTGCAGCGCCACCAGTGCGTTGGGCGCGAAATACACCCACAGCATCACCGCGAGGGAACCACCAAGCCCAGAGAAGACATAGAGAACCAGGAACCAGGCCCTGCCCAGCATTCGCTCGAGCCCTGGCCCGAAAAGCCAGAGCGCATACATATTGAACAGGATGTGCAAGAGGAAGCTCGTCGAATGGGTGAATACCGACGTCAGCATTCGCCAGGGCTCAAAAAACTCCGGCAGGGAAAAGACGGGTGCATACCACAGCGCGCGAGTCACTTCGCTGTCAAGAAATGCTGCAGTGAGCCACTGACCCGCAAACACCACGGCGCACGCGATCATGATGGCATACGTCACCACGGGCTTTTCTCGATCAGCGAGTCGTGCCGAGGCGACGCGCGCTGATCGGGCAAAACGGGCGGACGCTGGCGGCGCGCTCGCGCGCACGCACTCAGGGCAAAGCACCCCAACTGATGACACCGACTGGCACTCTGCACAGATCGTGCGGCCACATCGTTGACACAGCGTAAAACTCACGCGGTCGGGATGGCGGTAGCAATGATCCTCGGGGCCGGGCTCTGCCCGCTCACCATACTGAGGCGCAGAGCCACCGCCAAATGACACCGCTTAGACCTCGACGACGTCGACGCCGGTCATGGTGACGTCTTCGACCGGACGATCCCCCGGGCCAACCTGTACGGCGGCGATTGCGTCTACGACTGCCTTGGAGTCATCGTCGGCAACCTCACCGAAGATGGTGTGGTTGCCGTTCAACCATGACGGAGCCATCGTGGTGATGAAGAACTGGGAACCGTTCGTGCCAGCCATACGACCGGTCAAGTCTGGGCGCTTCCCTGCATTCGCCATTGCGAGCTGGTAGGGGCGATCAAACACGAGCTCGGGATGAATCTCATCGTCGAACACGTACCCGGGGCCACCGGTGCCGGTGCCGGTCGGGTCACCGCCCTGAATCATGAAGTCTTGAATAATACGGTGGAAAATCACACCGTCGTAGAAACCCTGATTCGCCAGGTCTACGAAATTCTTCACCGTCTTCGGCGCATGGTTGCCAAAGAGGTTCACAACGATATCGCCGTGATTGGTATGAATGGTGGCTACTGCCGTGTGAATGCTCATAGCTGCCATTCTATGAGGTGACGCATGAAAAACTGTCGGCAACCTGCAGGAGCTGCTCATTGCTGAGGTCCCTCCGACGCGTCGTCCCACAATTGCCTGCGTAAGCCCAGCATGTTCGTGTAGCGTGGACACACGAGACCGAGCAATGATCCGCCATTCGGAGGTACCCAATGTCACTCTCACGCAAGCGTAAGCGCGAACTGAAGAAGCTTCGTGCGCAGGCCGAAGCACTGCTCAATGAACAGCGTGACCTGCTCGGAAGCGCTGGTGTGCTGGCGGGCGAAGCAGGCCGCCAGGCTAAGCACCTTGGAAATGAGGTCATCGTTCCGCGGGTCAATGACGCACTCGAAGGCGTACGTCCGACCATTGATCGCGGCGTTGGTGCTGCCCGACGGTTCGGGATGCAGGCACGTCTCCTGGCAGCTCCCGTGCTCGCGAGCGCGCTTGCCAGCACCGTTCGTGGGCTCGATCGCATCGAGAATTCCGACGCTGCACGCCAGATCGAGGCGTTTGGCGTACGCCAGGGCCTGCTGCAACCTGCGAAGAAGAAGAACGGCGTCTTCCGCGTGTTCGCTATTGGCGCCGGTGTTGCCGCAGCTGCGGCCGTTGGGTACACGTTGTGGCAGGCATTCCGCACCGATGACGAACTGTGGGTAGCTCCCGAAGATCGCCCCTAAGCGCTTTCTTTAGCGCTCTTTCGCTGTTCGCGACGGCGTTCCGCCGCCTCGTCGGCGATTGCCGCGCCCCTTGGTATCGATTCCTGCCATCCGCACGGCGGTCTGTACCAGCGACAGCGTGCGAAGCGATCGCAATTCGCGGATGGGCACCCACCGTGCCTCATCTGAACTTCCCCCGACTTCGTGGCGGAGCGGACCTTCCTTCGCGGTCGCGCGATAAATAATCCGAATCGTGTGCAGCTCCGGATCGGTTCCTTCGGGCACCTCTTCGCGCACCATGACGCGTGAATCCACTCCGAGAAGCTTTCCCACCCGCGCCTCTAGGCCAGTCTCCTCATACACCTCACGCACGACAGCGTCACGTGGATCCTCACCGGGGTCAAGTCCACCTCCGGGCAGCGTCCACCCGTGCAGGTGCCCGCGTCGCCAATGCGTAAGCAGCAATTTTCCCTTGCGCTCAACTACCGCATAGGCCGCCACTCTCATCTCCATGATGCAGCCTCACCGGGCAACCACCGTGCTGGGTCGCCCTCACTCTCTTTGTAGCGAGCCTATCGGTTCAGATGAGTCAACCGCAGGAGCCTGCGCCGCAATGGGAATGCCGCTTGAGTTGCGCGCCACCGCGGTCCAGCCAATGAGCCAGTGCTCCATCCGTGCAAACGCCTGAGTGCGCGCCTCTGAACGTGACAAGAACACGTCGTGCAGAGCACCTTCAATCCGTTCGACCGTCACTGAGGAACCGAGCTTCAGCGCCGACCTCGCAACACCGTCAACCTCAATGACCGTGTCTGAACTCACCATCGAGTCCACCCAGTTCAGTGCGAACGTGGACCGTGCTGAGAGCAGCACGCATACCGGCGCCCCCACATCAACACCAGCATTGATGGTGCGGTGTCCCTCGAGTATCGTGCTGAGCCAGCCGGTACGCACCTGCGGTGATTTTTCGAGGCGCCATTCGCGATTGATGCCCGAAAACTCTGCTTCATCACAACTTTCTTGCAGTGCTTGCCAGTAGAACCCGAGATCGATCTGCGGCAGTGCTATCTCGTGTGGGCTGAATTTCGCGCGAATCCCAACAACCGGCGCCAATGCCTTGCGGGCCACACTGCTGAGCTGCAGCTCAAGCCAGGGACTGTTCAGCAATAACCCGTCAGCGACCCCTCGGTGACGATCTGCCCAGAGACTGAGCACAAGACCACCGGTGGAGTGCCCCAGTAACAACAACCTTCGCGCCCGCCTTTCGCGGCGACGCCACCACGACGGTGAGACATGTGTGTCGAGCTGACGAATGATGTTGATCGACTGGTTAATCTCGTCATCATAGTCACTCAACTGGTCGACATAGCCCGGTGTCTGACCCTCTCGGAGGCTGCGACCATACTTGCGTAGGTCGAGAGCAAAGAACCTTGCGCCGCGTTCCGTATAGAAGCGAGCGAGGTGTGTCTGGAAGAAGTAATCATTCCATCCGTGGACATACAGCACGTCGACATCCTCAAGCAGCCTTGGCTCACCGAAGGTGTCTTCCCAGAACGTTCGTGGCTGAGGCAGGGCTCTGACCAACGTTGCGATGAGCGGGCCTTCGGTGTCTTCGCCGAGATCGAGGTCCGTGCACTCAAACTCGTTACCGAGCACATCGGCGCGCCACTCAATCACGGTTTCCCTCACACCACTTGTCTCGCGTCAATTCGCGCTGTTTCGCATCATCTCGAGGCCGACTCTACCGCCCACGTTCGCCCACGCGTGCTGCCAAGTTCGCGGGTGCGATACGCGCAATGCCGGCCAGCACCTTGTACTTCAGTGACGGGATAGACAGTGATTTCCCACGTCGGACATCTCGGAGTGATTCACGAACAACCTGGTCTGCATTCAGCCACATCCACCGTGGGATGCCCTCCTGACCCGGCGGAAGGCCCAATCGCTCGTGGAAATTGGTGTGGGTATAGCCAGGACAGACTGCGGTCACCGTCACGCCACGGTGCCGGTATCGAGCGTTTGCCCATCGCGAAAAGCCCACGAGCCATTGTTTCGATGCTGAGTAGGTGCTGCGGGGAATGAACGCCGCGACCGAAGCAATGTTCACGATGTACCCTCTCCCTCGCTCGAGCATGCCCTGGAGGGCTGCGTGGGTGAGTCGCATGGGAACCTCGTTGTGCAGACGGAGATGACGGGTCTCTGCCTCAACGTCGTTCTGTTCAAATGCAAGGGGCAAGCCGAAACCGGCATTGTTGATGAGCATATCGATTGGACGGTCACGGTCTGACAGTCGATCAACGACACGATCGAGGTCGTGCTCAACAAGCAGATCTGCGGCCAACACCTCTATCGTCACCGTAGGGCTTTTCGACGCAATCGCGGTGGCGAGAGTATTGAGCGTCTGCTGATCACGCGCGACAAGTATGACGCTGACACCCCGTGCGGCGAGCTGCTTCGAATACTCGGCTCCGAGCCCCGAGCTCGCTCCGGTGATAAGTGCCGTCATTGCCATGCTTCGATGCTAGCGGACTCGCAGTCGCAGAAACCGTGAACCAGACAACTCGTGCTGATGAGGAAGGTGGTGGATCCTGCGAGAATCGAACTCGCGACCTCCTGCTTGCAAAGCAGGCGCTCTACCAATTGAGCTAAGGACCCGTAACGAAATAACTATATAAGGGACTGCAGGTGCCATGCAAATCGAGCCCCGCTGGCACGGATTGACACGGAGTGTTCTTGCTCCACATGCGGACACGTGTGCAACCGTCAGCCTAAGAGACGAACGATCCGCGGGAAGTTCGTGCGAGATCGGCACGGTATGTGGTGGGGCTACCAGGACTTGAACCTGGGACCTCTTCATTATCAGTGAAGCGCTCTAACCGCCTGAGCTATAGCCCCGTAACCAAAGAATGACTCTACAGGAAATCGCGTGAATATAAAAATCGAACGCGCGCGACTTCTCGAGATTTCACCCTCTAGTTGCTGGTGAAACCGAGTTGGAAGCCTCCCAACACGCGTACAAGTAGGTTGTAGATCAACGCACCAACCGCGCCGAAGGCCGTACCCACGATGATGTTGAGAATGCCTACCACGAAGGCAAACCCAAACACGGTGGTGAAGCTAAACATGTCAAGCAAACTGAACTGATCGCTCACAATGTCCATGAACAGTTCGTTCATCTTTGCGAGCACACCCGTTGAGAGCAGCACGGTGTAAATCAGTACCGTTGATACCACGCCGACGATGCCAGCACACAGCGATACGAGGAATGAAAACTTTACGGCTGACCAGAAGTCGATGTATACGAGCTTCAGGCGTACCTGTTTCGCCGCCGTCTTCTTGCGACTCTTTCTCGCCAAATTGGCGGCAACAGTGTTACTCATTCACGTCTTCCTTGCTCTCGGCCGGCTGCGTATCAGCGGACGCGACACCCTCCGCCTGATCGGCGTGTTCCACACCATCCTCAGCGTCGTCGTCAAGACCTCGCTCAGTATTTCGTGCGATGCCAATAATACGATCACCTTCTGGGAATCGCGCAAATACGACTCCCATTGTGTTTCTTCCGGTGGCTGGCACTTCATCAACCCGTGAGCGAACCACTTTGCCGCTGGCCAGGACAACGAGCACTTCATCCGAGTCGTCAACGATGAATCCACCAACGAGATCACCGCGTGCCTCATCGATTTTTGCAACTTTGATGCCAAAGCCGCCTCGTTGCTGCACTCGGTACTCGTCGACCCGGGTGCGCTTTGCATAGCCGCCTTCGGTCACGATGAACACGTATCCGTCTTCGGTGACAGCGGATGCGGCAAGCAGGGAATCACCCTCACGGAAATTCATGCCTCGTACGCCACTGGTGGAGCGTCCCATCGGACGAAGTGCCTGATCAGTCGCAGTAAACCGCAATGACATGCCCTGCCGGGATACCAGTAAGACGTCATCATCTGCGTTCGCAATCAACGCAGAAACCAATTCGTCACCCTCGCGCAGTTTGATGGCAATGATGCCACCGGTGCGATTGGTGTCATACTCAGTGATTGCGGTCTTCTTGACGAGACCATCACGGGTGGCGAGCACGAGATAGCCGTCATTGAAGTCGCGAAGATCTAGCACCTGCGTCACAGTTTCGTCAGGGGCAAGCGCGAGAAGGTTTGCGAGGTGCTGTCCCTTCGAGTCACGACCTCCCTCGGGAATCTCATAGGTTTTCGCGCGGTACACCCGCCCAGTGTTGGTAAAGAACAACAGCCAGTGATGAGTGGTGGTGACAAAGAAGTGTTCAACAATGTCATCTGCGCGAAGCTGCGCGCCTTTGACACCCTTGCCGCCGCGGTGTTGTGAGCGGTAATTGTCAATGCGGGTTCGCTTCACATAGCCGCCCCGGGTAATGGTAACCACCATTTCCTCTTCAGGAATGAGATCTTCCATTGACATATCGCCGTCGTATCCGTGCATGATTGCGGTTCGACGGTCATCACCGAATCGATGCACAATGTCGCTGAGCTCATCGACGATGATAGAACGCTGCTCAGCCGGCGAGGCGAGAATGCCCTCGTATTCCTGAATCTGAGCTTCGAGCTTTGCTGCATAATCGAGGATCTTTTGACGTTCCAGCGCGGCCAATCTCCTCAGCTGGAGTCCGAGAATGGCGTCAGCCTGCAATTGGTCAACATCGAGCAGCGCCATAAGACCTTCGCGTGCCTCATCGGCGGTGGCGGAACGGCGGATCAGGGCGATCACTTCATCGAGCGCGTCCAAAGCCTTCAGATAGCCGCGCTGAATGTGAGCTTCTGCCTCGGCCTTCCGCAGGCGATACTCGGTTCGGCGAACGATCACCTCAACCTGATGCTTCGACCATGCAGTGATAAATCCATCGAGCGCGAGCGTACGAGGCACACCGTCCACAATGGCAAGCATGTTTGCGCCGAAATTTTCTTGGAGTTGGGTGTGCTTGTACAGGTTATTGAGCACAACCTTCGCAATTGCATCTCGCTTCAGCACGATGACCAGTCGCTGGCCGGTGCGTCCACTGGTTTCGTCGCGAATATCGGCGATCCCTTGAATGCGGCCCTCTTTGACGAGGTCGGCAATCTTGACGGCAAGGTTGTCGGGATTCACCTGATACGGCAATTCTGTGACGACGAGGCAGGTTCTCCCCTGGAGCTCCTCGATATTGACCACAGCACGCATGGTGATCGATCCGCGGCCGGTCCGATACGCCTCACGAATGCCTCGGGTGCCCAAAATCTGCGCTCCCGTGGGGAAATCCGGGCCTTTCACCCGTTCCATGAGTGCGTCTAAGAGTTCCTCACGAGACGCATCTGGATTCTGCAGATGCCAAATGGCTGCCTCTGCTACCTCGCGTAGGTTGTGTGGTGGAATGTTCGTGGCCATTCCGACAGCGATGCCGACTGAACCGTTGACGAGCAGGTTCGGAAATCTCGACGTGAGTACCGTTGGTTCCTGAGTGCGACCGTCGTAGTTGTCTTGAAAATCGACGGTGTCCTCATCGATATCGCGCACCATTTCCATCGCGAGCGGCGACATTTTTGTCTCCGTGTAGCGGTGCGCCGCAGCGCCATCATTCCCGGGAGACCCAAAGTTCCCCTGGCCGAGCGCGAGCGGATAGCGAAGCGACCACGGCTGCACGAGTCGCACCAAGGAATCGTAGACGGCGCTGTCACCATGGGGGTGGAACTGCCCCATGACATCACCAATCACACGGGTGCACTTGGAGAATGCCTTATCGGGACGGTAGCCGCCGTCGTACATGGTGTAGATAACCCGGCGGTGCACAGGCTTGAGACCGTCTCGAACGTCCGGAAGTGCACGTCCGACAATCACGCTCATGGCGTAGTCGAGATATGAACGTTGCATCTCCAACTGAAGGTCGACCTGGTCAACCTTGCTTGAAGTGACACCCATCTCAGTATCGACGCTGTCTGCGGCTGTTTCGCTGCCGTGCTCTTCGGTCATGATTTCGCCTTTCGTGGCTGTGGTCCTCGATTTTAAAATGAGTAATCACTGCGGTAAGACGTGATCACTCGATGCCATCAAATATCGAGGAACCGCACATCCTTTGCGTTCTGCTGAATAAAACTGCGCCGCGCTTCGACATCTTCACCCATGAGTGTCGAAAAGATTTCGTCAGCCTTCGCGGCATCATCAAGGGTGACCTGGAGCAGAGTACGAGTATCAGGGTTCATCGTGGTCTCCCACAGCTCTTCGTAGTTCATCTCGCCGAGACCCTTATAGCGCTGCACTCCGTTCTCTTTTTGCAGGCGCTTACCGTCGGCGGCTCCTGCAGCAAGGACAGCGTCCCGTTCCTCGTCGCTGAATACATAGTCATCTTCAGCGTTCGTCCACTTAATGCGATAGAGCGGTGGCTGAGCCAAGTACACATAGCCAAGATCAATGAGTGGTCGCATATAGCGGAAGAGCAGCGTGAGCAGGAGCGTCGTGATATGTTGACCATCCACATCAGCGTCAGCCATCAGCACAATCTTGTGGTACCTGACTTTGTCAGGATCGAAGTCCTCACCGATCCCCGCACCGAATGCAGTGATCATCGCCTGGATCTCGGCATTGTTCAGGGCACGATCGAGCCGTGCTTTTTCGACGTTCAGAATCTTTCCACGGAGAGGAAGAATCGCCTGAGTCTCTGGGTTTCTCCCTGTCTTTGCAGAACCTCCGGCAGAGTCACCCTCGACAATAAAGATTTCGGAGACCGTCGGATCTTTGCTACTGCAATCGGAAAGCTTTCCGGGCATGCCGCCAGATTCAAGAAGCCCTTTTCGTCGAGCAGTTTCACGAGCTTTTCGCGCCGCAATCCGGGCTGTTGCGGCTTGAATTGCCTTTCGAATGATTTCTTTTGCAGCGGATGGATTTCGCTCGAACCAATCTCCGAGCTGGTCACCAACCACTTTCTGTACGAACGCTTTGGCTTCGGTATTTCCCAGTTTCGTCTTCGTTTGGCCTTCAAACTGTGGTTCACCGAGCTTCACCGAGACCACCGCGGTCAGGCCTTCACGAACATCATCACCGGAAAGATTCTCGTCCTTCTCTTTCAGAATGTTCTTTTCCCGAGCGTATCGGTTGACGAGCGTTGTCAGCGCAGCACGGAATCCTTCTTCGTGTGTGCCACCCTCATGCGTATTGATGGTATTTGCGTAGGTGTGCACGCTTTCGGTGTACGCAGTGGTCCACTGCATCGCAACTTCGGCGGCAATCTTCCGCTCAGTGTCTTCCGCTTCGAAAGAAATGATCTCGTCGTGCACCAAGTCCGCACGTTTTGCCGTGTTGAGATAGCGAACGTAATCCTCAATTCCCTTCTCATACATGAACTCGTCATGCTTCGGCTTCGCGGGAATTTCTTCACCGTTCTCATCGACCTCAACTTCGTCGACTCTGAGATCAGTCAGTGAGATGCGCAGTCCCTTATTGAGGAACGCCATTTGCTGGAATCTCGTTCGAAGGGTTTCGTAATCGAATTCAACGGTTTCAAAAATTTCCGCGCTTGGCCAGAACGTGATTGTGGTGCCGGTTTCTTCGCTCGGCTCACCCTTCGCGAGCGGAGCGTCAGGAACGCTATCGGTGAACGACATGTTCCACGTGAAACCCTGTCTGCGAACTGCTACCTCGAATCGGGTAGAAAGCGCATTAACGACCGATGAGCCGACGCCATGAAGACCACCAGATACGGCGTATCCGCCTCCGCCAAATTTTCCACCCGCATGGAGAACGGTCAGCACCACCTCAACGGTTGATCGTCCCTCCGTCGGATGCATATCAACGGGAATACCACGACCGTTGTCCACCACTCGAATCCCGCCATCTTCGAGGATGGTGACGTCGATGGTGTCGCAGTACCCCGCAAGCGCCTCGTCAACTGAGTTGTCAACAATTTCGGATACCAGGTGATGCAAGCCGCGCGGACCCGTGGACCCAATGTACATCCCAGGGCGCTTACGAACGGCCTCGAGCCCCTCAAGCACTTGGATCGCACCGGCACCATACTCTTCAGCAGCTCTGGCCTGTTCTGAATTCATCCGTTCGGGTGCCTCTTTCATCATCGTGTGGCACGTGATTTATCGAGCAAATCTCATGCCAGGCATTTCTGCACTCAAGCCTATCAATTTAAGGCGGTGAAAATGCCTGTATCGAGCGTTTCCGAATAGATATACAGCAGGGAACGTACCCACCTTCCAACGAGTGAGACGGTGTTAGCCGTAGGTATCCCTTGGTCCCCTCCCGCGAACTACTCTGTTGCCGTGTCGCCAGGACGGGGCCCCAGGAGCCAAGAATCGGAGATCTTCAATCTGCGCTCGCGAAAACTCCTGGGTGATACGAGAGAGAATTTCGGCACGCATTCTGCGCAGCTCGGTGGCCCACGCCGTGGAATCACACTGGACAATGAGCACATGGTCACGAATCTCGACAACGTTCGTGTGTGGCGCGATCCGGTCGCCCACAATACTCTTCCATTGTGTGACCACATGCGCCTGATCAATTTCCGCTGACCATCCCATGTCGTCTGCGGCAAAACTGACGATATCGCCGATTAATCGAGGATCTCTTCCTCCCTCGAATGGAATATGGGACGTGACGTCCTGCCGCACGCGCGCATTTCCCCTTCGCGCAACGCGTCCCCGCCAGCGGGTGACCGCTCGCTGGTATGCCTCCCGCGCAAAATTCTGGTCGGCCGGTGCTCTCATGTCCGCTCACCGCCCACGACGGCGCCGTCAACGACGTGAATCTCATGCCAGTCCCCCGGCGGCACGTCATCTGCCACAGCTGCCGTCACAATAACCTGTTCAAATCCCGCAACTGCCTTCATCAGCGCATGCCTCCGCCGCGCATCGAGCTCCGCGAAGACATCGTCCAGAATTACGACAGGATCGCCGGTCACGGATTCATCCCGAAGGAGTGACGCAAGGGCGAGTCGCAGCGAAAGCGCAAATGACCACGTCTCCC
This sequence comes from uncultured Leucobacter sp., assembly GCA_964547775.1. Taxonomy (GTDB): domain Bacteria; phylum Actinomycetota; class Actinomycetes; order Actinomycetales; family Microbacteriaceae; genus Leucobacter. Next base: position 22,365 of record CAZJOZ010000005.1, read on the forward strand.
CGTGGCTTGCATATCCCTTTACCTGGAGCCCATGAAGTCCAAAGTGGACATCATCCCGATGGGGTCCGATCAGCGTGACCGCGCGCTCTCGCTCTTGGTCACGAACAAGGCGGAGCGCCTCCGCGAATTCAATCGCGAGTGTTTCACGTGAAACACTCGCCCTCGCCTCGACCTGCTCCTCGCGCGGAACTGATGTTTCACGTGAAACACCCCGATCTCTCGCATGGTGCACTGATTCACTCAGCGCCAGCGTCGGAAGGTGATCCTGCTCAACGATTGCCTCGTATGCGTCATGCAACGGGGTCTCGAGCGCATTGCACAGCGCGCGACGCGCAAACATGATCCTGGAACCAAGATCGATCAGTTTGCTGTCCCAAATATCCAGAGTGTCATCGACCGCTCCCCCGGATGAACGAGCTCTTGTCGCCTTCAGCAACGCGGTTCGCTGCTTCACCACGCGCTCATATTCTGCAATCACGGCAGCAAACGATGGCTGTCTCGCAATAACAGCCTCGTCAAGGAAACGTCGTCGAATTCCAGGCTCACCTCGAATGAGCATGAGATCTTCCGGAGCAAATACCACGCAAGAAAACCAGCGGGTGAGTTCTCTCGGGCGCACGGCATTCCGATTGACCTGGGCCCGATTCGGTTTCCCAATGTTGAGCTGAGCTTCCAGCAACACTTCACGATCGTCAACGCCAACTCGCATCCGCATGATTGCAGATTCTGCGCCCGCTCGGATCAGCGCAGTGTCACCGTGCGTACGATGCGAAGTGAGGGTCGCGAAATAAGCGATTGCTTCAACCAAATTGGTCTTGCCCTGCCCATTGCGGCCCACCACGAGATTCTGCCCTGGGAGGAAAGGAACCTCCGCGGTGACGTAGTTCCGAAAATCGCTGAGCGAAAGATGCGAAACCCGCATCATTCGGCCTTATCGCAGCAGCAGGTTTGGCTGAAGAAGGTACCGATACTGTTGGGAATCAACATCGTCTTTACTGCTTTGGCTCGTAATCAGCACCGGCCCAGGCTTGCTCGCATTCTCAGTTCTGGTGAAACCGATGCGAACGAATTCCGAGTGCGTCGAGCGGACACCATCCAACAGGAACTGTGGTTTCAACGAGACCACCATGTCGTCTCCCACGAGATGTGCATCAAGCGTTTCAACTGCCTGCGCCGTCTCACTCCCGGCAGCCTCTAGCGTGACCTGACCCTCCACAAACGAAAAACGAAGCGCAGCCTCACGTTCAAGCACCAATCCCACACGCCCAACAGCCTCCACGAGTTCACTCGTGTGCAACACGGCGTAATTGTCGATTGATTCTGGGAACAATCGACCTACCGGAGGGTAGTTTCCCTTGATGAGCAATGAAGTGACGGTTTTGTTTCCACCTTGAAACGCAATCAGCTCGCGTTCGCCGTCTTTCACAATGGCGATCTGAACCGTACCTTCTGAACCAAAGGTTTTTCCGGCTTCGATGACAACCTTTGCTGGGACCAGAGCGGACGTTGCACCCTGGTTATCAAGCTGCTCCCAGTCAATTCTTCGAGTGGCAACACGATACCGATCGGTTGCGGTGAGGGTGAGCGCATTCTCGCTTGTTTCAAACTGAACTCCGGTAATCACCGGAGTGACATCATCCTTCGAAGCAGCAAGTGACACCTGAGCGACAGCCTCAGCGAAGGCGTTGGCGGGAACCACTCCGGTTACTGAGTCAACGTGAGGAACCTGTGGATACTCCTCTACCGGCATTGCCGGCAAGCTAAATGAGGCTGACCCGCAGCGCAATTGCACCCGAGTATCGGCGAGTGACACCTCTACGTCCGAATGCGGAAGTCTCTGAGCGATCTCGCCGAGGAGGCGCCCCGAAACCAACGCACGGCCTGCCTCAGTGACTTCTGCGGTTACCGCTGTTCGAGCCGATGTCTCGTAGTCAAACGAAGAGATCGTCAGGGTGTCGTGTTCAACTTCAAGCAACACCCCACTCAAGAGAGGTTGCGTGGGCCGCTGGGGAAGAAGCTTTGCAGCAAACGAAACCGCCTCACTGAACACGTCACGATTGACGGTAAAACGCATGGCAACTCCCTCAAGGTCACAGATACTCATCCGATCAAAAGAATGAGCCTACTTGCCCCACAATCTTTGCACACTCAACCGGCCCCGTGAATGTCTTGGTGATCGATGTGTATGTCCTGCTGTGTGAGCCCGGCACTTGTGCACAGTGCGTGATCGAAAGTCTGAGAGAAGAAAAAGATTTGTAATAGTAATAAGTCCTGTGGAATCTGTGGATAACTCGCGACACGCGCAATGCTTCTAAGGAACTACATTCGTGTGAGTTGTAGAGAATCAGGGGATAACGTGTGAACCGCGGAATCTCGCGGAAGTTTCCTCCACAGCCGCTGTCCACAGGACGTCACAAGATCTCCACAAAAATCAGCAGTTGTACACAGTTATTCACAATTGAGGCATCGCTTGTGGAAAAGTACGCGGGCGAGAATGCCTCTGATCCTTAGCGACTGTTCTGCTTGATTTGAGAGGTCAGTTCAGCGACTTGATTGAAAATCGATCGGCGCTCGGCGATGAGCTGGGTGATTTTCTTGTGTGCGTACATCACCGTCGTGTGATCTTTGCCGCCAAAGAGCTGACCGATTTTGGGAAGAGATAAGGAGGTGAGTTCTCGGCACAGATACATCGCAATCTGGCGAGCAGTGGCAATTGGCTGCGCACGAGAAGAACCGTAGAGATCATCAAGGGAAAGTTCATAGTACTCAGCCGTATGGCTGATGATGTCAGCGGGCTGAATCTCGTTGTCTTTGTCGAGAGTGATGAGGTCTTTCAATACCGTTTGCGCGAGATCAAGGGTCACCCGTTGCTGATTCAAACTGGCAAACGCCGTGACACGAATGAGGCTCCCCTCAAGTTCGCGAATATTCGAGGTGAACCGGGATGCGATGAATTCGAGAACTTCCTCATCGAGTTCAGTATTTTCTCGCTGCGCCTTCTTTCGCAGAATCGCGATTCGCGTTTCAAGATCTGGCACCTGGATGTCGGTGAGGAGACCCCATTCGAATCGGGTGCGCATGCGATCCTCGAACCCGTGCAGCTGCTTCGGCTGCACATCGCTCGTGATGACGACCTGTTTATTGTGATCATGCAACGTGTTGAAGGTGTGAAAGAACGCCTCTTGGGTCTCTGCTTTGCCCTCAAGAAACTGAATGTCATCAATCAACAACAAATCGACGCTGCGATACCTGGCGTGAAACGCTGCACCCTGATTATTTGCAATTGAGTTAATGAAGTCATTGGTGAAATCTTCTGAGCTCACGTAACGCACACGAATCTCGGGGTACAGTTCCCGCGCATAATGACCAATCGCATGCAATAAATGCGTCTTTCCGAGCCCGGAGTCACCGTAAATAAACAGGGGATTGTACGCTCGCGCTGGTGCTTCGCTCACAGCGACAGCAGCCGCGTGGGCAAAACGGTTTGACTGGCCGATCACGAACGAATCAAAACGATACTTCGGATTCAGTGTGCTGTCCGTTGCATCGCTTCCCCGGTGCCGCCCGATGGGTTCATGGATCGGCCGTTCTACAGCTGCGACGGGTGTGTCAAACGTTTGGTCGCGCGGTTGAGCCTGTGCAGGGCCAGCGGAAGCCGCTGGTTGCGTCATTTGTTCTGGTTCGCGCTCCGGCTCCGGGTCAATGGCGGGTTGAGCGTCAGGATCCACGACGACAACAAAATTCTCGATCACCTCAGCTTCGGGGATCGCGGCAATGGCAGCCATGATCGCCGGGCGAAGCTTATTCTCGAGAAGCTTGGAGGTGAAATCGTGCTGCACCGCAAGATGGAGCATGCCGGCGCCGATTCCACGTGGGACAGCAAGCGCTAACTGTGCACCGACCGCAGGACCAACGTCTGGGTCACCCATCACGGCGTGCGTAATTTGCGCCCATACTTTGAGTACGTCGTCCTCTGTCACGGATCCTTTTCTCTGTCGTTGACACCACTATTCACAATCGCATTCACGTTACCCACAGATTTGTCCACAGGCAAGTCGAACCGTGGTCACAGGAAAAGACACGCCGGAGTCAATGCGCATGATGAAACATATGCGGGGTGATAATCACATGTTTTGCAAGATCACTTTGACGTGGCAAGTGATTGTCGCGTAAACTGTATCTCTTGTGTGGGCAACCGCATTCCATGCGGATGTTCACGGTCGACTTTTCGGTGCCTTCGAGCACGCACATCACGGAGTTTCTCATGAGCAAGCGTACCTTCCAACCAAATAACCGCCGTCGCGCAAAGGTGCACGGTTTTCGTGCCCGCATGCGCACCCGTGCCGGTCGCGCAATCGTTTCTGCACGTCGTGGCAAGGGTCGCGCAAAGCTGACCGCGTAAGTTTCACTCCGGCGGGGATCGTGCCAGCACGGCGACATCGCATCACCCGAGGTGAAGATTTTCGACGCATTGTTCGAACAGGAAGCCGCGTGGGCGGTGCAAACTGCATCATCCACGCGGCTTCTCGTCATTCCGAAGACGAACCTGCTCGTTTCGGTTTTATCGTGTCGAAAGCTGTCGGGAATGCCGTCACTCGGAACCGAGTGAGACGACGATTTCAGGCAATTGCTCATCAACTCATTGCATCCGGATACTCAGGAGTTGACGTTGTTGTGCGTGTGCTCCCCCACGCGACTGAGACGTCGTTTACGGACCTGGAGAAGCAGTGCACACAACAGCTCACACGCGTCACTCAACGCGTTCGTCGCGAATCTCCGGCGGATTCGACGTGAAACGCGCAGTGGCATCGATGCTCCTTGAACTGTGGCTTCTTCCGAGGAACGTTGCGATCGCGTGTATGCATCTCTACCGACGCCTGATTTCTCCCCTGTATGGTCAGGTGTGCAGGTACTATCCAAGTTGTTCGCGTTACGCTTTGGAAGTATTTCAACGACAGGGCTTCTTGGTAGGAACGGTGCTCACTGCTTGGCGGCTGTTGCGTTGCAACCCCTGGACACCCGGCGGTATCGATGATGCCCCCGAGCGTCGACACACAAGTTTTTTCATAAATGATCGCGGATTCGTCCGCCCAAGAACACGAAAGGCCTGATCGCGGTGGATTTCATTGAGACACTGTTGTGGCCCCTGCGCTGGCTCGTCGAGCTTGTGCTCATGCTGTGGCACGAGCTGTTTACCTTTCTCGGAATGGATCCTGACTCCGGGATTACCTGGGTTCTGTCAATTCTTGGCTTGGTCATCATCGTCCGTTCCGCGTTGATTCCGGTGACGGTCAAACAGATCAAGTCGCAGCGTCGCATGATGGATCTTGCTCCAGAAATGAAGAAGATCCAAGCGAAGTACAAGGGCAAGAACGATCAGTTCTCACGTGAGGCGATGAGCCGTGAGACCATGGCGCTCTATAAGAAACACGGTACGAATCCCTTCGCTTCGTGTCTGCCGATTCTTGTGCAGATGCCGATCTTCTTCTCGCTGTTCTACGTGCTTCGTGGTGCCGCCGAGAACAAAATTGGTGTGGCTTTCATGGGCGAGGAACTCACGCAGAGTTTCAATGCGGCCTCAATCTTCGGTGCACCGCTCAAAATGACCTTTACCCAGGGTTGGGAAGCTCAGCAGTGGAGCGTCGTTATTCTGCTCGGCATCATTGTGGTGCTCATGATCGGATCGCAGTTCTTCACGCAACTGCAGATCATGTCGAAGAACGTCAGCGATGAAACCAAGGCATCACCGATGTACCGCCAGCAGAAAATCATGCTGTACATCATTCCTTTCGCCTTCCTCTTCTCGGGCGTGGCATTCCCACTTGCGCTGAACATCTACTGGTTCACCTCGAACCTGTGGACGATGGGTCAGCAGTACATTGTGATCCAGAGCATGCCCACTCCTGGAAGTGAGGCATGGCGTGCACGTCAGGCGAAGTTGCGCGCGAAGGGCAAACTCACCGACGATGAAGTGGCTGAGATGGACCGAATCGAAGGCAAGGCTGCCTCACAGGGTCAACGACAGCAACCGATCAGCGCAAAGCGCGCAAAGAAAAAGAAGTAACGGGGCACCAATGAGCGAACACAGTCAGGACGAACGGACCGCTTCGACAACCACCGAGGAGCTCGAAGCCGAGGGCGACCTCGCCGCAGACTACATTGAGGGATTGCTTGACCTTGCAGATCTCGATGGTGACCTGGATATTTCCGTTGCAAGTGCACGAGCCTATGTGTCGGTGACCGGTGGGGGTGAAGACCTCGAGCGTTTGGCCATGCCAGAGACCGTGCAAGCGCTGCAAGATCTCACACGCATTGCCGTCCAAAACCAAACCGGCCGGTTCTCTCGACTGATCCTCGATATCGGAGGGTCTCGCGACGCTCGGGCCACGGAACTCCGCGGGCTGGTCGATGCGGCGATTGCCCAGATCGCGGCTGGCCGCGCGGAGGTTGAACTCGAACCGATGTCCTCGTACGAGCGAAAGTTGGTGCATGACATTGTCGCTGAGCTTGGTCACCACAGTGAGTCACGTGGTGAGGGCCGCGATCGCCGGCTGGTGATCTCACCGCTGTAGTTTCACGTGAAACACCGACACCTCACCCTGGGAAGTATCTGGCACCATGACTGCACCATCCGTTGAAGTTGAGCCTGCGATTGCTGCAACTCTCGCTGGTGATCGGCTTGATGTGCTTCGCGCGTTTACGGCGGATCTCGCGGAGCGCGGTGAACCGCTGGGTCTCATTGGTCCCCTGGAACCAGCTCGAATCTGGACGAGGCATATTCTCAACAGCGCTGTGCTGGCTCCACATATTGCTGAAGGTGCCCGCGTCGCAGACATCGGCACCGGCGGCGGAATGCCAGGTTTGGTGCTTGCGATTCTGCGGCCCGATGCACAGTTCTTGTTGATTGAACCAATGGAGCGTCGCTGTGCCTGGCTGCAGGAACAGCAGGATCGACTGGGGCTGAGCAATGTCGAAGTGAAACGCGGGCGTGCCGAGGAATACCATGGCGCATTCGAAGTAGATCAGGTAACCGCACGAGCGGTGACCGCTCTTCGAACCCTCATCCCCCTGGCGGCCCCCCTGTTGCGCGACGGCGGAGAGTTGCTCCTGCTGAAGGGTGCGTCGGTGGATGCAGAGATTGCTGCTGCGGAGAAGGCCATCAGAAAATATCGTGTGCACGACCTCACCGTTGAGGAACTCGGAGTCGGACAACTCAGTGAGACGACTAGAGTGTGTAGGGCACGGGTGAGGTAAGTTCTTTGCCGTTCCCAGGTTTGTAGCCGCACTCGTCAACTGATGCACAGAGGATGGAATGACTGACAACGAACGCGCACTGGTGGCAGACCACCTTGCTGATAAGGTTCGGCGTCGTCGCAAGCTTGAAAGCCATCCTTCACCGCTGCCCGACCATACCCGCATCATCACCGTTTCGAATCAGAAAGGTGGGGTAGGAAAAACGACGACAACGGTCAATCTCGCGTCTGCGTTGGCCCGACGCGGTGCCCGTGTACTCGTCATTGACCTAGACCCGCAGGGCAATGCGTCAACCGCCCTCGGAGTCTCACATCGTCCGGGAGTGACCAGCATTTATGAGGTACTGCTTGGTGATCACACCATGGCGGAGGCGGTGCAGTCAAGCACCGATCATGAGCAGCTCTTCTGTGTTCCCTCGACGATTAATCTTGCGGGCGCCGAGATTGAATTGGTGTCGCTCGTGGCTCGTGAGCAACGGCTCCGCACCGAACTTCAAACATACTTGGCGGAAGCAGATGAGCCGTTCCATTACGTGTTCATCGATTGTCCACCATCGCTGGGTCTGTTAACCGTGAACGCCTTTGTCGCAGCAAATGAGGTGCTCATTCCCATTCAATGCGAATACTATGCGCTCGAAGGTCTGAGTCAACTCCTTGGCAATATCCAACTCATTCAAAAGCATCTGAACCCGACGTTGAGGGTCTCCACGATTCTGCTCACCATGTTCGACTCGCGGACGAATCTTGCGCATGAGGTCGCGCATGAGGTCCGTCAGCATTTCCCAGCAGAGACGCTGGACGCGGTCATCCCCAGATCAGTGCGCATCTCCGAAGCTCCGAGCTACGGACAAACGGTGCACGCGTATGACGCGGCATCCATAGGCGCGCTTGCCTATCTTGAGGCTGCAGCAGAGATGGCGGAAAAAGCTCAGTCGAATCGTGTTGGTGAAGGAGCATAAGGAATGGCGACAAAGAAGCGTAGCGGTTTGGGCCGTGGCATTGGCGCACTGATTCCACAGTCCGCCGACGGCGAGCGTCCCGTAGATGTATTTTTCTCTGCACAGACACAAGGATCCTCACCGGCCGAGCCCGCTGAAACGGAATCGAGCGAACCGCGCCTGCGCGAGGTACCAGGCGCGACGCTGACCAGCATTGCACTGACCGATATCGTGCCGAACCGGGCACAGCCACGAACCGAATTTGACGAAGAAGCCCTCGAGGAACTCACCCACTCCATCCGCGAGTTCGGCGTCTTTCAGCCCGTGGTGGTGCGACCCATCGAACCGGAGCCGCCAGCGGGCGAACCAAAGTACGAGCTCATTATGGGTGAGCGGAGATTTCGAGCAAGCGGCCGTGCAGGTCGTACCGAGATCCCGGCGATCATTCGATCGACCGCTGATGAGCACATGCTCAGGGACGCGCTCCTTGAGAACCTGCATCGCGCTCAACTGAACCCTCTCGAAGAGGCGTCAGCATACCAACAGCTCCTCACAGATTTCGGTATCACGCAGGAACAACTTGCCGAGAGAATTGGCAGGTCTCGACCGCAGATTTCGAACACCATTCGGTTGCTGAAGTTGCCTGAAGCCGTGCAAGCACGGGTTGCAGCGGGTGTGCTTTCCGCTGGGCACGCCCGAGCGATCCTGTCGCTTGATGGCACTGAGGGAAGCGCGGATGCGATGCAGCGCCTCGCCGACAAGATTGTGAACGAAGGGCTCTCGGTACGCGCTGCCGAAGCGGCTGCGGGCACGCAGACGAAATCGAATTCGGGTAAGAAACCGCGAGCGGGCAATGTGCAGGTTCAACTGAACGACATTGCAGAACGACTTGGCGATCGGTTCAACACCAGAGTAACGATCAAACTTGGTGCAAAGAAGGGCCAGCTCACCGTGGACTTCGCGACCGTAGCTGACCTCAAACGAATTCTCGAGGAACTCGGCGACCCCGGCTTTCAGTAGTATCTCGGGTTCACGTAGACTCATGGCCGATACACAAAGGAGTGCATGGTGGCCGACTACGCAATTATCGGTGCCGGCCCAAGCGGTCTCGCGATGGCCCGTGCATTACAAAAGGTTGGTATTCTCGCTGATGGCTATGAGGCAGCGGGCGACGTTGGTGGGCTCTGGGATATCTCGAATCCTCGCAGCACAATGTATGAATCTGCGCATCTGATTTCATCACGTACCACCACAGAGTTCACTGAGTTCCCCATGAACAGTGCGGTTGACTACCCCGGCCACCGCATCCTGAAGCAGTACTTCAGCGACTATGCTGACGCATTTTCATTGCGTGCACGGTTCACGTTCAACGCCACTGTCACCAGGGTGACCCGCACCGAAGACGGTCAGTGGAAACTCACCGCTCAGACCCCAAGCGGTGAGGTCACCCGCTCGTATCGCGGCATCATTCTTGCCAATGGCACGCTTGCCGAACCTCACATTCCTCACTTCCGAGGCGAGTTCTCGGGCGAAATCATGCACACGAGTCGATACAAACATCCCTCACAACTGCATGGTCGTCGGGTGCTCATCATCGGTGCCGGGAACTCTGGGTGTGATATCGCTGTCGATGCGGTGCATCATGCGGAAAGCATCGACATGAGCGTGCGTCGGGGCTACTATTTCGTGCCGCGGTACCTGTTTGGCAGGCCGAGTGACACGCTCAATCAGGGAAGACCGCTCCCCCGTCCACTCAAGCAATTCATTGACAGTCGGCTGTTACGCGCATTCACGGGCGATCCAACAAGGTTTGGGTTTCCCAAACCCAACTACAAGATCTATGAGTCCCACCCCATTGTCAACACGCTCATTTTGAACCATCTTGGGCAGGGAGATCTGCGCATCCGGTCTGACATTGATTCGTTTGAGGGCTCCACCGTACATTTCACCGACGGCACGCGCGGCGAGTATGACACCGTCCTCCTTGCGACGGGCTACACGCTCGACTATCCGATGGTCGATCGAGAGTTTCTCCACTGGGATGGCCCCGCACCAAAGCTGTATCTGAATATCTTTCCGCCAGATTTCACCGGACTCTATGTGATGGGCATGGTCGAAGCATCGGGACTCGGCTGGCAAGGACGATTTGAGCAGGCACAATTGATTGCCGCCTACCTCCATGCGGAACAGTATGAGCCTGCAGCGGTTGCAGCATTCCAGCGGCGAGTGACCGAGGAGCCTTGGCCAGATGTGACCGCGGGCTACCGATACCTCGGACTGGATCGAATGTCGTACTACGTCAACAAAGACGCATACCGGCGCGCAGTGCGCACGGCGACGATGCGGCTGGTGCAGGAGGCACAGTGAACACTATCGACGAGATCGTTCTGAATTTCTCTCCCGGCACCCTCATGATCTTGAACGTGGTGCTGGCGCTCATCATGCTGGGCATTGCTCTTGATGTCGCGCCCTCAGACTTTAAGGTTGTCGTTCAGCACCCAAAACCGTTTGTCATTGCGATTCTTGCGCAACTCTTGGTGCTCCCAGCAGTCACTTTCGCGCTGACCCTCGTCTTACCCATCACCGGGTCAATGGCGCTCGGTATGATCCTGGTCGCCTGCTGCCCGCCAGGCAACATTTCACAGGTGTTGACTCACCGCGCCGGTGGCAACGTCGCGCTTTCCGTATCGATGACCGCCGTGGCCAACCCGCTGTACATTGTGGTGTTGCCGCTGTCTGTCGCGTTCTGGGGTTCACTTCATCCGGAGGCACGGGTGCTCCTGAAAGAAGTGAGCGTTGATCCCTGGCGCATGCTCTTAGAAATTTTTCTCATTATTGGATTGCCCTTCATCATCGGGCTGTTCGTGCGAGCGAAGTTCCGAACCTTCGCCCAGCGAGTGCAGCCGGTCGTCAAGTGGTTCAGCCTCATCGCACTGTGTGGATTCATTGTCGGCGCGCTCGCCGGGAACTGGCAATACTTCATTGCGTTTCTCGGCATTATCCTGCTGGTGGTTTTCGTGCACGACGCGGTGGCTCTTGCGATCGGTTACGGCACCGCGGTCGTGGGCGGCTTGGGCACACGTGAGCGCAAGGCGATGACGTTCGAGGTCGGCATTCGAAACGCAGGACTGGGACTTGGACTGGTCTTCACCTTTTTCGGCGGCCTCGGAGGGATGGCAATCGTGGCCGGTTGGTGGGGTATCTGGGACATCATCGCCGGGATGGTGGTTGCTGGTCTGTGGGCGCGCGGCACGAAGCGGCGCACCGGATCGATCAAAGGCGACCCGAGTGGCAAAAGCGTTCCACTGGAATCCACAGCCGGAGTTGATGCCACCGTGATGGGGAAGATCCCGAGCGGTGAGCGTGAGGGAACGGCATGACGCGGGTGCTTATTACTGGTGGCGCAGGGTTTTTGGGGTCACATGTTGCAGCGGCGCTCGCGGCCCGTGATGACGTCGAACTTGTGGTTGCAGGGGACATCCAGGTGCCGGCAGAGTCGCCGGAAGGCGTCATCAGTGCACGATGCGATGTCACCGATGCGGCAAGTATCGCGACTGTGCTCAGAACACATGCGATTGATACCGTGGTGCACCTCGCGGCGATTGTGAACCCGGGCCACGATGTCGCGTTAGAGTATCGGGTTGATGTGGAAGGCACGGCACACGTGCTCGCCGCATGCGTGGAGACCGGCGTCTCACGAATTGTCGTGTCAAGCTCAGGCGCCGCATACGGATATCACGCTGATTCCCCGCCGTGGATTGACGAAACTGCTCCGGTGCGAGGGAATGACGAGTTCCCCTATTCACGCCACAAGCGACTTGTCGAAGAGATGCTTGCGGACTATCGACAACGCCATCCCTCGCTGGCGCAGGTGGTTTTTCGTATTGGCACCATCCTTGGGCCAACGGTCCGCAACCAGATCACTGCGCTGTGGGATGGCAAACGAATCCTGCGAATTGCGGGCAGTGAGTCACCGTTTGTGTTTGTCTGGGTCGACGATGTCGCGGCAGCAATGACCCAAGCGGCGACGGGTGGGACGCCAGGTATTTACAATGTTGCGGGAGACGGCGCCTTGACCGTGTCAGACATTGCTGCGCGGTTGAACAAACCACTGCTGACGGTGCCCGCATGGGCGCTCGCATCGGTGCTGTGGATAGGAAAGCGGCTACGGTTCACCGAACACGGGCCAGAGAAAGTACGTTTTCTGCGGTACCGGCCCGTGCTCGCGAACGCGAAACTGAAAGAGGAGTTCGGATTCACCCCGAAACTGACATCGGCTGAAGCGTTTGAGCGCTATCTCGACACCCATCCCGGAGTGGTAACGGCCTGAACTCGTTCACCCGTGACGGAAGAACGGATGCTTCACATGGGTAGCCCCGCCATCTGCCACGCAAATACCGTGCTGGTTCCTTAGAGGATGCCTTCGAGCTGTTGCTCGATCTGTTGCTTCGGCATCGCGCCGATCAACTCGCGCACCTCTTCACCGTTTTGAAAGACCTTCATCGCAGGAATCGACGTGATACGGTACTTCGCCGCGAGAGTGGGTTCTTCGTCGACGTTCACCTTCACAATACGAATCTTGCCGTCGTGTTCCTTGGCGATCTCATCGAGCACGGGTGACACCATGCGACAGGGGCCGCACCACGCCGCCCAAAAGTCGACCAGCACGGGAATGTCGCTTTGCAGCACGACCTTGTCGAAGGCCTGCTCGCCCACGTGAATAGCTTCTGACATGATGACTCCTTATGATTGCTCGATAGCTGCGAGGTAGTGTTCGGCATCAAGCGCAGCGACCGTGCCAGAGGCGGCGGCAGTGATGGCTTGACGGTAGGTTGGGTCAACCACGTCGCCGGCCGCAAAGACGCCGGAGACTGAGGTTTTTGAACTGCGACCATCGACGGCAATCGTGCCTTCGTCAGTCAGGTCGAGCTTGCCGTGGACAAGATGGGTGCGTGGATCGTTGCCGATCGCGACGAAGAGACCGCTGACAGCGAGTTCACGGGTGCCACCAGTGACGGTGTCACGCAGGGTAACCCCCGTTACCTCGTGTTCCCCGTGGATCGCGGTCACCTCGCTGTTCCACACAAACTCGATCTTGTCGTTGTCGAAGGCACGCTGCTGCATGATCTTCGATGCCTTCAGGCTGTCCCGCCGATGGATGACATAGACCTTGTCGGCGAAGCGAGTGAGGAACGTCGCCTCCTCCATCGCCGAGTCTCCGCCGCCCACCACGGCAATGGTTTTCTCGCGGAAAAAGAACCCATCGCAGGTGGCACACCATGAGACTCCGTGACCGGTGAGTCGTTCTTCATCCGCAATGCCGAGCTTCCGATATGCAGATCCTGTGGCGAAAATGATGGTTTTTGTCTCGTAGACCTCACCGTCGCTTGTCGTGACGCGCTTGACGTCGCCGCTCAGGTCGAGTTCTGACACGTCGGCATAGAGCACCTTTGTACCGAAGCGCTCTGCCTGCGCTTGGATCTTCTCCATCAGTTCGGGCCCCTGGATACCTTCGGGGAACCCAGGGAAGTTCTCGACATCAGTGGTGTTCATCAGCTCACCGCCGGGCTCAACTGAGCTCGCGATGAGAAGCGGCTCGAGCCCGGCACGCGCAGCATAGATGCCAGCGGTGAAGCCTGCGGGTCCGCTTCCAATGATGATGATCTGATGCATGCTGCTCCTCGGCTCGCAATCGGTGAACGTCGTTGATACTCGCTATAACCAATCCTATGGCGGCGCTATTCCGCCACACCTGGGTGAGCCGTACGGCGACGGCGAACCGAGCGCCACACACCGAACCCGAGGAGCAACACCGTCGCTGCACCGAGCACGCTGAGCATGATGGTTTCGACTGCGGCGCGAAGGGTCAGTGGCTGGAGGGCAGAGGCAAACACCCGCTCCCCTGAAATGTTCCGCACCTCGAGCAGGAGCCCCGCCTCGCCCGACGACACCCGACTCCGCACCGGGACAAGGACGGAGGTGTTTCCGTCAGCTGGCACCACGGCCTCAAAACGATGCTCTTCGACGCTGATCGTTGCCGAGGTTGCAGTCGCGCGAAGCGACACGGTGGCCTCGAATGGCAGCGCGTTGGTGAGCCGAATGGGAACGCGGGTGGACGCGCCAACGAGTTGGGTGCTGTCGGTGGTGATGGGTTGTACGCCCTGGAGCAATCGTTCGTCTTCTTCGCGGATCCGTGCGTCGACGTCAAGGAAGGACACGTCAGGTGCGGCGTATTCCGTGGCGAACGCAGACAGCAGTCGCACACGCTGAAATTGGAGGAGATATTCGGGAGTGCTCAGCAGCGGAGATAATGCATCAATCTCACCCGAACGTGAAACGGTTGCCCGCAACAGCTCGCGTCGCTCTTCGAGGGGTTCACCGGCTCTCAGTTGTGCGGTGCCGCGTGGCTGGGCTTGCTCGGCGACCGGTTGCACGAATGTCAGCCCCTGCAACAGTTGCAGCACAAGGGTTGGGTCCGCGGCACGGGCTACGGCCCCTCGGTCAAGCGCAACAACGATGCTTGGAGTAGCGGATTGTGCTGCACGAGCGAGCCGTGCGGCGAGTTCAGCAAGACCAGCGGTTCGCTCCGTCACCGAACTCCCGGCGAGGGCCACCGCCCCCGCCTCTCTTGCGAGGTGGTCGGTCACAATCGCGTCGAACGAACCCAGGGTGACATGCGTTGCCGTGGCCTCTCGAACATTTGACTCGTCGAGCACCACGGTCGTGAGCCCCGAACGCTCCAGCAGAGCGAGGGTGGCCGCGTTCGCCTCACCCGCTGCCGGCCATGCGCCTGGCCATGACCCTTCGAGCGCCATGAGCTCGGTCAGGGTGGGAGCCCCGCCGACAGGCGTGTCCGGTGCTTCAGGCTCCTCCGGGTCTCCGAGGGCATCAGCTTCACCCGAGTCGTCGGGTGTTGCCGTGCCCGTGAGGGAGTCTGCATCCTCGGTGTTCTCGGGCTCTTGAAACGAGCCAAACTGAGTCACGTAGTCAAAACCGAGGGGTTCGAGCAGTTGCTCGAAGCCGAGCGCTGCCTGGGCAGCAACGTCAGCATCGGCGAGCTGGAGCAGGAACACTGACGATGCGCGGGCTTCGAGCCGTTCCACAAGCTCGCGCGCGCTTGCTGGTGCATTGTCGCCAAGGCCCCTGGTTCCGACCAGAATCCGAGGATCAACCGCGATGGTAGCAACCTGCTCTTCCGCTGCGGTGAGGAGCGCGAGTAATGCGGGCGCGGTGGTGGCAAGATCGTCTCGCGTCGGAATCCCCTGCACTCGCTCCGGTAACACGAGCGGAACGATCAGGGTATACGGCATGGGCTGCTCGACGGTGATCGGACCCCACACAAAATCGGTCGAGGCTGAAACGATGGGGAATTCGTCTG
>CAZJOZ010000005.1:38033-53574 GCA_964547775.1 uncultured Leucobacter sp.
ACGCCGGGGTCACGCGGCAGAGAGGGCGCCAGGTCACTTTGGCTTACGGTGAACTCGAGCACTGCTTCTTCACCGGCGGCGAGCTCGTTCGTTTCGACTTCCGCAACAATCACCTGGGAATCAGTCTCCGGGAGACCATCCTCCCCGATGTTCACGGGTGTCTCCCGGTTACTGGAGAGCGCCAGTGACACCACCCCGGGTTCGAGCGGTTCCTCCTCGTCATTACGGAGCGCGACACGAAACTCAGCGGAGTCGGTGGTGATTTCGAGCGTCGGAGTTATTGGAGCCACGACCAGACTGATATTCCGCGGCATGTCAACGGCCTCCTCACCTTCTGCCAGTGAAGGGCTCTTGGCGCTCGCAGCGGGTACCCACCCGGTGGTGACGAGGGGCAGCGCGGCTACGACGGTGATCATCCACGCCGTCCTCATGCGCCATGAGCGCCGTGCGGCGCGACCTCCCACACGGGGTGTCGTCGATGCGCTGTCTGCCATAGAGCCAGTGTATGGCGCAGGCCAAGTACGGGGCTGGGTGTGACGACGGGTACCCTTGAACACATGCGTTCTCTTGCCGAATCGATGGCTGCCATGCGTGCCATCGCTGAGTCACGAACGGTGAGCACTCTGGCAACAGCGTTTGACGCCGCCGGTCACCAGTTTGCGCTTGTTGGCGGTCCCGTCCGTGACGCATTGATCGGGCGCGAGGTGACTGATCTTGATTTCACCACCTCAGCCCGACCCGACGAAACTCGGGCCATCCTCGAAACGGTGACTGATTCGATCTGGGATGTGGGCCGTGACTTTGGCACCATCGCAGCGCAGGTGTACGGCAACCAGGTTGAGATCACGACGTTTCGTGCCGATAGCTATCAGCAGGATTCACGAAAGCCAGCCGTGAAGTTTGGTGACACCATTGAGGGTGACCTTGTACGCCGGGATTTCACGATCAACGCGCTTGCCTTGATGCTGCCTTCAATGCGTCTCATTGATGTGTCAGGCGGCGTGGAAGACTTGCTCGCCGGAAAGATCGCTACGCCCGGGCCGGTTGAGGTTTCTTTTCGCGATGATCCCTTGCGAATGATGCGAGCTGCTCGGTTTAGCTCACAGCTTGGGTTTGAGGTGACGCCAGAAGTGCGGCACGGCATGGTTGAGTTTGCTGAACGCCTCGACATTATTTCCGCAGAGCGGGTGCGCGATGAGTTCGTCAAGCTGATCAACACCGCGGACCCGATTCCTGGTGTGCGTCTGCTCGTTGAGACGGGCCTTGCGAATCGATTCCTTCCTGAGCTGACCGCACTTTTAGCCACACAGGATGATCACGGCCGACACAAAGACGTCTACGAGCACAGTTTGACGGTGCTTCGCCAAGCGATTGATTTGGAGCAGACGCGCGCGCACGATCCCTCCCCCGACACGGTGCTTCGTCTCGCGGCGCTGTTACACGACATTGGGAAACCTTCGACTCGTCGGTTCGAACGAGGAGGCGTCACGTTTCACCATCACGATGTGGTTGGTGCCAAGCTCGCGAAGAAGCGCCTGCAAGCACTTCGCTTCGACAATGACACGATCAAGAGGGTTACTCTCTTGATCGAGTTGCACCTGCGGTTCTTCGGTTACAGTGACCAACCCTGGAGCGATTCAGCGGTGCGCCGATACGTTCGAGATGCTGGTGAAGAGCTCGAGCGGCTGCACATCCTCACTCGTGCTGACGTCACCACGCGAAATCGTCGCAAGGCGGAGCGGCTCGAGCACGCGTATGACGATATTGAGCGAAGGATCGAGGAGCTTGCAGAGGCAGAGGAGCTTGCTGCGGTGCGTCCCGAACTTGATGGTGAACAGATCATGCGCTTGCTCGCCATCGGACCGGGCCCCAAGGTGGGCGAGGCCTACCGTTTCTTGCTCGAGTTGCGCCTTGATGAGGGGCCGATCGGCGAGGAAGCGGCCGAAGCTCGCTTGCGTGAGTGGTGGGCAGGACAGCAATGAGTGTTGAGACATGGTTCGATGGGCGCGCACGGGTCATGTTCGTGCACGCACACCCCGACGATGAGAGCATCACCACCGGCGGCACGCTTGCGGCGCTCGCCGAAGCCGGTCGTGAGCCGCTGTTGGTTACCCTGACGCGTGGCGAGCAGGGCGAAGTGATGCCTGGGCCGCTGCAGGCACTCGCGGGCACCCATGGCCTCGCGGTCGTACGGCAAAACGAACTTCGTACCGCACTGGGCATGCTTGGTGTCGCACGCCATGCGTTCCTTGGGGCGCCGCCCGCTCGTGCGGCGGGGCTTGACCCCGTGATTTATGAGGACTCGGGGATGCGTTGGGGAGCCGACGGCCGTGCCGAGGCAAGCGGAGAGGCGGGGCCCGATGCGCTCACTTCCGTTCCCGCAGTCGAAGCGCTGAATGACTTGCTGGCTGCCGCGTTTGAGGCCGGTGCGCAGGCTCTCGTCAGCTATGACGACGGGGGCGGATATGGTCACCCCGATCATGTGCGTGCACACCAGCTTGCTCGTGCGGTGGCGCATGCGCTCGATCTTCCGTTTTGGGAGATTGTGGCGCCGGACTCCGGTACCGATGCAGAGGGCATCGAACGGTATGACATCTCGCCCTGGTTCGATCGTAAGGTGGCAGCCTTGCGAGCTCATGCCACTCAGCTCTCAATCGATGGCGAAGACGTGGTACATGTGGGGGGGCAGCGTCATCCAATTGGTGCGGAAGAGTCGTATCGGAGACGCTGACCTGTTACGATAGGTAGGTTGTCTGTGTGTTTCGCAATCGGCGAATCATCCAGGCACATGCATAAACACCCTCCTGCCACAGAAATCCTGTGGCCGTGTAGTCCGAAGGAGGTGGGTCAGTAATGCATCCTTACGAACTCATGGTTATCCTCGATCCCGGGATCGACGAGCGTACCGTGGCTCCGAGCATCGACAAGTTCTTGGGCGTTATTCGCACCGCGGGTGGCGAGGTCCAAGAGGTTGACATTTGGGGCAAGCGTCGTCTCGCCTACGAAATCAACAAGCACAGCGAAGGCATCTACGTTGTGGTGAATTTCACCGCGACCCCTGAGGCCACCGCAGAGCTCGATCGTCAGCTGAGCCTTAGCGAAGCGGTGCTTCGCACGAAGGTGCTCCGCGCAGATGAGCTCATCGCACAGCGTGCAGCGCAGGCAAAGCACGATCAGGCAAAGGCCGCTCGGGCCGCGAAGCAGGGCGCGTAGGCCATGGCCGGCGAGACCGTGATCACGGTGGTGGGCAACCTCACCGCTGATCCTGAGCTGCGATTCACCGGAAGCGGTGTGCCGTTCGCGTCGTTCACGATTGCGTCAACCCCGCGTACCTTTGATCGCCAGACGAATGAGTGGAAAGACGGAGACGCTCTGTTTCTCCGTGCCACCGTTTGGCGTGAATTCGCAGAGCACATCGCGAACTCGTTGACCAAGGGTATGCGTGTGATCGCACGCGGTAACCTGCGTCAGCGCAGTTACGAAGACAAAGACGGTCAGCGTCGGACTTCGTACGAACTTGATGTGGACGAGATCGGTCCCTCGCTGCGGTACGCCACCGCCCAGGTCACGCGTGTACCGTCGCGCGGAGGACAGGGTGGCGGCTTCGGCAGCCAGCCCACCGCGCAAAGCGAGTGGGGTCAGCCGGCGGCATCGCGAGGCACCGACAATCCTTGGGCAAGCTCCAACGGTCCAACCGGTGCGGGCAACGCTCAGGGTGGCGGCTTCGGCTCAGGTTTTGACGACGAGCAACCCTTCTAAATAGCTTGGCCCTGTTGAGGGCAGATAACACGAAAAGAGAACATCATGGCAGGAAAGGCAGGCGGCGCAGGTCGCAAGCCAGGTCGCGGGAAGAACGCAAAGGTTCTTGCACCGGCCAAGAAGCAGACCGTGGGCGTCATCGATTACAAAGACATCGCAACGCTCCGTAAGTTCATTTCTGAGCGCGGCAAGATCCGCGCCCGTCGCATCACTGGTGTGTCGGTTCAGGAACAGCGACTGATCGCGAAGGCAGTGAAGAACGCTCGCGAGATGGCACTGCTCCCCTACGCCGGCAGCGGCCGCTAAGGAGGAGAATCATGGCAAAGGTGATTCTGACACATGAGGTCGCAGGTCTCGGCAGTGCCGGTGACGTCGTCGACGTAAAGAACGGGTACGCCCGTAACTACCTCGTTCCTCAGGGGTACGCGGTGCACTGGACTCGCGGTGGTGAGTCGCAGGTTGAACAGATTCGAAAGGCTCGCGAAGCTCGCGCTATCGCAACGGCTGAAGAAGCTGAGTCGCTGAAGGCGAAGCTGCAGGAAGGCAAGATTCGCCTCCACGCAAAGACCGGTGCCGAAGGCCGACTCTTCGGTTCGGTGAAGACCGCTGCGGTTGCTGCTGCGGTTGCCGCGGCTGGAATTGGTGAGATCGACAAGCGTAAGATCACGCTGCCGACGATCAAGACGACCGGCGAGTACAACGCGATCGTGCACCTGCACGAGGGCGTGAAGGCTGAAATCGTGCTTCAGGTGATTGCTCAGAAGTAACGTCAGTTCGAAAAAGACTGAGGGCGGAGACGAAAGTCTCCGCCCTCAGTCTTTCTTCTTCTTGCTCCGAGACTGCCACCGAATTTCTCGACTCATGAGCCACCCACTGTGGAGCGAAGTCGACACGGATCAATATATTCGGATCCAAGGAAAAGAATTGGCTGTGTGCTCTTGACAGCGACCCAGACTCACGATATTTGTCCACAGGTTGGGCCGCACGACAGGCTTCAAGCTTCACCTGAGGGTTGTCCATGTTCACAGTTGTGGAAATGTAAAACTCCTGATCATGATATAAATTTTCATAAATATAGCATTTCTGTCCACAAGTTATTCACAGATGTGGGGATAAAACTCACGAGTGCACGGTGAGTTATTCACCGACTTATCCACAGGCACATGGGCGGTCAGTTTGCTGGGCTTGCGACAGCGCCCTAACGTGAGTGTCGGTGGTCTCATGTCTACTGGGTGTACCGGAGTGGTGACGGTGTGACGTTGCGTGTATTGCTCAGAGAAAGGAGAAGGTGTTGTCGATAGCTCATCTCGGAATTCCCGATGCGCCCCCCGAATACTCAGATGATGTCCGGGGCTTCGAACGGACCCCACCGTATGACCTTCTCGCTGAGCAAAGCGTGCTCGGTGGAATGATGCTCTCAAAAGACGCAACAGCTGACGTCACTGGGGTGCTTCACGGCAGCGATTTCTACGTGCCGAAGCACGAGGTCATTTATGACGCAGTGCTCACCCTCTACGCACAGGGCGAGCCCACCGATGTCATCACGATTACTGACCAGCTCACCAAGTCCGGTGATCTGCAGCGCGCTGGGGGAGTTGAGTACCTCCATACCCTCACGAGCATCGTTCCCACCGCCGCGAATGCATCGTTCTATGCCGAAATTGTCAGCGAGAAAGCGTTGCTTCGGCGTCTCGTTGAGGCGGGCACCCGCATCACCCAAATGGGGTACGCCGGCGAAGGCGAGGCAGTTGACCTCGTCAATCAGGCGCAGGCTGAGATTTATTCCGTCACCGGTGCGGAGCGCACCGAAGACTATGTGCCGCTCTCATCGGCGGTCGAAGCCGCGGTCCACGAGATCGAGAAGGCGCAAATGCAAGAGGGCGGCATGCTCGGCGTGCCCACCGGCTTCGCTGAACTTGACGAAAAGACCAACGGCTTCGCGCCGGGTCAAATGATTATCATCGCAGCACGCCCCGCGATGGGTAAGTCAACCCTCGCCCTTGACGTTGCGCGATCTGCGGCGCTTCACAATGAAGCAACCACCGTATTTTTCTCACTCGAGATGGGTCGTGCTGAGATTGCGATGCGCCTCATCTCCGCTGAAGCCGAGATTCCGCTCCAGGTGCTCCGAAAAGGGCAACTCGATAGCCGTGACTTTCAGAAGCTCGCCGCAACGCAGGCGCGCATCAATGACGCACCACTGTTCATCGATGACAGCCCGAACCTGACCCTCGTTGAGATTCGCGCGAAATGTCGACGGCTGAAGCAACGGCACAACCTCAAGATGGTGGTCATTGACTACCTGCAGCTGCTGTCGTCGGGGAAGAAAGCAGAGAGTCGACAGCAAGAGGTGAGTGAGTTCTCGCGTGCCCTCAAGCTCCTCTCGAAAGAACTCGAGGTGCCAGTCGTCGCGCTGTCACAGTTGAATCGTGCATCTGAGCAACGCTCAGACAAGATGCCAGCCATTAGTGATCTGCGCGAATCTGGGTCGCTGGAGCAAGACGCCGACATGGTCATCCTCCTGCATCGCGAATCCACCTATGAGAAAGACAATCCGCGAGCCGGTGAGGCTGACCTGATCCTGGCGAAGCAACGAAATGGTCCGACGGGTACGGTCACGGTTGCGTTCCAGGGGCATTACTCACGCTTCAAGGACATGCCAAGCGGGCTGTAGCACTCGAACTCGAAGTGGGTGCCCGCAGACGAGGCTCTCAGACGGGGCAGGATAGACTGGTGGGCGGCTGAGAAAGGGGTGCGCGTCATGCATGCTGTCAACGAACCATCACCCCCTTCAGCGCCCGCAGAAGGCCGATCGGTGCGCCTGGCAAAAGTGCTGCGAGCAGCGGTGCTGTTCCTCGCCGGTGTGATAATCGCGTTGACCGCCACAATGCATCACGTCGTTGCCTTCGATGTCATGATTGTGCTTGTCACCCTCGTGCTGATCGGTGTTGCCACCATTGTCGAGTATCTCGTCAACCGTGGCACTGCTGAAAGCTGGTGGATCGCTGCGCGCGCCGTGGTTGCATTCGGCGCCGCAGGTGCGTTGCTTGCGGTGACCGATGCGGTGGGTCTTGCGCTCGTGATCGCACTGTGGGCAGCGCTCACTGCCGCTATTACGCTGATGCGCCTCGTGCGCGGGGTGCAACCTCGTCGGGTTGCGTTGCCCTCGCTTCTGCTCAGCATTGCGCTCACGGTGCTCGTGATTCTCGTTGCACAGGATCCGATCGCGGTGACAGGGTTCTTTGGAGCGTACGCGATTATTCGTGGCGTCTTCCTCGGGATCTCCGCCTTTGAAGCTGCCCCCTCGGCCCAGCCGAACACCTCAGACGCCGATGCAATCGAGCGATAACTGTTGACGAGTAGAAAAACGATGACTGAACCAACTTCACCCGAACAGCCCCAGACCCCCTCACGGAAGGATCGTCTGCGGCCAGCCGAATTCTTGCTCTTCGCGGGTGTCCTTGCCGTTTTTTCGGGACTGGTCGTGCTTCTCGTGCTTCGCACCCCTGAAGGTGTCGCCGATTTTGGGAAGGCAGGAATTGTCGCCGGAATTGTCTTCATCGTCGTGCTGATTGTCTTGGCGCTGCTCGGTCTCGGTGGAAACCCGAGCGACGAAGATATCGAGGCCAGAAAAGATCTTCAGGGACCGGATCGCGATCACTAACCGAAGGTACCCGGGTGTACGCCCGGGTTCCCTCCACGGTCCACGCTGCGACTAATGCCGCCGGGGCTTGGGACGACGCGCCCACGATCGCGCGTCCCTGCCCGAAAGCGCCAGCAACACAAGAATGTCGAGTGCGACGGTGAGGAGGGTCGTGCGAATCGTGATCTCCTGGCCTCCCACGAAATATTCCACCCCCGACGTGATGACACTCACCGTCAGCACACACATCACGAGCACTCTGGCGACATTGCTCCCTTTCCAAATGGCCCAGCCGAGAACAAGCAGCACCACAACGACGAGCCCGCTGATGCCGACGATGAGCCCGAAAACGAGCGGAGCATCGCTGCCCTCCACGTCGGCGAGTTCCATGATTTCTGGCCACAGCAGCCAGAACGTGAGGATCCACAGCACGCCAGCAAGCGCACGAGCCCACACGAAGACGGCGCCGAGCACCGTGGTCAGGGGACGTTTGTCGCCAACCGCAGACACGTCATCGTGTGACAGGAGCGCCGCGGCCGGCTCAATGGCGGCTCGTTTCTCTGGTTCGCGAGAACTCATCGAGCCCCCTCAGATGCAGGGCCGGGCGTGTGGGCGGTCGTAACACCCTCGGCGGCCGTGCCATTTGTAGCGGGCGAGCCTTCTTGGGCTGTGTCGAGTGCCGCTCTTGTACGCACATCAAGGATCGGCAAGTTTCCGTCGGTGCGAATGCTGTCACCACCTCCGTTGCGGGAGTGATAGCCGGTTGAAAAGTCTTTGATCACGCGCAGTCCAACATCGGGGTTCGCTTCTCGAACAGTACGAATGATGTGGTCTCGTTCAATGTCTGTGTCTGCATCAATTCGGTGCGTTACCTGCAGGGTAAACAGCGACAGGCCCACCGCGCGATCGAACGTGCCCGCGGCGAGCCAGTCGACCCGTGCTCCCCCCGGCAATAACCACCCATCTGGGGTGCGCCAAAAACGGACATGGTGGCGCTTCGCGGGGTTTCCTGCGACCTCCTGCTGGTAGGCGAAGTCGTGCACGCGGCCAAATAGATACAGGGGGCTGACGGGGGCCTCGTGATAGCTCTTTCGAGTGAGCGTGGAGGTGACGATGCGCAGGGAACTGCGAAAGGTGACAGGGTCGGCGAGGGTCCAGCCTGCCGTGCGCATTGCGTGGTGCACCCCCGCTTCATCACCGAGCAGTGCGAGATTGATTGGGTCGCCCAGCAGACCGTCACTCGTGCGGGTGCGCCCAATGAAGTAGTCGGGAACATAGATGGTGGTGAGCACCCGGTGAATGCGTGGAAGCACCAGATACGCGAGGAGGCCCCAGAAGCACACCGCGAGCACAATGCCCCACCATCCAATATGGAAACTCTGCTGCAAAACGAGCCAGGCGAGCCACACCGCGGCCACTCCCGCGAAGATGAAGAAAAATTCATCGAGTACGGCAAGCAGCGAAATGCGGCGAGGCATCTCCGGTGGGTGACGCTCGTGAGCAGATTCTCCTGTGGCGACGTCGCCGGTGGAACGGTGTGTGTTCACACCATCATGCTAGCGATACAGGTCGACGATGCGTCAGAGGTGTGAGAGTAGCGACGCTGCGTCGCCGGTGTACGTTGCCGGGGTGAGGGCAAGGAGCCGAGCTTTTGCCTCGTCGCCGATCTCCAACTCAGACACGAATGCCACCAGGTCAGCCTGACCAATGCGCTTCCCGCGAGTGAGCTCTTTGAGCGCCGCGTAGGGGTCGGCAATGGTGGAGCGCCCCGCCGTGACTTCAGCACGAATCACCGTTTGTATCGCCTCACCGAGTACCTCCCAGTTCGCGTCAAGGTCTGCCGCGATCACGGTTTCGTCGGCATCGATTTGGCCCAGACCGCGAAGAATATTGTCGAGTGCGAGCACAGAGTGGCCGAGACCCACGCCAATGTTCCGTTGCGCCGACGAATCGGTGAGGTCTCGCTGCCAGCGGCTGGTTACCAGCGTTGCAGCAAGGGAATCAAGGATGGCATTTGACAGTTCCAGGTTTGCTTCCGCGTTCTCAAATCGAATCGGGTTCACCTTGTGTGGCATGGTGGATGAACCGGTCGCGCCCGCGACGGGGATCTGCTTGAAATAGCCGATGGAGATGTAACTCCAAACATCGGTCGCAAGGTTGTGCAGAATGCGGTTGGTGTGGCTGATGCGCGCGTACAGTTCTGCCTGCCAGTCGTGCGACTCGATCTGCGTGGTCAGTGGGTTCCAGTCCAGCCCGAGACCCTCAACGAACTCGCGTGAGACTGCTTGCCAGTCCACCGTCGGATCAGCGGCGAGGTGGGCGGCGAAGGTTCCGGTGGCGCCGGAGAATTTCCCAAGGTATTCGATCTGTGCGATCTGACGAACCTGCCGCTGTAAGCGGTACACGAACACGGCCAGCTCTTTGCCAAGCGTGGTGGGGGTCGCAGGCTGCCCGTGGGTGCGGCTCATCATCGGAAGTTCGCGGTAGAGCTCAGCCTGGCGGGTCAGCTCGACGATGACCGCATCGAGTTTTGGTTGCCACACGTCAGAGACTGCCTGCTTGACGGTGAGAGCGTAGCTCAGGTTATTAATGTCTTCGCTGGTGCATGCGACGTGGGTGAGTTCAGCGATGTGATCGAGCTGCTGCCGCGACAACTGCTCACGAACGAGGTATTCGACTGCCTTGACATCGTGTTGGGTCGTCGCCTCAATCTCAGCGAGCCGGTCAATCTCTGGCTGCCCGAACTGCGCAGCCCAAGTGCGCAACTGTGTCACCTCTGCTGCGGTGAGCGGGTTCGAACCCAGCAGTCGATGAGAGGTCAGGTAGATGAGCCACTCCACTTCAACGTGCACCCGCGCTCGGTTCAGGCCGGCCTCAGAGAGGGCGTCACCGATCGCTGCGACCTGCTTCTGGTATCTGCCGTCGAGCGGACTAATGGGCTGCAGGGGGAGCGAGGACATGGGCATTCTCCGGGTGTGAACGTAGGTGGTCGCGGGATCGACCAGTCCCTATTCTTCCACTACGCAGAAGGAAAAGTGCTGGGGGCTCGGGTTAGCGATCCCGCCGCTTGCCCGTGCCGAGCAAGCCATTCATGATGCCCGAGAGAATTGACAGCACAAAAGCCCCGAGCACGCCCCACCAGAAGCCTCCGATTTGGAGGCCGAATCCGGCAAGCCCTGAAAGCCAGGCAACAACTCCAATGAGAATGCCATTCACGATGAGACCGAAGAGGCCAAGCGTCAGAATGTAGAGCGGGATTGAGACGATGCGAACGATCTTGCCGAGTGTGCCGTTTACGAGGCCAAATAGCAGTGCGACAAGCAGCAGGGTCACCAGTTTGTCGTATGGTCCATCACCGATGGGAACAATCCATACGCCATGATCGCCGCTGCCACCGACGATGAGCGTCGTCAGCCACAGGGCGAACGCACCAACCAGCACACGAATCACGGTTCTCATGGCACCCAGTCTGGCACTTCCTAGCGACGCTCTCCACCCTCTGTCTCTGGCGATTCGGTGCGAAACAGGGCTCACATGCGTGAGTCGTGATGCGTGAGAACTACACTGGGCTGGGTGAGCGACACAACACCCTTCGGGCCAGACTGGCGCGATCCTGAGCCAATTCGCTTTCTCGACGATGAGGGGCGCTATTCGCCTTCATCCACCGCAGCAGAGTATGCGGCAGAACTTGAGAGTGTCGATCTTGCCCAGCTCAAGCAGTGGTACCTCGCGATGGCGACGGTCCGCGCGTTCGACATTGAGTGCACCCACTTGCAACGTCAGGGGCAACTGGCACTCTGGGCACCCAGCATGGGGCAAGAAGGCGGCCAGGTCGGTATTGCGCACGCAGCGCAGCCCCAGGATCACCTCTTCCCGACCTACCGTGAGCACACGGTCGCATACGTGCGTGGGGTGCAGCTTTCGGCGATTGCTGGCCAGTTTCGTGGAGTCACCCACGGTGGCTGGGATGTGACTGACCCGGCCCATGGCAATTGTCACCTGTACACCCTGGTGCTTGGAGCGCAAACCCAGCATGCCTCAGGCTTCGCGCTCGGCCAGGTCCTTGACGCGAAACGTGCACAGGGTGATACGTCACTTGATCCCGGGGCAGCCGGGGTGCCCACCGATGCCGCGACGCTCGCATTCTACGGTGACGGCACCACCAGCCAGGGCGACGTGAACGAATCGATGGTGTTTGCCGCGAGCTTCCAAGCGCCGCTGGTGCACGTGGTGCAAAACAACGGGTGGGCTATTTCGGTGCCGTCTGTACGACAGTCACGCACTCCCTTTTATCGCCGCGCCCTCGGATTCGGCCTCCGTGCCGTACAGATTGACGGCAACGACCCCCTGGCAGGCTATGCGGTTGCGAAACGGTTCCTCGATGCCGCTCGTGCGGGAGAGGGGCCGGGATACATCGAAGCGCTGACCTATCGCATGGGTGCTCACACGACCAGCGACGACCCCACTCGATACCGCGAAACGACGGAGGTCGAAAGTTGGCGAGACAAGGACCCGTTGGTGAGGTTTGAAACCTACCTGCGCGAACTGGGCGTCACCGACGACTTCTTTGCGGAATCCGCAGCGCAGATCAAGACCACCGTGGCGAAGACTCGCGACGAGATTCTCGCGCTCCCTGAACCAGGCATGGAGACCATGTTTGCGCACGTGTATAGCGAGCCTCACCCGGTTATGGTTGCACAGCGCGAGTGGCTTGACCGCTATGAAGCATCGTTCGGAGGTGACGCATGAGCGCTCCCACTGCCCTGACTGAGCGTCAACCGCTGCCGATCGCAAAAGCAATGAACGAGGGTCTGCGGGCCGCGATGCGCGCAGACCCAACCGTGGTGCTGCTCGGCGAAGATATCGGCCCTCTTGGCGGAGTATTCCGTGTAACCGACGGACTCCAACGTGAGTTCGGATCCGCACGGGTGATTGACACTCCGCTTGCCGAGGCGGGCATCGTCGGCCACGCGATCGGTCTCGCCATGGCGGGGTATCGACCCGTGGTAGAGATTCAATTCGACGGTTTTGTGTTCCCCGCGTTCAATCAGATTGTGACGCAACTGGCGAAACTCACGAGCCGAACCGATGGCACGCAACCGATGCCCGTAGTGATTCGGTTGCCATACGGCGGACACATCGGAGCGGTCGAGCATCATCAAGAGAGCCCCGAAGCGTACTTTGCGCACACGCCAGGACTGAGGGTGGTTGCGCCTTCGAACGCGCACGACGCCTACTGGATGATGCAACAGGCAATCGCTTCAGACGATCCAGTGATTTTCTTCGAACCCAAAGCGAAGTACTGGCAGAAGGGCGAGGTTGATCCCCTGGCGCTCGCCGCGCCGCTCCACCGCACCACTGTCGTGCGAAAGGGGTCTGACTGCACGGTCGTTGGGTTCGGTGCGATGGTGACCACCCTGTTGCAAGCCGCCGAGATTGCCTCCAGTGAAGGCACGAGCCTCGAGGTGATTGATCTGCGGAGCCTCTCTCCCATTGACTACGACCCCATTGTGACGTCAGTACAAAAAACCGGTCGCCTCGTGGTGGCGCAAGAGGCACAGGGCAACGCCAGCCTCGGTAGTGAAATCGCGGCAACGCTTGCGGAGCGCGCGTTTTACTCGCTGCAGGCGCCGCCACTTCGTGTGAGCGGCTTCGATGTGCCCTTCCCGCCTGCGAAACTGGAACACGTGTACTTGCCAGACGCTGACCGGGTGCTCGAGGCTGTCGATCGCGCGCTGAATTACTAAGGAGCAGGCATGAGCGAGCAGACGTTCCCCCTTCCCGATGTGGGAGAAGGGCTCACCGAGGCCGAAATTGTGACCTGGCTGGTGGCGGCCGGAGACACAGTCGAGCTGAACCAGGTGGTGTGTGAGATTGAGACGGCCAAGTCGCTGGTCGAACTCCCCTCGCCATTTGCGGGTGTGGTGACTGAGTTGTTGGTTGAGGTCGGCCAGACCGTGCCCGTGGGGCAAGACATTCTGCGCATTCGCGTCGGAGCCGAGGGCGGCGAAGCACGAGACGCGGCGCCTAGCGAAACGCAAAGCGCGGAGCCTAGCGAAACGACACGTCAAGGCGCTGAAGTCAGAGACGAGACGTCACCTGCGGGTGCGACAGGCGCCGCTGATAGCCTTCCCGGTGACGAGGGCGGCGCGGTCCTCGTGGGCTACGGCACCGTTGCGCCGGCAAAGAGTCGTCGCTCGGGTACTCGGGTACGGGGCGGTGATTCCCAGCGGGCAGTTGATGCCCCAGCACTCCAAGCCGCGAACAGCATTATTGCGAAGCCCCCCATTCGCAAGCTTGCCAAGGACCTCGGCGTTGATCTCGCCGAAGTCGTCGGCACCGGGCATGCCGGCGAGATCCTTCGCGAGGATGTGCTGCGCGAGACTGCCGGGGATGGGCTCTTCCGTGAAGCATCGAGGCCGCAAGAGCTGAGCGTGCGAGAGCAACGGTTCCCGGTGAAGGGGGTGCGCAAGCACATTGCCGAAAATATGGTTGCCTCGGCGTTCTCAGCGCCGCACGTCAGCGTGTTTGTCGACGTGGATGCGACCCGCACCATGGAATACGTGAAGCGACTCAAGCAGTCGAGCGAATTTGAGGGCGTGAAAGTGTCGCCGCTCCTGATCTTCGCGAAGGCGCTGCTGTGGGCGGTGCGCCGCAACCCAGAGGTGAACGCCCGCTGGACCGATGAAGAGATCATCGTTCACAACTATGTGAACTTGGGAATTGCAGCGGCCACTCCGCGGGGTCTTGTGGTTCCGAATATTAAGGACGCGCAGGATCTCAGCCTGATTGAACTCGCTCAGGCGATTCAGACCCTCACCGAAACGGCTCGTCTTGGTCGCACCACGCCGGCGGATATGCAGGATGGCACCATGACGATCACCAACTTCGGAGTGTTCGGTATCGACTACGGCACTCCCATTCTGAATCGCGGTGAAGTCGGCATTCTCGCGATGGGGTCAATTAAGCAAAAACCTTGGGTGGTGGACGGCCAAGTCATTCCGCGCTGGGTCACGACCGTGGGTGGTTCGTTTGACCATCGGGTTGTCGACGGAGACGTCATTTCTCGCTTCACCGCGGACGTCGCATCGATCATAGAAGAGCCCGCGCTCCTGCTCGATTAGTGATGAGCGCACCGGGTCTGTCACCAGCAGCGGTGGTTGGCGCGGGCCCGAACGGACTCGCCGCGGCGGTCACCCTCGCACGCGCGGGAGTCCCGGTCACGGTGTATGAAGCGGCGGACACCATTGGCGGAGGCACGCGCACGACGGAACACGTGATGCCAGGGGTGCTTCACGATGTGTGCTCGGCGATCCACCCGATGGCGCTGGCAACCGGGTTTTTTCGTGAGTTCGAACTCACCAAACGCATGCGTTTCGCGGTGCCTGACGCTTCCTATGCGCACCCGCTCGATGGTTCTCGCGGAGGCGGCGGTGCGACCGGACGTGCCGTGATTGCCTACCGTGACCTTGCGCGCACGGCACATCAACTCGGCCGTGACGGCGCTGCCTATGCTCGGTGGTATCGTCCGATCCTCCGTCACCTCGACGACGTGCTGAGTGTGGTGCTGGGTCCGACCATGGCGAGGCTCCCTCCACATGTTGGGGCGGCGCTTCTCGTCGGTGCTCGTGTCGTCGAGCAAGGAACGCCCCTGCGGAGCCTTCGTTTTCACGAGGACGCTGCGCCCGCACTGCTGACCGGGGTCGCCGCACACAGTGTTGGCCGCATACCGTCACTTGCCACCGCGGCGACGGGGATGCTGCTTGGCGCCCTGAGCCACGCGAGTGGGTGGCCAGTGCCCATCGGCGGCTCCCGGGCCATCACCGACGCGCTCGCCGCTGATCTTCTCGCTCACGGCGGACGGATCGAAACCGACCATCCGATCGATGACATACGCGACCTCCGCGGGTATGGCACCGTGCTTTTTGATACGTCTGCGCGCGACATGGCGGCCATGGTGGGCGAGCGGTTCCCTGCGCAATATCGGCGTGCGCTGAACCGTTTCCGATACGGAGCCGGTGCGACCAAAGTTGACTTGGTGCTTGACGGTCCAATTCCGTGGTCTGACCCGAGGGTGGCCGAAGCGCCAACCGTGCACCTTGGCGGTTCGCAGGCCGAGATTCTTGCCGCGGAGCGAGA
>CAZJOZ010000005.1:53674-66718 GCA_964547775.1 uncultured Leucobacter sp.
CCGACCTTGCGCGGTACAACCGGAATTATCACGGCGGTGACTTTAGTGCGGGTGCCATCACACTGCGCCAGTTGCTCGCGAGGCCGACGCTGTCTCGCGAACCGCATCGTACGCCCGTGCCGGGCATCTACCTCGCATCGTCTTCGGCGCATCCCGGCCCTGGTGTGCATGGCCTGCCAGGATGGTATGCCGCGCGCTCGGCACTGCGGCACGAGTACGGCCTGGCTGCCCCTGAGCTTGGGACATGTGAGAGCAACGGGACATGTGACCACGTCAGAACAGTTCGATGATGCGTGGAGTGGCATCCTCAAGTGGCGCTGTGCGATGTCAGCCGTCGGCTACGCTCCGTACACGGCGTAAGCGCAGGCTGTTTCCCACGACAAACACACTCGAGAACGCCATCGCGGCACCGGCCATCATCGGATTCAGCATGCCCATCGCTGCCAGCGGAATGGCCGCGACGTTGTAGGCAAACGCCCAGAACAGATTGCCTCGAATCGTGCTGAGCGTGCGGCGCGACAGTCGGATCGCGTCAACGGCGCTGCGCAGGTCGCCACGCACCAGGGTAATATCTGCGGCTTCAATGGCGGCATCGGTGCCGGTGCCCATTGCGAGGCCCAGGTCGGCCTGCGCAAGCGCGGCCGCATCATTGACCCCGTCGCCGACCATCGCAACGACTCGGCCGTCTGCCTGCAACGACCTGATCACTGACACTTTGTCCCCCGGTAGGACGTCGGCGATAACCTGTGTGATGCCTACGTGATCGGCAACCTGCTGAGCGACGGCGTGATTATCTCCGGTCAGGAGCAGGGGAGTGAGCCCGAGCTGCTGCAACTGGCGAATTGCTTCTGCGCTGGTGGGTTTGACACGGTCAGCGACTGCGAGAATGCCGCGAATTTCACCATCCCAGGCGGCATACACTGCGGTGTGGCCGCTGGCTTCGAGCTCGGCCTTGACCTGTTGCATTCGAGGATGAGCGGCAATACTCCACTCGTCGAGCAGTGACTGTCGACCCACCAGCACCACGGTGTCCTCGACGACACCGGTCACGCCCTTACCGGCAGCGTTGGTAAACGAGGTGACGGTCGGGAGCGCCGAGACGGCAACACCCAGCTCACGGGCGACACCGCGAGCGATGGCCTGGGCGACGGGGTGTTCACTCGCTTGCTCGACCGCGCCGACACGTCGCAACAGGGTCCCACGATCGGTGCCCTCGGCGGGAACCACCTGAGCGAGCGCCATCTTGCCGGTGGTGACCGTACCGGTCTTGTCCAGCACGATCGTGTCGATGCGTCGGGTCGACTCGAGAATCTCTGGCCCTTTGATCAACACTCCAAGTTGGGCGCCACGTCCTGTGCCCACGAGCAGGGCAGTCGGTGTGGCGAGGCCGAGTGCGCACGGGCAGGCAATGATCAGCACGGCTACCGCAGCGGTCGCCGCCGTCGCAAATGAGGCCCCAGTGAAGAGCCACGCGGCGAGGGTGATGATGGCGATTGCAATCACGACGGGCACGAACACCCCTGAGACACGGTCAGCGAGACGTTGCACTTCGGCCTTGCCTGACTGGGCATCTTCAACCATTTGCGCCATGTGAGCGAGTTGGGTGTCGCGGCCGACGCGGCGTGCTCGCACAACGAGGCGACCACTCGTTGAGACTGTGCCACCGATGACGGAGTCGCCCTCGCCTACCTCGATCGGCACCGATTCCCCGGTGATCAATGAGGTGTCTACGGCACTGTGGCCGTCAAGCACCACCCCGTCGGTTGCGACTTTCTCGCCCGGTCGCACGATAAATTCGTCACCGACCCGCAGCTCCTCGATCGCAATGCGAGCTTCCTGCCCGTTGCGAAGGACCGATACGTCTTTTGCGCCGAGTTCCAGGAGTGCGCGCAGCGCGGCGCCCGCCTGTCGTTTCGAGCGTTTTTCGAAATAGCGGCCGGCGAGCAGAAACATGGTGACACCGGCGGCAACCTCCAGATAGATGTTGCCCGCGCCATCGCTCGGCTGCAGCGTGAAATGGAACTCGTGCGTCATGCCGGGGGTGCCGGCATGACCGAAGAAGAGCGCGTACACAGACCACAGGTAGGCCGCGCCCGTGCCGACGGACACCAGTGTGTCCATGGTGGCGTTGCCGTGCCTGAGGTTGATCCAGGCGGCACGATGGAAGGGCCACGCAGCCCACACCACCACGGGTGAAGCGAGGGTGAGTGACAGCCACTGCCAGTGCTGAAACTGCAGCGCAGGGATCATTGCCATCAGAATGACGGGCACCGATAGCCAGACCGAGCCGATCAAGCGCTGGCGAAGGGAGACGAGCTCCGGATCCTGCGTCGCATTCGGCGTGCCTGAATCGTCGGCGTGTGCATGGTGTGCGCTCTCGCGTGGTTCGGTGAGGCGGGCAGAGTAGCCAGTTTTTTCTACCTCAGCGATCAGCGCCGCGGGGTCGAACCCAGCGGGTGCAGCAATGTGAGCCTTTTCGGTGGCGTAATTCACCGCTGCCTCGACGCCGTCGAGCTTGTTCAATTTCCGCTCAATGGTCGCCGCGCACGATGCGCAGGTCATGCCACCAATGTCAAGCTCGATGGGAGTGCGTTCCGCAGCCACTGGCTCAGTCATTGCAGTCGTGCCGCCGCATATCCGGCTTCGTCAACTGCCGCGAGCACCTCGTCGTCAGAGAGTTTTTCGCTGGAGGTGATGCGGAGCAGGCCGGTATCTTTGCTGATCTCCACCGAGTACACGCCGGGGAGTGTTTCTACTTCAGCGCGCACGTGACGTTCA
Source organism: uncultured Leucobacter sp. (assembly GCA_964547775.1). GTDB lineage: Bacteria > Actinomycetota > Actinomycetes > Actinomycetales > Microbacteriaceae > Leucobacter. The sequence goes on from CAZJOZ010000005.1 coordinate 56,453, forward strand.
CAGTTGGCGCAGGTCATTCCGGTGACACGAAATTCACTGGTGTGGGTCGAGGCGGTCATAGTGGCTCCCTGCGTGTGCGGTGCAATGGTGATGTGTAACACAACGATGACAGGGCACAGCGTATTCCTGTGTGACACACGGTGCATTCGGTGCGCGCTATGGTCGGAACATGAATCACACTGTTCTCCGCATCGCCTTTGTCGTGTTGCACACGTCACCGCTCGACGAGCCAGGCACGAAAGATGCGGGCGGCATGAACGTGGTCGTGCGATCGCACGCGCGAGAACTGGCTCGTCTCGGCCATGACGTACAACTGGTGACGCGGCGGAGCGACGCGAATCAGCCCCACGTGTTGGAGATTGAACCGGGCCTCAGGGTGATCCACCTTGCCGCGGGTCCGCCGAGACTGCTGACGAAGGGTGAGCACGAGGCACTCATTGCACCGTTCGCCGACGCCTTGCGTGAGCACCTTCGCGCGGATCCCGTAGACCTGATCCATGCTGAGCATTGGTATTCGGGCCTCGCGAGCGGGCCGGTTGCGGGCGAACTGGGAGTGCCCTTCGTGCAGAGTTTTCATTCGATCGCTGCCGCGGCTGACACCCCGCTCGCCGAAGGGGAACGGCCGGAGGCGCCGGGACGACTTGCCGGAGAGGCGAGGCTCGCGCGCGAGGCCGACCGCATCATCACGGTCAGCGAGGCCGAACGCGCCACCGTGATGGAGCGCCTGGGCGGTGACGCTGCGCGCGTCAGCGTCGTCAAACCCGGCGTGGACACGCGACTGTTTCGCCCCAGCATTGCGAGTGAGCGCGAAGAGCAGGAGGAGTGGATCGCCAAGGGTGGACGTCATGAGGTGCTTGTTGCGGGGCGGCTCGACCCGCTCAAGCGCTTCGACCTTGCGGTTGCTGCGGTGGCTGAGATTCCCGAGGATCAGCGCCCATCCTTGCGTATTATCGGAGCGCCACCGCCCGACGGGGAAGCGTATGCGCGACAGCTGTATGAGGCAATCACTGCGGCCGGCATGCTGAGCACATCGGCATACGACGGTGCATTGCGTCGCACGCTGCTCGCGGAACGCATTCGCCGTGCATCGCTGGTGCTGGTGCCGTCTCACTCAGAAACGTTTGGCCTTGTGGCGCTTGAGGCTGCGGCGTCTGGGGTGCCCGTGGTTGCGAGTGCGACCGGCGGATTGCGTGAGGCGGTGGTCGACGGAGAAACGGGGATCCTGTTGGAGACCGATGACCCTGCCGTGTGGTCGCAGGTGATCATGACGCTGTTGCAGGATGACGACATGCGGAAGCGGTTGGCGGCGAATGCGCGAGCGCATGCGCTTCGTCACAGTTGGGCGGCTTCGACCCGAGCATTGCTCGCTGTCTATCGGGAGGTGCTGAGCACCTCGGCGAGTTGAAGGAGCATCGTTTCGCTGCCGGTGCGGCCGATGAGCTGGACCCCGCGCGGCAGACCGTGACGATCTTCATGGATGGGCACGGTGATCGCAGGTACGCCCACCACATTCACCATTGACGTGTGCGGTGCCCACTCGCACTGCAGGCGGTAATCGTCTTCAGGGCTGCCTACCCAGAAGTCGCCGATGTGCGGTGCCGTGAAGGCCAGCGCCGGGGTGAGGATGGCATCGAACGCTCCCCACTGAGCGGAGGTGCGGTCAATGAATTGCTGGAGCCCACCCAGGGCGGTCGCTACGGCATCATCAGGGGTAGCTCGTGCACGCTCGAGGAACCACTGCGCAAGGGGCCCGAGCAAGGTTTCCGCTTGGGGTGAGAGTGGAATGGTGAGCAGCGCCCTCGTCCATACGGTGGTGAAGCACTCTGCATAGTCAGATGAGTAGGTGAGAGTGACCTCTTCAACGTGATGGTGGGCGTCGATGAGGAGGCGCGCGGCACGAGACACTGCCCCCTCTGCGTCGGCATCGAAGGTGATGGGCATCGCAGCTGCAAAGGGTGATGCAAAGCTGACACCGATGCGCAGACCGCGCAGCTCGTGCGCCCGGGTCACCGCATGCAGGGTCGGTTCGTGAGGGTTTGCAGTGATCGAGTCAAACAGGAGTGCGGCGTCGCGTGCGGTGTGCGCGATCGGCCCTGAGACGCCAAAGCGAGGCGGAGCGAGATGGTCAGCGGGGGAGCGGTGCTGATCAGCGGGAACTGCGTCACGGCCCGGCTTCAAGCCAATCAGTCCGCAGGCAGCGGCGGGGATGCGAACGGAACCACCCGCATCGCTGGCTACCGCAGCAGGAATCATGCCGCTGGCAATCGCGGCCGCGGTGCCGCCACTCGACCCACCAGCGGTGCGACTCACATCGTGAGGGTTTCGAGCCGGTGGGGCCACGGTGTTCTCGCTGTATCCCGCAATGCCGAATTCCGGCACCTGGGTTTTGCCAATGCAGACGGCGCCCCCAGCGCGAACTGCAGCGGCGATGGGGTCATCCTGGGTCGCTCTGCGGTGGGGTACCGCGGCTGATCCGTGGGTGGTGGTGAAGCCGCGCACGTGCACGAGATCTTTGTGAGCGGTCGGTACACCGAGCAGGGGCGGCAGAGATCGCCGTTCATCGCGCGGAGTTGCTGCGAGCAAGCGATCAGCCTCGAGTGCGTCGCGCAGCGCCTGATCTGCCTCTACGCTGATGAAGGCACCGAGGGAGGCGTCGGCCTCTGCGCTGCGCAGGGCCGTTTCGACGAGTTCACGTGAGCTGATTTCACCACGGCGGATCGAATCGCGCTGCTCAAGGGCGGTGTGTGCCGGGATCCTGGCTGGAACAGAACTCACGAGTCAAGCCTATGCGGCGATCGGACACATCTGTCTTGTTGCGAACGATTCCTAACAGCAGATATAGTTGAGATTCATTCTCATTAGGGATTCATCCTGACGCTCGGACACACCGGCTTAGAAAGACGCACATGCGCACCCCACTGTTTCACTCCACTCGCACCACACTGGTCGCTACGGCCGCGATCGGAGCAGCGGCACTGGCCCTCACGGCCTGCACCAGCTCTGCAACCGAACCCACCGGAGCATCCTCTGACCTGCTTCGCGTCGTCACCACGACCACCCAGCTCACCGATTTCGTCGCTCAGATCGGTGGGGAAGACATCGAACTGACCGGGCTCCTCGCTCCGGGTTCATCGGCCCACCATTTCGATCCGACACCGGCCGATCTGATGGTGCTGGCTGACGCAGATGTGCTCGTGGTCAACGGCGCCGGGCTCGATTCCTTCGTTGACCGTGCCGTGGCGTCTTCCGGATTTGGCGGCACGATCATCGACGCAAGCGAAGGCATCGATCTCGCAGAGGCCCGAGCCATCACTCGTGAGGCTGATGGGCATGATGCAGCCGAAGGTGACGAGCACGAGCACGATGATCATGATCACGCGGAACACGAGCATGATGATCACGACCACGATGACCACGATCACGGTGACCTGAATCCCCACCTGTGGACGACGCCCCGCTACGCCGCAGACATGGTCACCGAGATTGCGGAGGGCCTCGCCGAAGCAGACCCCTCGCATGCCGCTGACTTCACGGCACGTGCCGAGGCCTACATCGAGCAACTCACCCAGCTCGACCAGTGGATCGCTGCACAGGTCGCGACCGTGCCCCGTGCAGAACGAGTGCTCGTGACCGGTCATGACTCGTTGCGCTACTACCTGCACGACTACGATATTGCGTACGCAGGCGCCCTGCTGCCCAGCTTCGAAGACAACGCAGAACCGAGCGCGGCAGAGATCGATGCCCTGATAGCCGCTATTCGGGAGCGCGGCGTGAAAGCGATCTACGTCGAATCATCACTCAGCCCAAAACTTGCACAGACCGTCGCGAATGAGGCGGGAGTGACGGTCATCGATGAGGATGCGCTGTATGTTGACTCGCTGGGCAGCGAGACCAGCGGTGCCGATACCTACGTAGCGGCGATGGTGCACAACACCCGAGTGATCATGCAGGGCTGGGGGTACGACACTGGTCCACTCCCTGACGGGATCCAGGTCGCGCCATGACCCTCGAAAGCGAGTTCACACCGGCGGTCAGACTCGACCACGCCGCCTTCGGCTACGCGGGCGTGGCCAGGGTCGATAGTCTCACGCTCGACATCGCCCCCGGCAGTGCCGTGGCGTTGATCGGCCCGAACGGATCGGGGAAATCCACCCTGTTGCGAGGCCTGCTCGGTCTCGCAGACCATCTCGCTGGTGAGGCACTGGTGTTCGGGTTACGGCCTGCAGCGGCGAGGCCGCTCATTGGCTCACTGCCACAATCTGACGCCCGCGACACCGCACTGCCGCTCACCGTGCGACAGGTTGTGGCAATGGGGCTGTACCGAACCCTCGGGCTGCGACCGCTGGGTCGTGCGGGACGTGCCGCCGTCACCGACGCACTCGAACGAGTTGGTCTCGGACCATACGCCCACCGCCACTTTGGCGAGCTTTCGGGTGGGCAGCAACAGCGCGCGATCCTTGCTCGAGCGCTCGTTGCAGACCCACAACTGTTGCTGCTTGACGAACCATTCAATGGTCTCGACCGTGAAAACCGTGACGTGCTCCTGCAGCTCGTTCGTGATCTCCGCGACGAAGGACGAACCGTCTTGGTAAGCACTCACGACCTAGAAATTGCTCAGCAGTCATGCACCCACGTACTCCTGCTCGCGGCCGGGCATGTGCCAGGTGAACCAGGCCACCCCGCAAGCTTCGGTCCGCTCGACGAGGCGCTCACCCTTGAAGCAGTGCAGCACGCCTTCCACGACTCGACCGTCGAGATTGACCAGCACACCATCACGACGCCAGGACACACCGACACCACAGACGATGACCTGGGGCAACGCCCCCTCTTCGAAATCGACTGAGTATGGAATTCAGCTTCTTTGACGCGGTGCAGCTGCCATTCATGGCGCGGGCACTTGCCACCCTCGTTGTTCTTGCGCTCGCCGCGGGAGTGGTTGGGCTTGGCATCAGCTTTCGCGAGATGGAGTTCGTCAGCGACGGGCTCGTACACGCCGTGTTCCCCGGGCTCGTCATCGGTGCGGCGCTCGGCGGCTCCGCCGCCTTGCTGCCCGGCGCCCTGGTTGCCGCGCTCGTCGCTGCGGTATTGTTCACGCTGATTCAGCGTCGCGAAGGAGTGGGGAATGACGCGGCAATCGCTGTTGTCCTCACAGGACTCTTTAGCCTCGGCGTGGTGCTGGTGTCCCGGCAGCGCGGCTACGTGTCGGGACTACAGGATCTCCTCTTCGGCCAACTCCTCACCGTCACCGACACCCAGTTTTGGCAGATCGTTGTCGTGGCGGCATGCGCGATCCTCGTCATGGTGATCACGGGCAGAGCGCAACTGTTCCGCGCGTTCGATCCCGCCGGGGCCGAAGCGGCCGGCTTCAAGCCGCTCGCAACGGATCTCGCGGTTGCCTGCGCCACCGCGCTCCTCGTGGTCGCAGGTGTTCAGGCACTTGGCGTGCTCATGGTGGTGGCCCTGCTCACGGTGCCCATGGCGGTTGCTCGACTCGTCACGCGACGCTTCTCACTCCTCATTCCGGCAGCCGTTGCGGTGCCGCTGATTGCCGGTATCACCGGGCTGTGGTGGTCATTTGACTGGTCGGTCCGGCTCGGCGCATCGGTTTCTCCCGGAGCCATGGTCGTGCTGGTGTTGGTCGCCCTCTATGGGGTTGCGGTCGTCGCACGGGTGATTCGCCTGCGAGTGATCGGGGCTCGTGCACGACGCGCCGCTTCACATCATGAGCGGAGTGGCGTGGCGTGAGCTATTTCTCGATGGCACTGCTCGAAGTGTCACTCCTTGGACTCCTCAGCGGCATTGCGGGCACCCTCATTGTGCTTCGCCGCCGTTCATTCTTCGCGGTAGCGCTCAGTCACGCCACATTCCCCGGCGGAGTCGTGTTCGCGCTGCTCGGCTACAACCTGTTGTTGGGCCAGGCGCTGTGTGCTGTGCTGCTGGTGCTGTTGATGACGGTGCTTGCTCGAGTTCCCGGCCAGGGCAGACAGGTCGCGAGCGGGATCGTCCTCGCCCTCGGCTTCGCGCTTGGCACCCTGCTTGCAGGGTTGAATTCGGGCCTTGACGTGCCGGTTGAAGCGCTGCTGGTTGGTTCGCCACTCTCGGTCACCGTCAGCGACATCATTGTTACTGTGGCGGTGCTGGTGGTCGCGTTCCTCATCACCGCGCTCAGCTGGCGTCGTATCGTATTTCACACGTTTGACCCCGTCGGCTTCGCCGCGGCAGGCTATCGTGCCTGGCCGGTTGAGCTCATCGTGACCGCCGTGATCGCAGCCGCAGTCGTGGTCGCAATGCCTGCGGTCGGTGCGATCCTCGGCGTCGCCATTCTCATCGCGCCCGCGGCCGCGGCGAGATTGGTGGTGCGAAGGATCGAGTGGATTCCGGTGATCTCCGCGCTCCTCGGAGTTGCGTCAGGTGCCCTAGGGCTGTGGGCGTCTCGCGCATTCGACGTCGCTGCCGGGGGATCGATTGGGCTCGCGACTACGCTGGTCTTTGTGTTCGCACTGGTGTGGCAACGGCTTCGCGGGCACGGTGCGAAGAGGGGGTCGAGATGACGGCGCCAAAACGAAACACTTGGCAGCGGGAGGCCGTGCGTGCGCGTCTTGCTGAAGCGACGGGCTTCGTGAGTGCCCAGCAACTGTACGCCGTGCTTCGCGATGAGGGATCAACCATTAGCCTCGCCACCGTCTATCGCAATCTCGCCCAGCTGGCGGCGGCAGGAGAGGCAGATTCTCTCCAGTCGCCCGAGGGCGAGAACCTGTTCCGCTCATGCACGACGCCGGGGCACCACCACCACCTGATTTGCCGGCGATGCGGTGATACCCGAGAGCTCGAAGCGCGGGTGGTGGAACAGTGGGCCACGCAGGTGGCAGCCGAACACGGCTTCGCCGAGATCGAGCACGTGGTGGATCTCTTTGGCGTGTGTGAAGCGTGTCGTGCGCGGGGTGAGCAGAAGCCCTAGGGTAGGCAGAACATGAAGATTCTGATTGTCGAAGATGACGACCGTGTCGCAGACGCCCTCGAGGCCTTCCTCGGAAAGGCTGGCTACGCCACGGCACGAGCGGCTGACGGGGCTCACGCGCTTGCAGCGCTCGGCGCAGACACCGAGGTGGTGCTGCTTGACCTGGGTCTTCCCGACATGGATGGCCTCGACGTCTGTCGGCGGATCCGCGGAGTGTCTGCCGTGCCAATTATTATCGCGACGGCACGCAGCCAGGTTGAGGAACGTATCAAAGGGCTGCACGCGGGGGCTGACGACTTCGTGGTGAAACCCTATGATGTGCGCGAGTTAGTGGCCCGCATCGAAGCGGTCACCCGGCGGGTGCATGCCGCGCCGCCTGACGCCGACGCGGTGCACACCATCAGCGTTGACGTCGTGCATATCGACTTCGCAACCCGGCAGGTGAGCGTTGAAGGGGAGGATGTCGAGCTCACGCCGAAGGAGTTCGATATCGTCGCGGTGCTCGCCAGGTATCCCGGCGTGGTCGTTCCGAGTGATCGCATCATTCGCGAGGTCTGGGGGAGTGACTGGACCGGATTCAAACGCTCTCTCGAAGTGCACCTGGGGTCGATTCGACGGAAGTTCGGTCAGGACACACTGATTGAGACGGTGCGAGGCGTCGGCTACCGGCTGAGAAACGGATAACCCATGCGCACCCGACTGTTTGTGGTGTTGCTGGTTCCACTCACCTGCATTCTCCTCGCCCTCGGCAGCGCCTATGCCTGGAGTGTGAGCCGCAGCATCCAGCAGTCATTCATGAACCAGCAGCTCGGCGACCTGAATTACTTCGTCACTCGAGCGAGCCATGCCTTGAGGGCAGGCAACCCCAACCTCATCGAGAACGACATGATGCGATACGGCGAGCTGTACTCTGCCGAGGTCTTCGTGCTCGACCGTACCGGCGCGCTCTGGGCCTCTGGCGGCGTGCGACCTCGCGTCTTCGATGAAGACGTCGACTCCCAGATTGCCCTTGCACTCTCGGGTCGTCGCAGTGAGACAACCCTGCCAGGTTTTCCTTGGATGATGGGTGACGCGGTGGTGGTTGAACCCGTCTTCGATGATGGCAGTGTCATTGGCGTGGTCATGATTGCCGCGAGCGCCGAGGGCCCTCGCGGGCAGATTGCGACGCAGTGGATGTGGCTTGCCGGCGTCTCCGTGGTGGTGACATCGCTGCTGGTGATCGCCGTGTGGCGACTGTCGGAATGGGTGCTCCAACCCATGCGGCGTGTGGATGAAGCGATGGCAGCGATTGAGCACGGTGAGATGGACGCGCGGATAGATGACGACACCGGGCCCCCTGAAATGCGCCAGATGATCCGGGTGTTTAATCAAATGGCCGATGAGATTGAACGTGTCGTCTCACGGCAACAGGAATTCGTCTTGAACGCTTCGCATGAGCTGCGCAACCCGTTGGGCGCGCTGCTGATGCGGGTGGAATATTTGGCAACCGGCCTCGATGACAGCTGGGAAGCCGATATCGAGAAGGCCAGGGAAGAGGGGCAGCGCATGACTCGCCTGCTCGATACCCTGCTGTTCATGGCGAAAGCCGAGCAAAAAGACTCACCCTTTGCCTTGGTCGACCTGCGCGATATTGTTGCGGGTCGACTGAGCGCCTGGCAACCGGTGGCGCAGGCTCGTCGGGTCACGTTCGACGTGACGGCACCGGAAACAGTGCTTGCCCTGACTGACCGAACCGCAGTGGAAAGCGCGCTCGATGCGGTGCTCGACAATGCGCTGAAATTTGCTCCGGCAGGCAGCGCGATTCAGGTGAGGGTCTGGCGTGATGGCGACAGCATGATTTCCGTGCGTGACTGGGGCCCGGGTGTCGACGCCAAGGAGCTTGAGCGCATCACGGATCGTTTTTGGCGCAGCCCGCGCGATCAGAATGTGCCTGGATCGGGACTTGGGCTTGCCATCGCGACCGACCTTCTCGAGTCACTCGGCGGTGCGGTGCGGGTGGCAGCGGCAGACGGCGGTGGCCTCGCAGTGACGCTGTGCTTGCCCGGAAGGGAAACGTCATGAGGTGGGGAATCGGGAGGCGTTCGCTTCGTCGTGCCGTGTGCGGGATGCTTGCGCTGATCGTTGCGTGCGGGGTTGTCGCATGCCAAGCAAGTGGTGGGTCGAACGAACCACACGCCATCGCGGGAGGGAACCCTTCTGGGGTGTACTACGGGTATGCGGCGGCCCTTGCCGGGGTTGCATCGAAAGAACTGGGTGAGACGTTCACGGTGCTCGACACCCAGGGATCCGTTGAAAACTTGCTCCTCGTGGGCTCGGGTGAGGCCCTCGCTGGGTTTGCTCAGGGTGACACCACCGTTGATGCGATCCGTGCGGAAGGAGCGTTTGACAAGGCGTTGCCGATCCGTGCCGCAGCTCGCGTGTATGACGAATATGTCCACGTCGTCGTGCCTGCCGATTCACGCGTGAACTCGCTGGGAGATCTTGCTGGCAGCGTGGTGTCCTTGGGGGCCGAAGGGTCGGGGGTGCAGGGAATCGCGCATCGTTTGCTTGCGGCTGCCGGCGTGCCGACAGAGGCGGTAACCGATACCGCCCTGGGACTGGAGGAGTCCATTGCGGCAATGGAGGCCGGAGAGATCGAAGCGTTCTTCTGGGTTGGTGGCCTACCCACACCCGGGATCGAGCAGCTGCAAGGAACGCTGCCGATTCGCCTGCTCTCCATTCACGCGTCGATCGTCGACCGAGTCAATGCTGATTACGCTGGCGTGTATCAGGTGGCAGACTTTCCCATCGGCACATACGGGTTGACGGAGCCAACGGTCACCATGACCGTGCCGAACTATCTCATCACCTCAGCCCGAGCGCCGGATGATCTGGTGTACGACCTTCTTCGGGTGCTCTTTGACTCGCGCACCCTCATCGCTGAGCAGGTACCCGCTGCACGTACGCTCGACCGACGCCAAGCGATCTTTACGAGCCCAATCGGCCTGCACGCGGGCGCGGTGAGGTATTACCAGGACGCCCGCCAGTAGTGCCGTGGCCACACCACCACAGCCCGGGCGTTGCCATATCGTGACACTCAAGAAACCCTCAAGACCCGAGCATTCCGTGCCTTCCCCTGCCTAGGCTCTGAGACACACGGGGCGATGACGACCGTCTGGTCAGCATCGCCTGATCCCAGTTCGCGCTGACTGATGCCCGCGGCTCAGGCAGCCACGAAGCAGAGGCGGAGACCAGATGAGCACAGGCGAACCACTCGTCGTCGTTGAGAACGTGCAGAAACACTACGGCGAGTTTCAAGCACTGACCGA
>CAZJOZ010000006.1:0-39091 GCA_964547775.1 uncultured Leucobacter sp.
ACGAGCACCATCGAGTGCTCCTGGAGGTTGTGGCCCTCGCCTGGAATGTACGCGGTAACTTCGGTTCCGTTCGAAAGCTTCACACGAGCGACCTTACGCATCGCCGAGTTTGGCTTCTTTGGGGTGGTGGTGTACACACGGGTGCACACGCCGCGCTGCTGGGGGTTCGCCTTCAGCGCGGGAGCCTTGGTCTTGGTGACCTTCGGCTTGCGCCCCTTGCGAACCAGCTGCTGAATAGTAGGCACTGATTCTCCTTGTTACTCCTGCACGGTGACAGGAATGCTGCAATGGTTTGAGCATTCGTGACCACTCGCGTGATCACTGACCTGCTGCTCAGCTGACGCATGAGCGGGTGCAGGTATGCCGTGGGGGTGTGGACTAAGCCCAGGGACCCTCGGCGGTTCCCCCTCCGCGAACCTCACACAGCAAACTGCGCACGGTAAACAACGGCGAAACACACCGAGAATCAACTATACGTGGGATCCGCCGACTTTCGCAACGTCAGATTGCCGTGTGGACAGCTCGTTTTTGAGGTGTTGATGGCAGGAAGTCGCTCATCATCGTGATTGGGTCGCCGTTTCGTTTGCAGCGTGCGCTTGCAACACCGCAGCGACAGCGTGCCAGTACCGGTCTCGCTTCGCCTGACCGATTCCTGGCAGAGCAAGAAAAGCCTCGTCCGTCCGGGGCATCTCCGTCGCGATCGCGAGCAACGTGGCATCACTGAACACCACGTATGGAGGTACTCCTCTCTCGCGCGCCTCGTGCAATCGCCACTGTCGCAGTCGCTCGAAGAGCTCCCCTTGTTTCTCAGACAACTCTTCGCCGGTAGGGGAACCACCTCGCCGCCGAGGCGTGCGTTGATGCTCTCGGCTACGGGTAATCACCTCTTCTCTCATGTGCACGCGCTGTGAGCCCGCGAGCACCGGCTTCGCATGCTCCGTTGGCACCAAGACACCCCACTCTCCCTGGCTTTCGAGCATGCCCACGGCGATCAGATGCCGCGCAACCGAACGCCACTGAGCAACCGACAGATCGGCGCCGATGCCCCAGGTGGAGAGCTGATCGAGGCGTAAGTCACGAGAACGCTGCGACTCCACCCCGCGCAACACCTCAATATGCTGACCCGCAGCAAACGTGCGACCGCGTTCTTTGCCCACACGGAGCACCGTAGACAAGAGCTTTTGAGCGGGAATGGTGGCATCCCAGAGCACCGGCGGGTCAAGACACACATCACAGTTCCCGCATGGGCCCTGGTATTCCTCACCAAAGTACTGCAAGAGATACTGCCTTCGGCACTGCGTCGTCTCGCACAACTGCAGCATGTGAGAGAGGTGATTCAGTTGGCTTCGCTTCACTGCGGGATCGCCATCTCTCCCCTCAATGAACTGCCGCTGCTGCACGACGTCAGCCAGTCCGTAGGTCATCCACGCTTCAGCCGGCTCACCGTCGCGGCCCGCCCGCCCGGTCTCTTGGTAGTAGCCTTCGACGGACTTCGGCAAATCTATGTGCGCGACAAATCGAACATCTGGTTTATCAATGCCCATCCCAAACGCAATCGTTGCAACAATCACTACCCCGTCATCACGCAGAAACTTCGTTTGAGCTTCCTGGCGCTCGGCCGCCGGTAGCCCCGCATGGTAGGCGACCGCATCGATCCCGGCATCACGCAACCACTCTGTCGCCTGTTCTACTTTGCGGCGACTGAGCGCGTACACGATCCCTGCCTCATCGGGGTGAGAGTCACGCACATACGCAATGAGCTGCTGTCTGACGTTGCCCTTGGGCACAATGCGATAGCGAATATTTGGCCGATCAAAACTCGAGACAAAGTGACGTGCTCGTTCGAGATGCAGTCGTTCAGTGATCTCACGATGGGTAGCAGGGGTCGCCGTTGCGGTGAGCGCGATTCGCGGCACCTCAGGCCAGACCTCCGCAAGTGCACCGAGGCGAAGGTAATCGGGCCGGAAGTCGTGTCCCCATTGAGAGACACAATGGGCCTCATCGATCGCGAACAGCGACACCATTCCTCGCTGCAACCACTCCACGGTGCCAGGTGCCGAGAGCCGCTCAGGTGCAAGATAGAGCAGATCCAGCGCGCCTTCCAGGTATGCCTGTGATACCTTCGCGCGTTCCTCACTCGACATCGCCGAGTTCAACGCGGCAGCACGCACCCCTGCAAGAGTCAGCGCAGCGACCTGATCCTGCATCAATGCGACAAGTGGCGACAGCACAACGGCCGTGCCGGGACGACACAACGCCGGCACTTGATAACACAGTGATTTGCCCCCGCCGGTGGGCATCAGCACCACTGCGTCGCCCCCAGCGGTCACATGCTGCACGATGGAGGCTTGATCGCCGCGAAACGATGCGAAGCCAAATACCTCGCGCAACACCCGATGCGGCTCGGCGAGGGCAGTCACGTTACGCCTTGGGTGCGTTTCCCGCAGGATCGGCCTGATCGTTTCCGCTCTGCTCTGGCGCACCAGGGTGCGCGGTACCCGCTGCGGCGGCATCGCGCTCCGCGATCTCTGCCGCGAGCTCTTCCTGAATCTCGGCGCGGTACTTCGCGCGACGCAGTCGACGGATCAGGTCATAGCCGAGCAAGAACATGACAATCGCAAGAGCTGCAACCACCCAAAAACTATCTGCGAAGGCAGGGCCCAGCGCATTTTCGGTCGCCTCATCATTCGCAGCCATTACTCCAATGTGCAGCGTCGTCAGCATCATGCGCTCTGTTCCTCAATTCCTTCAAACAAGTCAGACTCAAACTCTCTGGTAACCACTCGCGAAGCGGCAAGACGATAATCCTCAAACGGCCATGCCTCCCGTTGGAGTTCATTCGGCCAGAAAAAGAACGAACTGTCTGGCGCAACCTGGCTCGCGTGAGCGCGGAGGGCATCATCGCGTCGTTCGAAGAACTTACCCACCTCAACTCTGGCAGTCACGTCGTTCGGACGCCGCGCAAAACGCTCCATCATCGCCGACATCTGTGCCACCAGTGGCGAATCTGGTTCTCGTTCTTGCAGTGTCGAGAAGATGCGAGTGACGCGGTCGGCATTAAAGATTGACTCGTAATAGAGCTTGGTAATCTCCCATGGCTCCCCCGCCTCGGGGTACTGCTCGGGATCGCCCGAAACCTCCCATGCAATCTTCGATATCTCATGGCAGCGAATGTGATCGGGGTGGGGGTACCCGCCCTGCTCGTTATAGGTGATCATGACATGCGGTCGAAACTCACGCACGACCTTGACCAACACCTCGGCTGAAACCTCGGCAGGAATATCAGCGAAACTCAAGGGTGGTACGGGCTCCCCCGCTTCGGGCAAGCCAGAATCTTGATAGCCGAGCCAGCGATGCGCAAAACCGATAATGTGCTGCGCGGAGCGCATCTCGTCACGACGCAATGCGGCAATATCTCTTCGACTCTTCGGGTTGCGGGCGACCAACTCATTCAACACATCGCCGCGCTCGCCGCCGGTGCAGGTGACAATCATCACTTCTGCGCCCTGCTCGAGATAGTGAGCGTAGGTCGCCGCACCCTTGCTCGACTCGTCATCAGGGTGCGCGTGCACAGCCATGAGCCGTAGTGCCATCGGCAACCTCTCAAGTGACTCCCGGGCAATGCCGGTACGCTAGCAACCGCAGTTCAGTCTACTCAGCGGGAGCCGATGATCGGCTGAGCATGTGGAGAACCCGTGGGGTTACATCTTGCGTCAAACGAAAAGGGTTGGCCGTGGGCGAAGCAGAACACACCGAGACTGAGGCACCTATCGCCGCATCTGACTCAGTCCTCGACGAGCGATATGGCCGCCGCACCTCACGACGGATTGACGCACGAGTTGGCTGGATTGTCGGCGGCGCAGCAATTGCCCTCGGGCTCGTCGTTCTCCTCTTCGGTGGCTGGTACCAAAGCAGCGATCTCGAGGCAAAGGTGCTTTCGTACGAGGTGCTCGACGAACGCACCGTCACCATCGAGTCACAGGTCACCGGTCCGGCCGACGAAACGATTCGATGCGTCGCCGAGGCGCTGAGCGAGTCCTACGCAACGGTCGGTTGGAAAGTGATCGAGCTCGAAGCCGGCACGGATCGCGTACGACGCTTCTCCACGACGCTCGTCACCACGACACCTGCCACAACCGCGACACTGCGAGAATGCTGGATTGAGCGCCCAATTCACTAATCTCAATATGAACGCGCGGTGACCATCGGCCCTCTCTCGGCGGTTTCGACTGGTACACTCGTGCGCAAGCCCCGGCACTCCCGGGGCTTGCGATTTCTCAGGAGGATTCGAAATGGCAGAGCAAAAGACCTGGCTGACGCAGGCGGCATACGACCGTCTCCAAGCTGAGCTCGATGAGCTCACGGGCCCTGGCCGCCGGGAAATCACCGCACGAATCGAGGCCGCCCGCGAAGAAGGTGACCTCAAGGAAAACGGTGGTTACCATGCTGCGAAAGACGAGCAGGGAAAGATGGAGGCGCGCATTCGCGATCTCGAAGAACTCCTCAAACACGCAGTCGTAGGCGAAGCACCTGAAGCAAGTGGCGTTGTCGAGATTGGCACCGTGGTGACCGCCGAAATTCTGGGCGACGAAGAGCGCTTCTTGCTTGGCAACCGTGAAATGGCAGACGGGTCTGATCTCGACGTGTACAGCCCCGAGAGCCCGCTTGGTGCTGCGATCCTCGGACTCAAGGTCGGCGATTCTGCCAGTTACGCTGCCCCCAACGGCAACACCATTGAGGTCAAGGTCCTCGCCGTCGACACCTACGAGGGGTAGTCACCCTCCGGCACAAGGGGTAGTCACCTTCCGGCACGAACCGGTCAGTACCGCTCCCCCACACGCACCTCATAGCCGGCTTCCCGCAACGCTTCTACGACCTGTTCGCCGTGGTCCGTTCCGCGAGTCTCGATGTGCAGTTCGAGTTCCACATCGCTGATGGGAAGTTCGGTCGCGTGCCTGGTGTGGAGCACCTCAACAACATTCGCGTTTTGCTGCGCCACAATTGATGCCGTACGCACCAGCTGACCCGGCTTGTCTGGAAGCAAGATACGGAGTTTGAGGTACCGCGCTGACGCAGCAAGCCCGTGCCCGATGACGCGTTGCAGCAACAGCGGATCAATATTTCCGCCAGACAAGATCGTCGCGGTCGGCCCCGACGGCACAAACTTTTTCGCGAGGATCGCGGCGACACCGGCAGCGCCCGCGGGCTCAACAACCAGCTTTGTCCGTTCCAACAGCATCACAATGGCCGCGGCAATCTCGTCGTCGCTGACCGTCACGATCTCGTCAACGTAGTGCTGCACGAATTGAAACGTCAGGTCACCCGGTCTCGCCACCGCGATTCCGTCTGCGATGGTCGGGCGTGTCTGAATGGTGATCGGCTCGCCGGCGTCGAGGGAGGGCTGGAATGAGGCGGTGTTTTCGGCCTGCACGCCAATGATTCGCACCGTGCGCCCCTCTGCTTTGGCCCGGAGCTTTGCAGCCGCTGCCACCCCAGAGATGAGCCCGCCACCGCCAATGGCAACGACAAGGGTTTCAATATCTGGCGCTGCATCGAGCATTTCGAGCGCTACGGTGCCCTGACCTTCGATCACGGCAAGGTGATCAAACGGAGCGATGAACACTCCACCGGTCTCTGCCACAAACTGCTGTGCAGCGGCCAAGGTCTCGTCGAATGAATCACCCACGAGCCGCACGTCTGCGCCGTAGTTTCGCGTTGCCTGGAGCTTTGGCAAAGCCACCCCGAGCGGCATAAAAATGGTGGCTCGAATGCCCAGTTCTCGCGCTGCGAAGGCGACGCCCTGTGCGTGGTTCCCTGCGGAAGCCGCGACGACACCCTTCGCGCGTTCGGCTTCACTCAATTGGACCAGCCGATTGTATGCACCGCGAAGCTTGTATGCTCCGGTGCGTTGAAGATTTTCACATTTGAGGTATACCGCTGGCGCTCCACTCACTTCGGCGAGGTATCGCGACGTTTCTAGTGGGGTGCGCCGCGTCACACGGTGCACCGTTTCGCGGGCCGCTTCAATCCCTGCGAGGGTCAGCGCCTCAACCGGTGTGGGCTGGTTGTGGTGCTCGGTCATTCCTCGCCTTTCCTTGGGGCGAGACGCATGATGCGCCTTGCTCTCCGTTTTGCTTCTCGATGAGTTTTTTCTGCGTGGTGATAGTCAGCGACCGGATCGCGTGCCGGGTCCCAACGCCGTTCTACCAGGGTATTCACCATCGAACTTGCCGCAGCGGTGAGCGGCACCGCAAAGAGTGCGCCCGGAATGCCGGCAATGAGTGCGCCGGTTGAGACTGCGAGCACCACGCCGAGTGGATGTACCCGCACAGCCGTTCCCATGACGAGTGGCTGGAGCACATGCCCCTCGATCTGATTCACCAGAATGACCACGCCAAGCATGATCAACGCATTAATTGGTCCGTTGTACACGAGTGCGATGAACACGGCGAGCGCACCGGTCGAAATCGCGCCGAGGAAGGGAATAAACGAACCCATGAACACCAAGATGGCAATGGGAATCGGCAGCGGGACACCAAGGATCACTGCACCGAGGCCGATGCCTACGGCGTCAATGAAAGCAACCAGCACCTGAACTCTCACATACTGGCCGACTGAGTTCCAGCCGTTCATCCCGGCGGCGTAGGCGGGGGCGTGCGCGCGCTGCGGGAAGAATCCCAGCACCCAGAACCAAATGCGTTTGCCGTCGATTAAGAAAAAGATGAGTGAGAACATCGTGAGAAGCGCGCCGGCAACCACCTGACCGAAGGTCGTGGTGACCGCGAGCGCACCACTCCAAATCTGCCCCTGGTGCTCGTCAATGGTCTTCACCAACTGGTTCATGGCGGCATCAACCTGATCGGCGCTCAGCCCGAACGGGGCAGACTCGATCCAAGCGAGAAAATCATGCCATGCACGCTCGGTGCGTCTCGCGACATCACCAAAGCCGGCACGTAGCTGACTCACGATGAGCCACAGCAACACGGCCACCGCAACGACGAAGGCAACCAGTGCGCTGAGCACCCCTAACCAGCGAGGCCATCGTCGGTGCTCAAAGAAGTGCACGATGGGGTACAGCAACGCAGAGAGCAGCAGTGCGACAACGACCGGAATCACAATGATTCTGATCTGTACGATCAGCCACACCAACAGGGAAGCTGCGATCCCAATCACGATCAAGCGCCATGACCACGCCGCCGCAACACGCATCCCGAGCGGCAATTCCACTGCCGGAATCGTCTGCGGTTCAGCTTCGGGCGCGCCTGACACCTGCTGTGCGTGTTCGCCGCCGCGCGTTCCCTCATCCACGCGTTCATCTTAGTAAATCGGGCGCTACGATCATTGCATGACCCCGCCTGACACGCTGAGCCTCGCCGAGGCTCGACGTGTTGCGCTCGCCGCTCAAGGGTTCAGTAACCGTGTCACGAGTCGAGGGAGGGTCTCCTTCGCTGAGCATCTTCGTCGTCTCCACGTGCTGCAAATTGACTCGGTCAATGTCTTTGCGCGGTCTCACTACCTTCCGGTGTTCTCACGGGGAGGAAGCTATGACACCGAGTCCTTCGATGCCATGCTGAGTTCGAGCGGCCGATTCACCGAGTACTGGGCTCATGAGGCGGCGTATATTCATGTCGAGGATCGGCCGCTGTTCGCGTGGCGAATGCAAGACTTCGCCGTGAAGCACGCCGATCGCGCACAAGGACTCGCTTCGGAGCTCAACCGGGTACGAGCCATTCTCGCCGATGGCAGTGCCCGGCGCGTGCGTGAGCTTGAAGAGGGTCCGCGAGAACGCCGCGGACCGTGGTGGGACTGGAGCGACACGAAGCGCGCCGTTGAGCTGTTGTTTGCAACCGGCGAGGTGGCGACGGCTGGCCGGCAGCAGTTTGAACGACGTTACGCACTTGCAGCACACATTTTGCCCGAGCACGCACTCACCAGGGTCCCCCGAGTTGACGCACAGCGAGCACTTGTGGAGCAAGCAGCTGCTTCCTTGGGGGTTGCGACCCTGGCCGATCTCGCCGATTACCACCGCATGACGCTGAAAGAGGCTTCTATCGCCGTTCGCACGCTCCAGGAGCAGGGGCTCCTGCTCCCGGTCCAGGTTGAGGGGTGGACCACCCCAAGTGGCACGCCCGCGCCAGCCTGGCTCCACCGGGATGCCCGAATTCCCTCACGGCTAGCCGCAAATGCTCTCCTCACACCGTTTGACCCCATCGTGTGGTACCGACCTCGCGCGGAGCGGCTCTTCAACTTTCACTATCGCATCGAGATTTACACGCCCAAGGAGCGGCGAAAGTACGGGTACTACTGCCTCCCCCTCATGGTGCAGGGACGGCTCGTCGGACGCCTCGACCTCAAGGCAGACCGCGCACAGAAACGCCTCCTCGTGCAGGCGGCATGGCGTGAGAACGCTGCGCCTCGGCACACCGCCGAGGTCGCGGCAGAGTTGCTCCGCGAGGCTGCAACGTGGCAAGGATTAGCAGAGATCTGCGTCGCACCGACAGGGAACCTGCAGCTGCCAGCGCGACTCACCGCCTAGAGCAGCTTGAACAGGACCTTGCGAATCAGTCGCTCCTTCGCCTCGGTGAACGGCGGCATGACGGTCGCTGAGAGGGTCTCCGGTTGCAGCGGTTTCGAGAGCACCGCTTTCTCGTGGCTGAAGGTGAGGAACGATCGCTCTCCGTGGTAGGCACCTTGGCCACTCGCGCCAACCCCACCAAAGGGCAGATCAGGCACCGACAGGTGGAGCACCGGCACCCCGAAGTTCAGAGCGCCTGAGCTTGTCTCGGTTTCCCACCTCCTTCTGGTGTCGGAATCGTCGCTAAAGACGTACGCCGCCAAGGGCTTCTCACGGCTGGTGACAAAGGTGAGTGCATCATCAAGATCGTCAACCTCCACCAGCGGCAGGATGGGGCCGAAAATCTCTGATTGCATCACCTCTGCATCGCGGTTGACCCTTGCCAGCACCGTCGGTTCAATGAACCGTTGTGCAGCATCGTGTGCGCCGCCCGCAACAATCTCTCCCTCGCTGAGGTATCCCACCAAACGTGCGAATTGCGAATCATTGACGATGCGCCCGTAGTCGGGGTTCTGCTGCACCGCACTGCCATAGAGTTCATGGATTGCGTCTGCCAGTCTGGGCGCAAGTCTTCCCAGCACCTCTCGACGGCCAAGCACGTAGTCTGGTGCGACGCAAGTCTGGCCCGCATTAATGAACTTGCCCCAGACGATACGACGAGCGGCGTCGGTGAGGTTCACTGTCTCGTCGACGTACACGGGTGACTTCCCGCCGAGTTCAAGCGTGATCGGTGTGAGGTGTTCCGCAGCTGCCTTCGCCACAATGCGGCCTACCCTGCCGCTGCCGGTATAGAAAATGTGATCGAAGCGCTCGGCGAGCAACTGGGTCGCCTCGTCAACTGCGCCTTCCACCACAGCGATGGCGCGTCGATCTACGTATTCCGGAATCAGTTTCGCAAGGGCAGCACTGGTTGCCGGTGCGAGCTCGCTGGGCTTCAGCACCGCCCCATTGCCCGCAGCAATCGCGCCAACGAGGGGAGAGAGCGTCAGCATGAGCGGGTAATTCCACGGCGCGATGATCAGCACGAGCCCCAGCG
Organism: uncultured Leucobacter sp.; assembly: GCA_964547775.1. Taxonomy (GTDB): domain Bacteria; phylum Actinomycetota; class Actinomycetes; order Actinomycetales; family Microbacteriaceae; genus Leucobacter. Next base: position 9,612 of record CAZJOZ010000006.1, read on the forward strand.
GTTCCCGCACGACCCGGGCGGTCGCAGGCTGCAATGGGAGGGGCGTCGACACTCGTCGTGGACGCATCCACTTGTGCACATGCCTGAGTGCGTGTTCAACCTCGCTAACCACAAATCCGATCTCCGTAAGCTGTGCCTCGGCCGGAGCTTTACCCAGATCTTGGTAGAGGGCGTCTTCGAAATCTGCTGCCCGCTCGGTCAGCATGGCCCGCAGCTGTTTCAGCTGTGTCGTTCGCCACTGTTCAGGGCGGGTGATTCCCTGCCGGACACCATGCCTCAGGCCGGTAACAATGGTCGTAATTGCTGAATCGTTCATGCCCCCAGCGTAATGCCGGCACGATGGGCACGCATGGGGCGAATGTGCAGGAAGCTACCCGTGTAGTGCCGGCACGATGAGGTAGATGCCCACGAGCACGCCAACGATACAGAGGGCAAAGCACACGTTCGCGGCGACGGTGGCCCACAGCGGGCGCGCAGCATCGTCAACATCGTCGTCCTCGTCGTCACGAGAGGGCCCGTCGGGTTCGAAGGTGCCGTCTTCACGCATCACCTTCGGTCCCGGTGTCGCGAGAAACCGAATACCGAGCGAGTACAGCGAAACCAGCACCGCCGCAGACCCGAGCGACGCCGCGAAGACAATGACGAAGGATACCCAGTCGATGTTCATTTCGCGCCACCGTTCTTTTTCGCCAGTTTCGCAGCCTTCTTCGCGGCTCGTTCGGCAGCTTCGCGTTCGGCTTTGGCCCGCTTTGCTGCTTCACGAGCAGCCTTGTCATCGCGAACCGCGGTCTGCGCGACCGGAGTCAGCGGCGGTATCGTTCCCGTCTTCGTCTTCACCTTACGAACTTTGCGCCCGCCAATGCGCACCGCATAGCCTGACTCGGCGACATCTGGCACTGCGATCGCGTTTGAACTGTCAACTCGGTTACGACGAGAGCGAATGAAGATGAACAGCATCACGCCGACCGCCAGCACGGTGTCAATCACGATGCCAATGGTGCCCAGGTGCGCGATCAGCGCTGCTACTGCTGCCACCGCGCCCGCCGCGGGGAGCGTGAGCAACCAGCCCACACCAATGCGCCCCACAGTGCGCCAACGAACACTGGAGCCTTTGCGCCCCAGCCCCGAACCGATGACGGAGCCCGAGGCAACCTGCGTGGTAGACAGGGCAAAACCCAAATGGCTTGACGCGAGGATTGTCGCGGCGGTGCTTGTTTCCGCTGCGAACCCCTGCGCGGGCTTCACTTGCGTGAGTCCAGCGCCGAGCGTCCGGATGATACGCCACCCACCCGAGTAGGTACCAATGGCAATCGCGAGCGCACACGCAACGATGACCCAGAACTGTGGGCCTGATCCCGGATCCTGCAGATTCGCAGCCACCAGGGTCAGGGTGATCACGCCCATCGTCTTCTGCGCATCGTTCGTTCCGTGCGCAAGTGCGATGAGCGAGGATGACGCGATCTGTGCGTAGCGGAAACGGCCCCGGCCGTCCTTCCGACCGTCGTTTCGCTTCGTAATTCGGTAGGCAATTTTCGTCGCAGTGAAGGCCACGATCCCTGCGGTCAACGGTGCTGCCACTGCGGGGATGATCACCTTCGAGAGCAACACACCGCCGTTGATGGCTTGGATGCCAGCGCCGACCAGTGCCGCGCCAATCAGCCCGCCAAAGAGCGCATGTGAAGAGCTCGAAGGCAACCCGTAGAACCAGGTCAAAAGGTTCCACACAATCGCACCGATCAGCCCCGCGAAGATCATCTCGGGCGTGATCAGCACTCCCCCGTCGCCCTCGTTAATCAGGCCCCCGGAAATGGTCTTCGCGACCTCGGTCGACAGAAATGCGCCGACGAGGTTGAGAACGGCGGCCAGAAGCACCGCGGTTTTCGGTTTGAGTGCCCCGGTTGCGATAGGCGTTGCCATCGCATTTGCGGTGTCGTGAAAACCGTTTGTGAAGTCAAAAAAGAGCGCTAGCGCAATGACCAGCAACACGATGAGGGTGTATTCCACCGGCTTCTTTCGTTCGTTGGGTGTACTGCGCGCGCATCGTTCACCGAGACGTTGCCGACCAGTCAATCGTTGTTCGCGTCCGCTTCATTTTCGCAAGCGAAATCGCTTCGGTCAAGTCGGGCTGCGATCGAAGAATCGAGGCTGTTCGGCGTCGTTTCAGGGCGGGCCGCAGCGCACCCTCTCGCCAGTCTCGCCAGCGGCACAAACCAGCGAGAACGGCTAGAGTAAAAGCCCCACTCCCTCACTGCGAAAGAGAGTCAACATGAGCGCCGAACTGAAAGATTTTGTTCCGGCAGAACGCACCATCACCATGTTTTCGACTGATTGGTGTGGCTACTGCAAGCGGCTGAAGAAAATGCTCGACAGCGAGGGAATTGGATACACCGAGGTTGATATCGAACGTACGCCGGGTACTGAGGAACTGGTCATGCAGCTCAACGGTGGAAACGCTGTCGTGCCGACCGTCGTCTATCCAGACGGATCAACGGCGACGAACCCCTCACTCGGCGCGGTCAAGCAACAGCTCTCCCTCTAGCCGAAATTCAACCGAGCCTCTACATAACGTTCCTCTGGAACCTGTTTGAGGGTGTTCACTGCCTCAGCAAGCGGCACCATGCTGATGCGGTCGCCCTGTAGCGCCGCCATCGTGCCCCAGTCGCCGCGGAGGATCGCATCAGCTGCGGCGATCCCGGTGCGAGTGGCAAGCACCCGATCGAACGCGGTGGGAGATCCTCCGCGCTGCACATGCCCGAGCACCGTGGCACGGGTTTCGATGCCGGTCTGAGCCTCAATGAGCGGCGCAAGCACTTCAGCGACACCCCCGAGTCGGGGGCGACCGAGCGCATCGAAGCCATCATGGGTGACCGACTGACTGCCCCCGGCGAGTGCGAATCCCTCTGCAACGACAACCAATGACGATCGTCCGCGACGGTGCACGCTCTGCACCCATTCGCACACCTGGTCAAGCGTCTCAGGAAATTCGGGGATCAGCATCACCTGCGCGCCGCCGGCCATCCCTGCATGGAGCGCGATCCAACCAGCATCCCTCCCCATGACTTCCAACACCATGCACCGGCGGTGAGATTCTCCGGTGGTTCGGAGTCGATCGATGGCCTCTGCCGCAATGGACACGGCCGTATCAAAACCGAAGGTGTAGTCGGTGGCGTTCAAGTCATTATCGATAGTCTTCGGGAGCCCCACCACACGAATGCCCGCCTGCGCCAAGAGGTGCGCAACGGTTTGTGTGCCATTACCGCCTATCAGCGCAAACCCGTCGAGCTCATACTCGGTCATTTTCTCGACGAATGGTGCCAAATCAATATCGCTCAGTTGTCCACCTTCGAAGGGTGGAACTCGACTCGTGCCGATCATCACGCCGCCGAGGGGTGAAATGCCACGCACTGCGGGGCGGTCAAGGGTGATGAGGTTGCCGTCGTGGAAGCCGCGCCATCCATCGAGAAAGCCGACCATCTCAAAGCCGTGCACATCAACGCCGCGAAGCACGATGCCACGAATCGCGGCGTTCATTCCCGGGCTATCTCCCCCGGAACACAGCACTCCGATCCTCACTGGCGCCTCCATCAATTCCTGCGGCATGCTGCCTCAGCCTAGCGCAGCCGGGCGCGCGGGCGGTTGGTGAGCGCACCTGTTTCGGTGCCCGACGGTTCGACTCCCCCTACATCCCGAGCGACTGACGGAGCACCTCCATGAGTGCCAGCATCTGCACCGAATCTTCCTCTTCGCTTTTCGCTTCGGCCCCGTCAAGGGCACGCGCGGCAAGACCCGCCTTCGAGTCGATGAGCTCTGCGATTCTGGCATCGATCGTTTGCGCGGCAACGATGCGCCACGCGGTAACTGGTTCGTCTTGGCCAATGCGGTGCACGCGGTCGATTGCTTGCGTCTGCTCCGCGTCTGTCCAGCTCAACTCGGCGAGGACGACATCGGAGGATGCCTGCAAATTCACGCCAACGCCGGCTGCGGTGAGCGAGCAGACGGCAATAGAGACCGACGGGTCGGTGTTGAACGCGTCAATTTGCTGCTGACGGAATGATGCTGTCTGGTCTCCCCGAATCGAAATCGTGCCGAGGCCGCGTTCTGCGAATGCCGCTTCGGCCCGATCCATCACATCGATATGCTTCGCGAAGAACACCACCTTGCCCGCGGAATGCGCAAGTTGCGCCGCAAAGTCTGCGGCGAGACCGGCTTTGGCCTGTCCAATGTGGCGCACCATCGTGAACACATTGATACCGCTCGACGAACTGTTGGATTCTTCGAGGTCTTGCGCACACACCATGCGAATGATCGCTTCATCGCTCAGTTCTCGGCCGAGCTTGCCAGACTTGATTGCCGTGAAGCGCTGCAATAGGCGCTCGGCGAGCTGGCGCTCCGCATCTCGAATACCCCGACCGAGTTCGTCATCGAGTTCAATCGGCATGTCAACGACCCGCTTCGCCGGAAGGTCCGCAGCAACGTCGATCTTGCGTCGTCGCACGATGCCCATATTGATCACACTTTCCCGTGCGGCGGGGTAGAACGCCGGGTCTGCGGGGGTGTAACCGTTCGATTCAAGTGCGGCCATCAGCTCTGGACCCGGCTTTTCGGCATCGATCCAGCCAAGGAATCGCCAGATGGCGCGGAAGTCATCAATATCGTTGATCAGCGGAGTGCCGGTGAGCGCCATAAGTAACGGCCGTGACGTTGGCATTCTGTTACGAATACCCTCGGCAATTGCCAACACATTTCGTGACCGCTGCGACTGCACATTCTTAATCATGTGTGCCTCATCGACCACCATTCCTCGGAACCCGAAGCGAAGAATCCAGCTGAGGTGGCGATCGAGAATGTCATAGTTCACCACAAACACGTCAGCAAATGCATCAATGTCGTCTCCGTCGCCGTGAATCACGGTGACGCGTCTCTGCGGTGTCCAACGCTCGACCTCGCGAGCCCAGTTCATTTTCACCACGTTCGGCACCACCACAAGAAGCGGATACGCGCCTGCGACCGAAGCCGCGATCACCGACTGAGCAGTCTTGCCGAGACCGGGCTCATCGGCAAGCAAGAAGCTCCGGTGCCCCTGACGCACAGCTTCAAGGAATCGAGCCTGGTGGGGCATCAGCTCAAGCCCTGGAGGGGCGAGCCTGTCCACGGCCGGAGCCTCGGGAAGCGGCATGCATGCGCTCTGCCCACCGCCCTGCTCGAATGACTTCAGAAGGGGGCCAAGAAGCTCCCAGTTTGCGAGACGAACGACCGGCGTGCGTTTGGAGACGTGGCTGAGATCAGGTGCCAGGAATGGGTTCGCTCGAATACGTGACTCAATACCTTTCGGCACCACCTGACGCTCTGCCAGTTCCGGTGGCACGACGGTCACCGCTGGCTCAGGCGCCGTTGTCTCCTCGGGAAGCGCAATACCTGCCTGCGTCAGCATCTTGCGCTTGAGGAGGCGAGTTGCGTCACTGATCGGCGCTGTCGGTTCAAGGAGCGTGATCAGCGAGGTGTCACGTGCTGCCGCCTTCGCAAGGATCGCGGCTACACCGTCAAGGCGTTTGAGGGTTTCTGCGCGTTCCGCTTCGCTGATCTCCTCATCGCTGCGCACACGAGCACGCTCTTCGCGCATGAGCAATGCAATCACTTGAAACTTTGTGCGCCCGGAAGGGCTCGCTTTTCCCCGGTGCGCGGAGGCTTCAACCTCACGAACCGCACGCGCTAACAAGGGAATAATGCCTTCATTGTGGGTGTGACGGCGGCGCGACGGCGACTTCTGTCGGCTCTGTCGACTGGCACTGGTGGTTGCCATGGATCTCCTGATCAGCGTGGCGCAACTCGGTTACCGAGCCGCGAGGTGTTCCGCAAAATGAACGTTCGGCCTGAAGCGTGACTCTCACGACGACGCAAACGGAAGGGTGCGAAAAACACCTGGGCACAGTCTATCGCACGACCGTGTGTGCTGTGTCAGTTCAACGATTCAGCAGGGTGCGAGTTTCCCGCACGTCCTCATGCATCCGAGTCACCAACGCTTCGACGCTCGCGAAAGCGGTCATCCCGCGTAAGCGATCCACGAATGAAATGGCCATGGTTTTGCCGTATAGGTCCCCCGCAAAATCGAGAAGAAACGCTTCGACGCGAGGCTCCCCTGCCGGGTCAAAGGTGACATTTGCGCCCACCGAGATCGCCGCGGCGTATGTCGTTTCGTCGACCGTTGCCCACCCTGCGTAGACCCCATCGGCCGGCACGAGCCCCTCAATTTCTCCGCCAAGATTGGCCGTGGGGAACCCGAGCTCACGCCCGCGAGCATCGCCGTGCACGACCGTGCCCCGAACCTCGGCTGGCCTGCCAAGCATTCGAGCGGCGCTCGCAACGTCACCCTGAAGAATCGTCGCTCGCACCCGTGAGGATGACACTTTGCCGAGTGCGTCGTCTTCGACATCGCCAATGATCTCGACGCTAAAGCCCAGGGTCTTGCCAAGGTGCTCCAACAGCGCGGGAGTGCCGGCTCCGCCCTTTCCAAAGCGGAAATCCCTCCCCACGCACAGGTGACGTACATGCAGTTGCCCCACGAGAATCTGTGACACAAAGTCTTCAGCGGACACCTGAGCGAGCGACCCATCAAAGGGAAGCATGACACAGGAGGACACTCCTGCCGCTGCGAGCGCCTCGATCCGTTGAGCTTTACTCATCAGAGGTTCTGGACACAGTTCGGGCCTGAGATAGCTGAGTGGATTATTCGCAAAGGTGAATACGACTGGGACAAGCTGTTGCGAGGCTGCGACTTCTGACACCCGTCGCAAGAGCATCTGATGCCCCAAGTGCACACCGTCAAACTTGCCGATGGCCACCGCTGATCCGCCTGCGAACTCGTCCGCAGGAATCACGTCGAGAGACGCGTACACCCGCATCAGCGTTGCCCCTCGCGCACGGTGGCGTTGGCATCGTCTGTCTCAGCGTGCAGCGTGGCGCGATCGCGGCGAAGCCACACCATGCCAAGCACGGGCAACACGAGCGGTACGAAAAGATAGCCGCTTCCAAAATGGGACCAGACAGAGTCGTGAGCAAAGAGTTCGGGCAAAACGATGCTGAGTGCCCCAATGATGATGACACCGGCAAATTCAAAAAGCAGCGCGATCCACGCGATCACCCGCCACACCCCAGTTCGTTTCAGCAGCGCAACGGTGGCAATCATGTACACGAATCCGCTGAGGAGTGACAGGCTGTAGGCAAGCGGAGCCTCGTCAAACTTCGCGATGATTTGATACAGGGCTCGCATGGTGGCTGCGAGCGCCAGAATCAGGTAGACCGTAATAAGCACGCGCCCGAGGCCGCTGGTACGAGGCTCGGGTAACACAGAGGCAGATGCTGAATTCGGCACGCGCTCAAGCTTACCGCTGATTCACGAAGCGCTGCTGCGCGCTCCGACATCGCCACTCAGGCGCTATCCCCAGATCACCATCATGCGGTACACCATGACCGCGACCGACAGATTCACCACGAGAAGCACCAGAATTGCTGTTCGCTTGCGGTCAATGAGTGCCCAGAATGCTGCGCCGAAGGGGAGCACCAGCGCAGTGATGAGATACATCCAAAACTCGAGTGGATCACCGGCTGCATGGTTGCCGGTGAACGGTGCAATGATCGCGATAACCACCTGTGCGAGCAACAGCAGCCCAACAAGCAGCGTTGCGCCAAGCGTGTAATCGTTTGGCGTGCGTTTTCTCGCGAACGAGACCACACAGACAATGCCTGCACAGACAGCCAGGACGATGATGGCAATACCGAACCAAGTGATCATGAGGGAGCTCCGCCTGCCTGCTGGTGCCGAACGTCAGTGACGGGGTCGACGGGCTCATCCGCCGGAAAACCGGTCACGACACGTAGCCTCCCGCGTTGCGCCTCGACGAGTGCGACCAACTGACCGTGAGGCGCCAGCGCGGCTGCAAGGGGGGCGGTCACCGACCCATCGCTCAGTCGCTGTTCCTCACGTAAGCTGGGCCGTCGTCCATGGCGCAGGTCACTTGCCTGCTGGTCATCGAGCTCAAGCACCGGGAAGAGTTGGCCCGCGACCTGCGCGGGAGTCAACAGCGCGGACGGGCTGATTTCACCGGTTTTCACCTGTTCAGTTGACACGGCGTCATCCACACTGAACGGCCCCACCGTCGTGCGACGCAAGGCAGTCAGGTGACCGCCAACCCCAAGGGCTTCGCCAAGGTCTCTCGCCAGCGCACGAATGTACGTTCCTGAGGAACACATGACCGTGGCGTCAATATCGATGACGTCCACCGGCATGTCTCCGCCTGAGAGACCAACGAGCGTGGCAAGGCGCGGAGGTTCAATCTCAAAACGGTGAACGGTCACCGGGCGTTTCTTCAACTCCACCTGTTCTCCCGCGCGAACACGATCATACGCACGGCGCCCATCGACCTTGATCGCGCTGACCGCACTGGGCGCCTGCTCGATCGCGCCGGTGAGTAATGCAACCTCCCGTGCGATGGAGTCGGGGTTGGCTGCGAGCGCGGCAATGCTCTCAGGATCTGCGATGTCGAGCACGGTGCCCTCGCGATCGTCACTCACGGTCGAAACCCCAAGTCGTATCGTCGCCGTGTAGGTTTTGTCGAGCCCCACGAGATGGGTGAGCAATCTCGTCGCCGGGCCAACCCCTAACACCAGCAATCCTGTCGCCATTGGGTCGAGGGTTCCCGCATGTCCGACTTTGCGAGTGCCGAGCGATCGCCGCGCTTTGGCAACAGCATCGTGGCTCGTCCATCCCTCAGCTTTGTCGACCAGCAGCAGGCCATTCGGTGTGTGTGTCATCGCTTCTAGCCTACCGAGGCTCTTGCAGGTCCCGTCGCTACACTGGGCGCGTGGTCTCCTCCGAACGCTGGTCCAATGACGCAGTGGCTCACCTCTCCTCGCAGGCAGATATCGCGACGGGGGCTCGTGACGCAGAGGCAATCGCCCAAGCCGTGTGTGATTGGTATTCCAAGGAGGCGCGCGATCTCCCCTGGCGTCACCCTGATGCCGCTCCTGATCAGGCGTGGGCCGTGCTGGTGTCCGAGTTTATGCTGCAGCAGACCCAAGCGGCTCGAGTGATACCGTACTTTCTCGAATGGATGGACCGCTGGCCCACCCCTGAGTCGCTCGCCGCCTCACCAGCAGGTGACGCGGTGCGGGCTTGGGGCCGCCTCGGATACCCGCGAAGAGCCCTGTGGCTCCATCGCGCAGCAGAACAAATCGTGCGCCTGCATGGCGGCACGGTCCCTCGTGAGGTCGATGAGTTACTCGCCCTAACTGGTGTCGGCACGTACACGGCCCGGGCGGTTGCCTCGTTCGCCTACGGAGATCGGCACCCGGTGGTAGACACCAACACGAGGAGGGTGCTTGCTCGTGCTCTCCATGGAATGGCAGCTGCAGGTCCGCCTCAACCGAGCGATCTTGACGATATGTCGCTCCTCCTTCCGACGAATGCAGACGACGCGCGAACATTTAACGCCGGTGCAATGGAGCTCGGCGCGGTGATCTGCACCGCGAGGTCGCCGCGGTGCGAAGCGTGCCCTCTCGCACCCTGGTGTCAGTGGCGAGGCGCAGGTTTTCCAGACAATGCCCCACCGACCAGGCGACAGGCAAGGTTTGAAGGAAGTGACCGGCAGATGCGCGGAATGGTGATGGCGGAACTCCGCCATTCGTCCACGGCGATTCCCCGGGACGCGTTACTCGCAGCCGTGGCCCCGCCCGGCTCTCCTCGCGTGGCACAGGCACGCCGCGCACTTGACACGCTGTTACGCGACGGGCTCATCGTGATGTCTCACGAGGGTGTCACACTGCCGTAAACTGCGGTCATGACTGTTTCTGTTGCGACCGCAGACCTGCTCATCTTCAATGCTCGGCTCTGGTCCCCTGGTGGAATACTGCCGCATACCGCTCTCGCTGCCTCCAATGGTGTGATCACCGAGCTTGGCAGCGACGAGCTGCGCGACCGCATCACCGCGACCACGACCATCGACGCGCAAGGCGGCCTCGTCACTCCCGGGTTCGTCGATTCTCACGTACACGCCATTTTCGGCGGCGTCGAGAAGAACCGTTGCGACCTGTCTCTCTGCGAATCCTTGGAAGAAGCCGAAGAGACCATTCAGCGTTATGCGCAAGAACACCCTGATGCTCCGTGGATCCTCGGCGGAGGATGGCGCATGCCGTGGTTCCCCGGGGGTACGCCACACCGGCTTGACCTCGATCGACTGGTACCTGATCGACCCGCATTTCTCGTCAACGCCGACCATCACGGGGCCTGGGCGAATACGCGCGCCCTCGAACTCGCCGGAATCACTGCAGAGACACCGGATCCACAGGACGGACGCATTGAGCGTGACGCTGACGGCTCGCCCAGCGGTACCCTGCACGAGGGTGCTGCGGAACTCCTCGGCGAGGTCATGCCAGAAACCACCGTCGAAGAATTGCGCCGAGGTCTGCTTGACGGCGAACAGTACCTCCTCTCGCACGGAGTTGTCGGCTGGCAGGACGCGATCCTCGGCGAGTACGGCGGCTACCCCGACATCACCAGTGTCTACACGCAGCTCACTGACGAAGGTGCACTCAGCGCCCGCGTGTCGGGTGCGCTGTGGGTGTCTCGCGGCTTCGACGGGCGCGATATTCCGTCATTTGTCGCGGACCTCCTCCGTCGTCGCGATGAGTATGAGCGCGAAGGCTTCACGCTGAATACCGCGAAGATCATGGTCGATGGGGTTGCAGAGAACGCCACCGCGGCCATGCATGACGAATACCTGCCCGAACCGACGGAGTGCGCGTGCTCCCGAGGCAGCGGCCTTGCATACTTTTCGCGGGAAGAACTCATCGAAATCGTTCCGCTGCTCAACGAAGCAGGCATCAACGTGCATTTCCATGCCATCGGCGATCGAGCCGTAAGCTACGCGCTCGATGCGGTTGCCGCGGTGCCGGAGCCAGTGCGCGCTGCGCGTCGCAATCATCTGGCACACCTGCAGATCGTGAAACCCGAAGACCTTCCCCGTTTTCAGGAGCTCGGTGTCACCGCCAATCTGCAAATGGTGTGGGCGTGCATGGACGATCAAATGGTGAATCTCACCTTTGGCCTCATCGGCGAGGAACGAGTGACCTGGCAATATCCGTTCGGTTCGCTTGCACGTTTGCACACCACACTCGCCTGTGGGTCCGATTGGCCAGTTTCAACTCCTGATCCGTGGCAGGCCATTCACGTTGGGGTCACTCGCCGGGAGCCGGGTGGCGCGCGAGGTCCCCTCCTTCCAGACGAGGCCCTGACTCTTGAGCAAGCGCTCGCCGCCTACACCCTCGGATCCCACGATCTGCTCGGGCTCCCCGGCGGCGTCATTGAGGTGGGCCGCGTCTGTGATCTTGCAATCGCAGACAGGGATCCATTTGCGCACCCCGAAAGCGAGATCTCGTTCACGAAGAACGTCGCAACGGTGGTGGCAGGCAAGGTGGTCTACCGGGCGTCCTAGGATTCGCCTGGCGCTCCGCCGGTCTCAGTCCTGTAGTTCGTCTTCCTCGAGATCGTCGTCTTCGAGGCCATCCTCGTCTTCTTCGCCGAAGTCATCGAGGTCGAGACCTAACTCGACAAGGTCTCGATCTTCGATTTCGTCGAGGCGATCATATTCATCGTCGACGTCGTCATCGTGCGAGTCTTTCGGCTTCACGTAGGGGTCGGCTTCACCTGCATAGTTTGCCTGTGCGGCGAGTGCACGAGCTGCCTCATCACGACGTTTCGCCTCGTCGAGGAGCTCGTTCAATTGCTGGGCTGTGTCGGGAAGTTCGTCGTGAATGAACTCGAGGGTTGGGGTCAGACGGGTTCCGAGCTGACGGCCCACTTCACTGCGCATCATGCCAGTTGCGGCTTTCAGCGCCGCAGCGGTATCTGCGAGTTCCTCTTCGGTGCCGTACACGGTGTAAAACACGCTGGCGTGTTGGAGGTCACCGGTCACTCGAACGTCAGTGATCGTGACGAACCCCATCCTCGGATCACGAAGACCCTTTTCCAGCCTCCGCGCGATGATCTGCTGAATGCGCTCTGCGACTCTCGCCGCCCTCGGATTACTCATGGAGCCAGACTATCGTCCCCGACGGCGATGTGTTGTTTCGCGATTCATGGCGAATTCACGTCAGCAGAATTCCACCGTCGAGCCCCTCTCCTCCACTAAAGTCAGAAATCCCACACCTGACCAACGGTGTGCACGACAGAATAGGACACACACATGACCGCACCTCCCGCTGGACAATTTGGGAACCCTGGCCCAGGCGAACCATACAACGGCGCCTCATCGCCGGCTGACCTCGATCGACCCCTCTACGGAGCGACAATGGGGCAGGCAGTGAGCCGGTTTTTCAAGAAGTACGCCACCTTCTCGGGAAGGGCATCTCGCAGCGAATACTGGTGGCTCTCACTCTTCATGTTGATCATCGCCGTGGTGTTCGGTGTGCTCTTCGGCATTATTGTGGCGACCTCAGCGCAAGCAATGGATGACACGGGTGAGATCCCAGGTGCGGCCATTGCGTTGCTTGTGGTCATGTTCCTGTTTGGTCTCGCGACCATTGTTCCTACGCTCGCACTGCAGTGGCGCAGGCTCCATGACGCAAACCTTGCTGGCCCGTTCTATTTCCTCTCATTCATCCCCTCAATTGGCGGGATCATCGTCTTCGTCCTGTCAGTGCTTCCGCCGAAGCCCGAAGGACGTCGTTTCGACCGGTTCTGACCTCGACGAGGCAGAGACGCGTGAGGGGGTGGGTCCATTCGGACCCACCCCCTCACGCGTGACGTCGTCGCGCGTGATTAACTGCGCGGCTTCTCAACCATTTCGGTGGTTTCGATCTCGTCGCCGACCTGAATGTCGTTGTACTTGCCAAGACCGATACCTGCTTCGAAGTCGGTCTTCACCTCGGTGACATCATCCTTGAATCGACGTAGCGACTCGATGGCGAGACCATCTGCGATCACAACGCCCTCGCGAATGACGCGGGCCTTCGCATTTCGAGTGATCGTTCCACTCCGCACAATAACACCGGCAATGTTGCCGAACTTCGACGAACGGAAGACCTCGCGGATCTCGGCCACACCGGACTGCACCTCTTCGTACTCGGGCTTGAGCATACCCTTGAGGGAGTTCTCAATATCGTCGAGTGCGTTGTAAATGACGTTGTAGAACCGGATGTCAATGCCTTCACGAGCGGCACGCTCGCGAGCCTTCACATCTGGACGAACGTTGAAGCCAATCACAATCGCGTTGTCGATCGTGGCGAGGTCGATATCGCTCTCGGTGATCGCGCCCACACCGCGGTGCAGGATACGCAGCTGCACTGAGTCATCAACCTCAATCTTCATCAGTGACTCTTCCAGTGCCTCAACAGCACCCGAAACGTCACCCTTGATAATGAGGTTGAGGGCCTCAACCTTGCCATCCTCGAGTGCCTTCGTGAAGTCCTCAAGGCTGATACGCTTCCGCGCCTTAGCCAACAGAGCATTTCGCTCGGCCGCCTCACGCTTCTCAGCGATCTGGCGTGCGGTGCGGTCTTCATCAGTCACGATGAAGCTGTCGCCTGCTCGAGGAACACTCGAGAGGCCCTGCACCTGCACCGGGCGGGAGGGCAGTGCCTCCGCCACGGCATCGCCATTCTCGTCGGTCATCGCACGCACACGCCCGTGTGCGGTGCCTGCCACGATGGCGTCGCCAACGCGCAGGGTACCCGACTGAATGAGCACGGTCGCAACGGCGCCACGGCCGCGGTCGAGCTTCGCTTCGATGGCGACACCGCGAGCATTCTTATTCGGGTTTGCACGCAGGTCAAGGCCGGCATCTGCCGTCAGCAGCACCGCGTCAAGCAGCTCGGTAATACCGATACCGTTCTTCGCTGACACGTCGACGAACATGACATCTCCGCCGTACTCCTCAGCAACCAGCCCGAACTCGGTCAGCTGCTGACGTACCTTCTGCGGGTTCGCCTCTTCTTTATCAACCTTGTTCACTGCAACCACGATCGGCACATTCGCGGCCTGAGCGTGGTTCAAGGCTTCAATGGTCTGAGGCATGATGCCGTCGTCTGCGGCAACCACGAGGATCGCAATGTCGGTAACCTGTGCACCTCGAGCACGCATCGCCGTAAAGGCTTCGTGACCTGGTGTATCGATGAAGGTCAGCGCACGATCGATGCCCTCGTGCTGCGTGTGCACCTGGTACGCACCGATGTGCTGCGTAATGCCACCGGCCTCGCCGCCGCCCACGTTCGCTTGGCGGATCGCGTCGAGCAAACGAGTTTTACCGTGGTCAACGTGACCCATCACCGTCACGACCGGCGGACGTGCTTCGAGCACATCGTCGCCCTCTTCCTCAAGTTCAGCTTCGATATCAATATCGAAGCCTTCAAGGAGCTCACGGTCCTCATCTTCAGGGGAGACAATCTGAATCTTGTACCCCAGCTCTTCACCGAGGATCTCAAAGGTTGCCTCATCGAGCGACTCTGTTGCCGTTGCCATCTCACCGAGGTGGAACAGCACGGTCACCAGGTTCGATGCGCTGGTATCAATCTTGTCTGCGAAGTCATTCAACGATGCGCCGCGACGCAAACGGATCAGCGTCGAGCCATCACCGCGCGGGATGCTGACACCGCCGAGTGACGGTGCCTCCCGCATTTCGAATTCTTGGCGCTTCGCGCGCTTCGACTTCCGAGCCTTGCTCTTGCCGCCGCCGCGACCGAATGCACCGGCCGTTCCTGCACCGCGCCCGCCACGTCCACGACCTGCGAAACCGCCGCCTGGACGAGGTCCACCAAATCCGCCACCGGCACCGCCAGCGCCCGCACCCGGACGACCGGGCCCACCGGGACGACCCGCGCCACCCGGACGACCTGGCGCACCGGGACGACCCGGAGCTGCGCCCTGCGGACGCGGCCTCGGAATATTGGCAGGATTCGGACGAGTACCCATTCCCTGACTCGACGCGAAAGGATTGTTGCCCGGACGCGGGGGTCGCGGGATGCCCATCCCCTGGCTTGACGCAAAGGGGTTATTGCCCGGACGTGGACCGCCCGGTTTCGGCGCGGGCTTTGCCCCAGGCTTCGGAGCGGGCTTTGCACCAGGCTTCGGGGCTGGTTTTGCACCAGGCTTTGGCGCATCGGTGCCCGCTGCGGGCGCCGATGGAGCTGGTGTTGCAGCCTTGGGCTCTGCCGGAGCCGCTTTCTTTGCTGGTCCGGGAACCGGGGCAGCTTTCTTCGCTGGCCCAGGAAGTGGGGCAGCCTTTTTCTCTGCTGGCTTCGCAGCCGCAGCGGATTCTGTCTTGCTGTCTTCTGCCTTCGGCTTGGTGACGCCGTCAGCTTCAAGCGCCGCCTTCACCTTGCGCGCCACTGGGGGCGCAACGGCGGATGAGGGCGCCTTAACGAATTCGCCCATTTCTTTCAGCTTGGCCAAGACGACCTTGCTGTCGACACCGAGGTCACTTGCGATCTCGTGTACGCGTGGGTTTGCCACTTTTCTCCTGTCTGGGTTCACGCCAGACAGGCGAGAACCGATTTTACTCGACGGGCCTCATTGTGAGCCGCTCATTACTGATCCATGAGTGTTTCTAGCCTGTTCTCTAAGGGACTCGCATCGAGTGAACCCGATGCTTTCAGCGCACGCGCAAAAACTGCCCGCGACACCGCTTGCTGTACACATGCCGCAGTGGGATGTACCCACGCGCCACGCCCCGGCAATACCGCGTGATCATCGACAACTATCTGACCCTCACGCAGCACCACTCGAAGCAATTCGTCTCGCTTCGCACGCTTGCGACACGAGACACATGTCCGTAGCGGATCCATACTACCAGCAGTTCCTTCCCACTGACTGAGCCTGATACTCAGACTTGGTGGGTCATGGGGTTGAGGAGGGGGCAAAAGCCCCCTCCAGCTCAGTCATCGTCTACGACAACGTCTGATCAGTCATCATTCATGATTGAGTCAGGCTGGATGTCGATCTTTGCGCCAGTGAGCTTGGCTGCAAGGCGAGCATTCTGCCCTTCCTTACCGATCGCAAGCGACAGCTGAAAATCAGGAACCAGTGCACGAACCTGTTTCAGCTGCTCGTTCAGCATAAAGACGTCAGTCACCTTCGATGGCGAGAGCGCGTTCGCAACGAACGTTGGCAGGTCTGGAGAGTAGTCGACAATGTCGATCTTCTCTTCACCCAGTTCACTCATGACCGCACGAACGCGGCGCCCCATTTCGCCAATGCACGTGCCTTTCGCGTTGATGCCAGGCTGGTTCGCCCGAACAGCGACTTTCGTGCGGTGACCAGCCTCTCGAGCCAACGACACAATCTCGACAATGCCTTCGGCAAGTTCCGGAACCTCAAGCTCAAAGAGTCGACGCACCAGGCCAGGATGGGTGCGAGAGACCACAATTTGCGGCCCCTTGAGGCCCTTGGACACGCTCGTCACATACACGCGAAGGCGAGTGCCGTGCTTGTATTCCTCGCCCGGCACCTGTTCTTCAGGCGGAAGGATTGCTTCGAGCTCTCCGAGATCGATGTGCACCATGCGCGGGTTTGATCCCTGCTGCACCACGCCGGAGACGATGTGCCCCTCTTTATCTTTGAACTGACCAAGTACCTGGTCGTCGCTCAAGTCACGCAACCGCTGGTTAATAACCTGTTTTGCAGCGTTCGCTCCGATACGGCCGAACTCTTCAGTGCCAACCGAAACCTCGCCAATGACCTCTCCAGCAGCATTCAGCTCAGGCACCAGCACTGAGATATCGCCAGTCTTCCGGTCGAGCGACACCCGCACCTGATCATGCGCTGGCTCAGGGTTACCCAGGTTGACCTCGTGCTTCAGGTAGGCCGAGTGAATCGCCTGCTCGATGATGCTGGCAAGCTCTTCGACAGGAATGTCTCGTTCACGCTCAAGTCCGCGCAACATAGCGAGGTCAATCTTCATGATGGGACTCCTTTATTCAGATGTGAAGCTCCGCTCTGCGGATCAGCTACACAGGATACCTCACGAATGATCGCCTTGTCTGCCAGGTAGGAAGAAGAGCACCGCGCTTGCCGACGCCCGCTACCATTCCGGCAGCCTCGGAATCTCATCGGGTTCACGAAAGGCTCCGTGCACCAACTCAGGGCTCATGCGATCAGCAACCTCAAACAACAGCGCATCGGCGTCACCCCAATACGAGCCCGAGTGCACCGCAAGCCCAAGGGATCCCTGGAATATTTCAGCAATCACCAGGCGGCCTTCCGGCGTCACACCCCTCGCTTCCCAGCGGTCGTCCCACAGATACTCAATAACGTCTTCCCATTCACCTCGTTCAGCGTACGAATAGAACTGATCGACTGCCGCGATCACGGCCGATTCATCATTCGTATCGAGGTCGGTGCTTGCCCGTACATACACAAAATACCGACGAGCATCGCCTGCTCCCGGAATCTCCGGTTGTGCTCGTTCCGCTGAGGTCGGCACAAACCCAAAAGACACGAATCTCCAGGCACCCGGACTGAGGTGTGCTTGGAGTCGAGCGAATTGGTCTTGTGTGTGCGTGATGTGCTCGCGCAAACGCTCGTACTGCACCCTCATTGGAGTTTTCGACACCGCTTCAGCAGTCATCATCGCAGCATCCTTTTTCTCCTGCCAGGTGGCGCAGCCACCGCTTGTGATCAGCGCAACGAATGCCACCGCGGAGATCATTCGTTGGCACATGTTCGGCCCGCGTTTCCTCTGGCTCATTGCGCACCTGCCACGATCAGGCCGATATGTGCAGCGGACGCAGCTCCGGGCGACAGGTACCCTGTTTTCGTCCAGTTCACTGGCGACCACTCACCCGGGTCTGCATACATGCCATGCATCGTCACACGCGCTACCCTCCGACCCCCTACTTCCCCCTCCTCAGAGGAGAATGTCTCGACCCAGGGCAGGTCGCGAGGGTCGACCCGACCGCTCAACACCCTGCCAACTCTCGCCACTTGATCGCCTTGTGCTTCGGTCGAATACACCCGTTCTGCTCTGACTGATTCACGATCAATGCCCGCGGGGAAACCGGCGGACCCATAAGCGACAAACGCATCAATCTCTCCTTCCCGCACCATGGTGAGTGCTTGGACTGCCACAGTTGAGCCGTAGGAGTGCGCGAGTACGACAAACGGTGGAGTGGCGTCGTTCCGCGGCCTGGTTTCAATGAGACCTTCGAGAAACGTTGCGAGCGAGCGCGCGCCCGAATCAGCCCTGTCGAGCCCAAGCACCTCCACATCGGGAGGGTTGCTCGGTGAGCGGTATCCCACCCATGTCACGATGGCTGGGGTAATCCCTCGATCAGAGAAGGTCGCCACCTCAAACACCTCGTGGGCGCCACTCAACGCCCCGTGGATGTCACCCACATGCGACCCCATGCCTGATACATTGACCGCGACGCGGTCTGCGCGTGCGACGTCGCCGATGGAAATCGCGACCGTCAGCGCACCGTCATGACTGCCAAGGTTCAGCAGTTGGATTGGAGGCGCATTTGGGAGAGACTCGGCCTGTTGCTCGGCGAGAAGCACCTGGAAGTGTAATGCGAGAACGTGTTCGTGAAATGCAGACACGGTGAGATCTTCCTCTCGTAGCCCCATCAGGCGAAACGCTGCGCGGGGGTGATCCCGCGCATACTCCAGCACGGCGCGTGAGATCACATCAGCACGTCGCGCATCGAGGCCATTCATCCGCGCGAGGGCAACGAGAAAGGGCATCGGGAGGCCAGCAAGATCTTCGTCACTGAGATCAAGTTCTCGCCAGGCTGCTGCGCGCTCAGCAACCGTCAGCCTGCTCTGAAAGAGTCGGAGCAGTGCGGCGTCCACCTGCCGTCGTGACGGGTGTACTGCCCCGCCGGTGTATGCATACGTAATCGCTGATCTTCGGACACCGACTGCGGCAATAATGCTCCATAGTTCGGTGGACTGTAGATCGGCGATAAGTCGTTGCTCGGCCGCAGCCCGGCGATCGTGGAGCTGGCGCCACCTCGCTCGCTGAGTTTCGATCGCGTCTAATGATCGTCGCCAGCCTGTCGCTCCGATCGTCCAGGTTCCGGCAGCCAAGAGGCCCGCACATTCGCCGCTGTGCAGGGCCTGCGCAATCGCACCGGGTGGAACGGGAAGAACGAGCGGCGGCGGCACATGCCACACAGGCGGCACCGCAGTAGCATCGCCGCCGCACCGAACCGCTACCTCTCTGAGTCTCTGGGCGGTCTCCGATATCGCTTGGTACTCCTCGGTCGCCACCGTGACGCAGTATGTCGCCTCCTCCTGCACCGATTGGCACTCATTGGCGAATCGATCAAATGCAGCCGAGGCCTCGAATAGCTCATCGGCAAGCCTGCCCATTCCTCGCGCGAGATCTCCGCGCAATCGATCAATCATTGCCGACACCGCAGCAGACGACAGCAGTTCGAGTGCTTTCACGGCTCGCACCGTATGCGTGTACCCCGATTGACTTTCGTCGCTCAATCGCGAGAGCATACGGGCCGTTGCTCGGGCGTCTATCAGCGTGTCAGCAGCGGGCAATCGCGCGCCAAGCATCTCTTCAACTCCCGGTTCAGGCCAGAGCATCAGCGTTCACCTCACGAAACCCGGGCCGATCGAATGTACGATTTGCGCCTCAACCTCGGCTGCCGTGCACATGAGTGCGGCAAGCTGAGCCGCTGCCTCAGCTGCTGCGTCTGAGAGGGCCTCACGAGCAAGGTCGGTGCCCCGAATGAAGTCGCCCACGGTCTCAGCCGCGACCGACAGGTGCTCCGTCTGTATCATCGACAGTTCTTTTGATGTCCGCAGCGTGGTTGCACCGTGGATCAGTTGCTCGGCGGCAGCCTGCAATGCGATGTCTTCGAGCACGAGCTGACCAGTCATCACCCAGCCCCCTCGAATTGGCTGCAGCAACACTCGCGGGGTCGCCAAGTTCGCATGATGCGTGCGTCACCGAATGGCCGCAGCAATGTGGGCATCCATGTCGCGCATCGCCTGGGCGGCTTGGGTGAGAAACCCCCGCATTTCTGACAGCCGCGCCACCACCGTCGATGCGCTTGTCGAGTACTCACGATACGCTTCGCCGAAACGACCAGAGGCCTGATCGGTCACGAACCCTGACGCGACGAGGCCGTCAACCATGTGTTGCAGGCTCTGAAACGCAGCAGTGATTTCTTCACGAGCGTTCTCGAGGCGAGCGCCTGCCTGCTCAATCTCTGCATACGAAATACGAATATTCGTCATGTCTGGTCCTTTCGCGTGGTGGTACGCACCATCCTGCGAAAGAACTTCGATCAGAGAAAGAAAACCTGGAAGGTTGTGAGTAAATCAGCGAAAGTCGGCGATTATTTCGATTGTGGACAACGAACGACCGACGTCAGGTTGAGAACAATGACCGAACGTCAGCGATCGCTACGCGATCCTTCGTCCCCTCCGCACGGTTCCATATCTCAGCGAAGCCATCTGCGGCATCCCGACCGACAACGACGACGTACGGCATACCCAACAACTCGGCGTCGCCGAATTTGACGCCAGGCGAGACCTTGGGCCTGTCATCGAACAGCACCGACACACCAGCGGCGTCAAGCTCAGCTGCAAGCGACTCAGCGACCTCATACACTGCAGCATCCTTGCCGGTGGCCACCAGGTGCACATCGAACGGCGCAATCTGTCGCGGCCACATCAATCCGCGGTCATCGTGATGCAGTTCCGCGAGGATCGCAAGAATACGGGTCACGCCGATGCCGTACGACCCCATGGTAACGGTCACCAGTTTGCCGTGTTCATCCAACACCTTGAGCCCCAGAGCTTCAGCATACTTACGCCCCAGCTGGAAGACGTGACCGATCTCCATGCCTCGAGCGAGAGCGACCGGACCGGAGCCATCGGGGGCGGGGTCGCCGTCTCGCACGGTAGCGATATCTGCGATTCCGTCCGCCGTGAAGTCACGCCCCACAACGAGGTATGCCACATGCTTCTCGTGTGCGTTGGCGCCGGTCACCCAAGAGGTGCCCGGAACCACTCGCGGATCGAGGAGATAGCGCACCCCGCTTGATCCTTGCTCACCAAGTACCAGCCCTCCGTCATGCACAGAGCCCGGGCCAATGTACCCCTTCACCAATTGTGGGTGTCGCTGAAAATCCTCATCGGTTGCCGGTTCAACTTCGCACCCAGGGAAGGCTACTTCAGCACGCTTCATATCGGCTTCGCGATCACCCGGAATGCCGACAACCACGAGCGAGCGCTCTCCCGCGTGTTCGCCTGCCACCGGTGTCACCGCAAGCACCACGTTTTTCAGGGTGTCAGCAGCAGTCCACGCACGACCGTCTTCTCGTGGAAGCACCGCGTTCGTGTGCGCGACCAACGAATCAATGGTTGGTGTGTTCGGGGAGTCGTACACCATCGCCGAAGGCAAGCCGTCGATGGGCAACGCTTCCGGCACCGGCGTGGAATACGCTTCAACGTTTGCTGCATAGCCACCCGCTGAATGCACAAAAGTGTCTTCGCCGATCTCAATCGGCAACAGGAACTCCTCGCTCTTTGAGCCACCCATCGCACCGGCATCAGCGGAAACGATCACATAGTTCAAGCCGAGGCGCGAGAAAATACGCTCGTATGCGTCACGCTGTGCCTGGTAACTCGCTGCAAGCCCCTCGTCTGACACGTCAAAAGAGTAGGCGTCTTTCATCGTGAACTCGCGGCCACGCAGCAGGCCCGCACGAGGCCGCACCTCATCGCGGTACTTATCCTGGATCTGATAGATCGTCAGTGGGAGATCTTTGTACGACGACACGATGTCTTTCACGAGCAGGGTGAAGACTTCTTCATGTGTCGGGGCAAGCAGGTAGTCGGCGCCGTGACGGTCTTCGAGACGAAACAGGTCGGGGCCGTACTCTTCCCACCGCCCAGTTGCCTCGTACGGATCGCGGGGCAACAACGCGGGGAAATGCACTTCATGCGCACCGGCGGCCGCCATTTCCTCGCGAATGATCTGCTCGATCTTTTCTTTTACTCGCAGCCCCAGCGGCAGCCATGCGAACACACCCGGCGCCTGCCGTCGAATGTAGCCGGCACGCACGAGGAGCTTGTGGCTAGCCACCTCCGCATCGGCAGGATCCTCACGGAGCGTTTTCAGAAAGTAGTGTGAAAGACGAGTAAGCACGAACCTATCGTAGTCCTGCTCCCCTCAATAGGCTTATCAGGTGGCGGTTGCTCTGAGAGTTTCGCGGTGGATTGTGCCCTGCGTGATCCTGGCGTTCGCTGCGGTGCTTCGCTTCTGGTCCCTCGGCACCCCGAGTTCGCTGGTGTTTGACGAGCTGTACTACGTTCGCGATGCAGTGAGTCAGCTTGCGCACGGATTCCCCACGGTGTGGCCTGACGATAGCCCCGCGTTTGACGCGGAACGAGCGCGCCTGTTTGGTGACACCGCCAGCACGATCGCCCACCCGCCCCTGGGGAAGTGGCTCATTGGTTTCGGTATCCTCCTCGCCGGCGCAGATTCGGGGTGGGGCTGGCGTCTCGCAGTCGCGGTCGCCGGGGTGCTCACCGTAGGGGCGACCATGCGTCTCGCCATGCTCCTCACGCGCAGTCACTGGGTCGCGTGGTGTGCCGGTTTACTGCTCGCCATCGACGGGGTTCACGTGGTGCTCTCCCGTGTGGCCCTGCTCGACGGGCTCCTCACCCTCTTCATCGTGTTGGGAGCGGTGTGTTTCGCGCACGATCATCGCCGTGTGACACACGCCGCAGAAGCGGCACGGGTGCAATGGAGGCGGCCGTGGCTCCTTGCTGCGGGCGTGATGTTTGGCGCGGCAGCGAGCATCAAGTGGTCAGGACTCTATGGACTTGCCGGCTTCTTGGTGCTCATCACGATCAGTGACCTGGTACAGCGCATGCGTGCACGACGGCACTCTCCGAACGCCGCTCCCACTCACCCTGTTCGCACCGCCACGGCGCAGGCCGCAGTCGCCGCACTCATCACACTCCCCGTGGCGGTCGTCACCTACCTGATGACCTGGATCGGCTGGATCGTTCGTCCCGGCGGCCAATACCGTATCGAAGGGATTCCCTGGTGGGATTCACTGTGGACCTGGCATTCCCACTCGCTGTCGTGGCACCAATCGCTCGATGCTCCACACCCCTATCAATCGCATCCTCTCACCTGGCCTCTCGGCTTGCGACCCACCGCGATGTATCTCGAGCGCGGTGAAACGCATACCGCGATCATCAGCCCTCTGCCGAATGTGCTGGTCACGTGGGCTGGCCTCCTCGCGCTGGTATGGCTCGTCTGGATGGTAGGGCGGGCTGCCGCCCACGCGCTGAAGCAACGAACGGTGCAACCACTACATACCCACGCGATGTGGGTCAGCGCCTTCGTCCTCACCGGGTACCTGTCGGGATGGGTTCCGTGGGTGTTCACCTGGTCACGGCCTGCGGTGTTCCAGTTCTACTCGGTGGTCATGACGCCCTTTTCGGCACTCGCACTGAGCCTCCTTCTCGCGGTCGTTGCCCGCGCCCCTGGCTCAACGTGGATGGCCCGCGCCTCTGGGATACGACTGGCTCATGATGTAGCCGCCGTCCAAGGCAGGCGCATTGCCGTTGCGATCTACCTCGTCGTGAGTACGGTACTGTCCGTCCTGTTTTGGCCGCTCTGGGCTGGGATGCCGGTCGAGCACTGGTTCTCCCAATGGCACCTGTGGCTTCCCGGCTGGTAACCATCCTCGCTAGAGAAGACGACGGCTCAACGCCCATGCTGTGAGCTCATGACGGTTTGAGAGCTGCAGCTTTCGAAGCACATTCGACACGTGCGTTTCGATGGTCTTCACCGAGAGGAAAAGCTCAGCCGCGACCTCCTTATAGGCATACCCACGAGCGATCATGCGCATCACTTCTTGCTCACGTGCCGAGAGTCGATCGAGCTCATCGTCCGCGGCAGCGGTTTCGCCGAGACCGGTGCCAAACGCGTCAAGCACAAACCCAGCCAGGCGCGGCGAGAACACCGCGTCCCCGCTGTGGACACGCAGCACTGCCTCGGTCACCTCGGCGCCAGACGATGCTTTTGTCAGATACCCTCGCGCTCCTGCCCGAATCACGCTCACCACGTCATCAGCAGCATCCGAGACGCTGAGCGCGAGCGCACGAGTGCGCAGCCCACCCTCGAGCCGCTGGAGCACTTCTGCACCGCCACCGCCAGCACCACCCGGCAAGTGCACGTCGAGCAACACCACATCGGGAGCGGTCTCTTTGATGACTGCCACCGCTTCCTCAACCGTGCCTGCCTCTCCGACCACCTCCAGGCCGGCTTCAAGTTCGGCACGAAGTCCGGTGCGAAAGATTTGGTGGTCGTCAACGATAACCACCCGAACCGGTCGCCGCGCTTCACCCTCATTCCTCACGGCATCTTCCGAGACCATCAACGCTCCTCTTTCTCGTCGACCGTGCCGCCCTGCGTGACGCGCTGCCCGGGTTCTTGGTCTTCCTCGAACACCCGAAGTGGCATGCGTAATCGCACTGAAGTGCCGACCCCAGCGGGCCCTGGCACGAACGTTGCGCTCCCGCCGGCACGCTGCATGCGACCCAGAATTGATTCACGCACCCCCATGCGACCATCGGGCAGGGAATCGATCGTAAACCCGGGCCCGCGGTCAGTCACGTCAATGGAGACCTGCTCAGGGCCAGCCTCCGCATAAACGGTCACCTCGCCGCCAGCATGCTGAGCGGCGTTCAGCATTGCCTCGCGAGCCGCTGCCAGAACTGGTTCAGGCACTCGAGCGGCAGAACCCACGGTGACCACCTCAAAACGAACCGAGTGATCATCCTCGAGTGCCGCAGCGTGCTGCCGGAGCACCTCACCCATCGCGGCCTGGTCATACTCGGAAGCGCCGTCCGCCCCTCGAAACAGCCATTCGCGGAGGTCACGCTCCTGACCCCGCGCGAGACGAGCAACGTCACTCCCCGGCGCGGAGCGCTGCTGAATTGCCGCAAGCGTCTGCAGCACAGAGTCATGCAAATGCGCGGCGATCTCCGCCCGTTCTGCTTCACGTTCTCGGGCCGCACGCTCGGCAATCAACTCCCGGTTCAAACGAAGTGCCCACGGCGCCAACGCCAGCGCCACACCTGCGAGCACTGCCACCGCAGCACCAATCACCGTCAGCACGCTGGGCTGACGCACGTTGATGAAGAACATGAGTACCCCGACTGCGACAAGGGCGAGAGCGCCAAGCACGCGCGGGAGCATGTTTCGATCAGGCCGGGCACGATCGGCGATCTGCCACCAGGTAAGCCCGACACCGGCAAGGACCACAAGCCCTGGTAAGAGCACCTCTAGCGGGAGCTGCACTCCCACTTGCACCAACACCATCGCAATACCGGCTACCAGCAAACAGGTGCCGAGGATCAGTTCTGCGATGGGCCAGCGCACCGCAGCA
Source organism: uncultured Leucobacter sp. (assembly GCA_964547775.1). Classification (GTDB taxonomy): domain Bacteria; phylum Actinomycetota; class Actinomycetes; order Actinomycetales; family Microbacteriaceae; genus Leucobacter. The sequence goes on from CAZJOZ010000006.1 coordinate 35,031, forward strand.
GCGGGGGTCACCGGCTGCTGCTCGCCCACGTGATCGACGGCCGGGACGGGTGGAGCGGCGGAAGACGACGCCACCGGATCTACACGGCGCGGCCCGGTGGTGTCGGAGAGCCGAGGTACGGTTGCCGACGGAGCCGACGGAACCGACGCCGCTATCGTGTCGCCGAAGGTCGATCGCGGGCCCGCTTCTCCGGGAGCCGCTGGCTTCGTGAGGCTTCGCCGCATCGGAGCAACCGCGCCCTCGGTGTCAACTGCCGTGAAGATCCACAGCCACAGGTAGAGCAGCGCACCAGCCCCGCCAAGCAGGGTGAACCCGATGAAGACCGCACGCACCCACGGAATCGGCACCTTCAGATGTGCGGCGAGGCCAGCGCACACTCCCGCGACAACACGGTGCTGGGTGCTCCGGCACAGTGGGGTCGCAGTCATACCTTCTATCCAAGCACCTGTCAGGGATGCCTGGTGGATCCGCCAGAAAAATCAGGGACCCCTCAGGGCGAACCCCGATAGTTCCTGTCGTCAGGAGTTGGCAGACTCAGAGACATGAACACTTCAGATGCTCCGAATGTTGATCCAGACGAGCGCGCCACCCACGGCAGCCAGCACGGTCAGCCGCACACTCCTCACGACAGCCACACCACCGCACCGCCTCGAACGGGAACGTTCGATCGTTTTTTCGCGTGGCTTCGCGGTCTCGGCATCGTCCGCGGCAATGATCGCTGGTTCGCGGGTGTCGCGGGAGGTATTGCTGCGAAGGCGGGGATTGACCCGATCCTCGTTCGCGGTGTGTTTGTGGTGCTTGCCGTGCTCGGTGGGCCAGGAATCCTGCTGTATCTCGCGGCATGGGTGCTTCTCCCCGACGCGCAGGGTCGCATCCATTTCGAGGATCTTGTCCGCGGCAGGGCTTCCGCAGGAGTGATCACCGTCGCCATCATCCTCGGTGTCGTCTTGGTTCTTCCCCTCGTCTTCTGGGCACTGCGTTCCGTCTTTTTCACTCCGTTCAGCTGGGATGTGTGGGGAATCTTCCCTGATTGGATGCAGGTTGTCTTCACCGTGCTGTGGTGGGGCTTTGTGGTACCGGGGCTCGTCATCTGGTTGATCTCCTGGTTTGCGACCGGAGCCGGGCGCCGCACAGACCGCGAATCCGCTCAGCACACGTTTGCCCAGCAAGCCCAATCCTGGGGGCAACAGGCCGGTGAATGGGGGCAACGGGTCGGTGAGCAAGCCGGAGCCTGGGGAGAAGATATCGGCCGGAAGGCGGGTGAGTGGGGTGACCGCGTTGGTCAGCAGACGTCAGACTGGGCACAGCAGGTGGGACGTAGCGAGCCCCCAGCACTTAACCCCCGGCCTTCAGCAGCGTTTGTCCTCATCAGTCTCGGGATGGGACTGTTTGTAGGGGCGAGTGTCGCGGGGCTGTCCATGGTCGCGAGTTTCTCACCTGGCACAACGCTGACCCTTGGGTTGCTCGCAGGGGTAAGCATTCTCGCAGTGGCGATGATCGTCGCAGGGATCCGCGGTACCGAAAGCGGGTGGATCGGCTTTGTAGCTTTTTGCGGAGTCATCGCGCTCATCTTCTCGCCACTCACTACGGTTCTCCCTGAACAAACGGAAGTGGTGCCGTTTGGAAATACACGGGTCGTGGTTGAGCCAACCGATTCCGATCGGGCAGTGCTCACGCTGTTCGGGAACTCGACCGTTGATCTTCAACAGCTTGGACAATTTGCGAAGCCACGGTCGATCGAGGTCTGGATGATCGCCGGGAACGTGAATGTGCTCCTCCCCGACTCTGCACCCACGATGGTGCGAGTCAGCCTCGTTGCTGGCAATGTACGCGACGAGCGTGTCGGAAGCGACGAACGTCGGCAAGGTGGGGTGTTCATGTCTAGGACCATTTCACATCATGCGGCAGGACTCAGTCCCGACGAGGTAATCGATGTGCACATTCGCATGGTTGCCGGGAATGCGACCGTCGAGGGCGGCAGCAGCGTGCAGGCCGATGCGGGGGACCGTGACCAGCGTGAGTCCCTCACCCAAGAACAAGCTGGTCAGGGACGTCACGATCAAGAGCGCGACGCTCTGCAGCGTGAGATCGATGAACTCACGGACCGACTCGAAGAATTGGAGAATGCACGATGAACACGGAAACGCCACAGCCACAGGCACAGGCACAGGCACAGGCACAGGCACAGGCACAAGCACAAGCACAGGCGGAGCCTCAACCTCAGCCTCAGCCACAGGCCACGTACTCGACAACACCGCTGATTCGCCGTCCACGTATCGGCCCCATCATTTGGGGCGTCATCTTCCTCGGAATTTGCGGCTACATTGCCGTGCAGCGTTTCGCCCCCGGGGCGATTGATCGATCGGCATTCGTCATCACGTGCATTTTTGTGCTCGCAGCGTTACTCCTCACGATCGGAGCTGTCAGCATTCGTCGAGCATCACGCGGGCCGCGCTGACCCTGCTGAAACGATGAGTGGCTACGCCGTGATCCAGCGGAGTGGAAACTCGATGGACACGCGGGTACCGCCGCGCACGTCGGGGCCCCAGGTAATGGTTCCCCCGAGTTCGCCTTCGACGAGGGTCCGCACGATTTGCGTGCCTAAACCATCGCCAACGGTGCCGCCGGGCAGGCCGGTGCCGGTATCTACCACTTCCACTGCGAGCCGCCGCTCATTTCGTTCGGCGGTAATGATGACCTCACCCTCGCGGCCGGCAAGACCGTGCTCCACCGCGTTCGTCACGATTTCGGTGAGCGTCAGCGCGAGGGGTGTCGCGTACTCGCTCGGAAGCTCACCGAAGTGGCCCTGCTTGTGAGGGTGGACAGTGGTGCCGTGCAGACTGGCGACCTCGGCGGCGAGACCAAGCACCCGATCAAACACCACGTCAAAATCGACGATCTGCGAGAGTCCGGTGGAGAGTGTGTCATGCACCACCGCGATTGCAGCAACGCGACGCATCGCCTGCCCCAACACCTCTTTCGCCTCTTCACTTCGGGCACGGCGAGCCTGCACTCGCAAGAGCGATGCCACCGTCTGTAGGTTGTTTTTCACACGGTGGTGAATTTCCCGGATCGTTGCGTCTTTCGTAATGAGCTCTTGCTCTTGCTGCCGTAGTCCGGTGACGTCGCGCGTCAGCACGATACCGCCAATCCGCTCGTCATCCCTGATCACGGGGATGGAGCGCATCGTCACAATTCGACCGTTCACCTCAATATCTGCACGCTTCGCAACCCTGCCCTGAGCGATCAGCGGAAGCGATTCATTGGTGTCAAACTGGCCCTTCACGAGGTCACCGATCACCTCTGAAAATACTTCGCCCTCAAGTTCGTCGCGATATCCGAGCAGGGTGAACGTTGACTGCGTATTGGGACTTGCGAAGCTCACCTCTCCGTCCGTATTGATGCGAACCAAACCGTCCGAAGCCATGGGCGCGCCTCGTTCGCGGCCGCGAGTCGTTCCGGGCGAAGGGAACAGCCCCTGTTGGATCATCGCAAACAGGTCATCAGCAACTTCGCGAAAGGCCTGCCCGATGCGGGTTGCATACTGCGGATCTGTCGGGGTGGTATGCACCGTTAAGACCGCGAATGGTGCGCTCGGAGATCCAACCGCCGTAATGACTCCAGTGTCCGTATTGCGCGACGTTTCCCCGGCTTCGACGAGCCCGTCATCCCGCATGCTCACCGAGTAGGCTGCCAGCTTCATCGCGTTTTCTTCGTACCAGACGGGAGCTCGAGCGATCGTCGGCTTTCTCGTCTGCATCGCCTCATCGGCAACTTCCCGCCAGTCATCCCGCATGTAATCGCCAATAATGTCGCGATAGAACAGGGTGATGGCGCCTGCTGGTCGGCTATGCGCAACCGCGATGTAGTTGCCATCGGGCGTGGGCACCCAGAGCACCACGTCGCCCAGAGCAAGGTCCGCGAGAAGGGGCCAGTCTGGCGTCAGCAGGTCAAGCCAGGCGAGCTGCTCTTCGGAGACGTCGGCATACTTTTTTGCAAGATCACGCAGGGTAGACACGCTCTAAGCTTACGGCCCGTGCGGAACGTCCCTGACGCTCGCC
>CAZJOZ010000006.1:39191-58278 GCA_964547775.1 uncultured Leucobacter sp.
ACTTCAACCAGGAAAGAGATCCTCAGGGAACGGAATCATCTTGCAGCCCGCCGTCAGCTCGCCTACCGTAAACAGTCACCACTAACCATGCGAGGGGAGACGCACTGATGCGATTGAAGGAGCACCATGTCAGTCCCCAGTCCCTCGCAACATGTCCGGGTCGAACTCCCAACAAACATCAGGCCGGCGAAGTCGGTCACATCTGCGTCGGTCAGATCACCTTGGACACTCCCTGATCCTTCAACCCGCTATGTGCGTACGCTCGCACTTCACGTGTTCGAGGCCCTTTATGGCACACGCAGCATTGCCGCGCTCAGCTCAGCAGTCAGCGTTGCCGCAGCTCGCGACCTCGCAGCCCAGCGCGCGGTGCTCCGTGAACGCGAAACGATGTACCAGGAGACCCGTCGCGAGGTCGCCATACCGGGCCGCCTGCACCTCTGTCGCACGAATGAACGAAGCGCAGAAGCGGCGGTGGTATTGCACATGAGACATCGCGCCAATGTGCTCACGTTCAGTTTCGAATGGATTCACCGCCGCTGGCGCGCGGAAGAGATCTGGCTACTCTGAGCCAACCGCCCCATCCGCACGAAGCTTCGCAATTTCGTACAGTGACACGCTCGCTGCGATACCTGCGTTCAAGGACTCCGTTGCCGAAGTGATTGGAATCGACACCACCGCATCGCAGGTTTCCGTCACGAGTCGTGACAGGCCTTTTCCTTCGCTCCCCACCACCACAACGAGCGGCCGGTCTGCAAGCTCAAGACCGGGAAGCGAAACGTCGCCGTCGCCGTCGAGCCCAACCACGAACACCCCGCGTTCTTTGAGCGCTTTCAGGGTATGGGTCAGGTTGGATGCCATCGCTACCGGAATCCTGGCAGCCGCACCGGCCGACGTTTTCCAGGCCGCCGAATTGACGCCCACGGAGCGTCGCTGCGGCACGATGACGCCCTGACCGCCGAACGCGGCGACCGAACGAATGATGGCACCGAGATTGCGCGGATCGGTCACACCGTCAAGGGCAACCAGGAGCGGTAGCTCTCCCCGCTCTTCAACCTGTTCGAGCAACTCCATGGGATGCGCATACTCATAGGCCGGCACCTTCAACGCGACGCCCTGATGCACGGTATCTCTCGTGGTCATCCGGTCGAGCTCTTGCCGCATCACCTCAAGAACGGGCACTCCCCGTCCAACCGCGATGCCGAGAATCTCGCGCATGCGATCATCCATCTCGACCTTCGCCGCAACGTAGAGGGTCGAAGCAGGAATTCTGGTGCGCAGTGCTTCAAGCACGGCGTTCCGACCGGTGACGAGCTCAGTATCGTCGGACTTCTTTCGCGCGGGCCGCGGTGCGGGTCGATCAGACCCACCTCCGTGGCGCTTGCGTGCGGCATCGAGACGCTCTCGCGCCAACTTCGCCTTACCAGCCGGGTGATACGGTCGATCCTCTGCTTTCGGGGTCGGCCCACGCCCTTCGAGCGCTTGCTTGCCTTGCCCGCCGGACCCCACCGCGGTCCCGCGGCTCTTCTTCCGCACCGCCCCAGGGCGATTCTTCTTACTCTTACTCATGTCAGGCTCCAGCGGGTCTCGGTCGGTCCATCTTCCAGTGCGATGCCGGCAGCGCTGAGCCGGTTACGGATTGCATCACTCGTTGCAAAATCTTTCGCAGCACGAGCTTCACGGCGCTCATCGATCATGCTTCGAACCAGCGCGTCGAGCGCTTGTTCCATCTCGGTTGCACCACGATCATCGATTCCCTGCCACACAGGATCACGCGGATTGATGCCGAGCACATCGAGCATGCTCACGAGGTCACGTGCGAGCTGAATCGCTTGGGCATGATCGCCCGCGTCAAGAGCAGCGTTACCGTCGCGCACGGTGCCGTGCACCGCGGCGAGCGCTTGCGGTACTCCAAAATCATCTGCCATGGCCGTTTGGAAGGCGTCGGGAATGATGCCGCCGCCAAGGTCAGACTCGAGTTCTGCAGCTCTCAGCAGGAAACTCTCGATACGTCCGAACGCTGCGGCAGCTTCTGTGAGTGAGTGTTCAGAGAATTCAAGCACCGAACGATAGTGAGCTGATCCCAGGAAATACCGCAGCACAATCGGCCGCGCCGCGGCGAGCAAGTCAGCCGCGAACAAGGAGTTGCCCAACGACTTCGACATCTTCTGGCCACCCGTGTTGACCAGGCCATTGTGCAGCCAGTACCGAGCAAACTCATGCCCCGCGGCCGCGGACTGCGCGAGTTCGTTCTCGTGGTGAGGGAATCTCAGATCGAGTCCGCCACCGTGTATGTCAAATGACTCACCGAGGTACCGCGTTGCCATTGCAGAACATTCAATGTGCCACCCTGGTCTCCCCCGCCCCCACGGCGAGTCCCACGAAGCGCTCAGCGGCTCATGGGATCGATGCGCCTTCCAGAGGGCAAAATCGCGCGGGTCGCGTTTCCCCACGGGTTCGCTGTCAGCAGCGTCCTCCATTTGGTCTCGTTGCTGTCGGGTGAGTGCACCGTACTCGGGCCACGACCCGGTATCAAAATACACACTCGCCGAACCATCTTCTGCCTGATACGCGTGACCACGAGCGATCAGTCGCTCAATCAGCGCGATCATCTCTGAGATGTTTGCGGTGGCACGAGGCTCGTATGTCGGCGGCAAGACACCGATCGCGTCGTAGGCCGCAGTAAATTCCCGTTCCACTCTGTAGGCCAGGGCCCACCACGGTTCGTGGCCTCCCTTGGCTTGGGCAGCGGCAGCATGGTCAAGGATCTTGTCGTCGATATCGGTGACATTGCGAATGAGGGTCACGCGGTAGCCCGACGCCGTCAGCCAGCGGCGGATCTGATCGTACACAAGTGCACTGCGCAGGTGACCGATGTGGGGCGACGATTGCACGGTAGGGCCACACACATACATGCTCACCACGCCAGCTTCGCGAGGTTCAAACTCGACAACAGCCTGCTGTCGGGTGTCGTAGATGCGTTGTTTCACGCTCTAAGCCTAGACGCGAAGTGGCCAGTTTCCTGCGCGCGCGGTCAGCTAGTGGAGATCCCCGTGCAGGAAGAAGTTCATTTGCTTCGTAATGTTGACTGCATGATCGCCGAAGCGTTCATGGTAACGACTTGCCAGGGTGGCATCGACCACGCCGGTTGCATTGGCGCGGACTTTTTCGCTGAGCACTTTCTCGAAGACCTTGGCGTGTAACTCATCCAGGTCGTCATCGAGGTCCCGAATCTGATCAATCAGGGCAGGATCTTGGTCTCGCAGGAGCGCAACCAGGCCCTTTGCCATGTCCACGTCAATGGCGCCCATTTTGGAGAAGGTTTTGCGAAGCCCCTTGGGGATTGCGCTTTCGGGATAGCGGTATCGGGCGAGCTGAGCAATATGCTGCGCAAGGTCAGCCATTCGCTCGAGCGACGCGCTCATGCGCAATGCACCGACCATGAGGCGCAGGTCACTCGCGACAGGTTGTTGGCGCGCAAGGATATCAATCGTGAGCTCGTCAAGTTCTGCGGCCAGCACGTCGACACGTTCGCCGTTGTCAATCACCTGTTCAGCCAGAGCGACATCACTGGATCCAAACGCGGCGGTCGCCTGTTCGATCGCTTCAACGACGAGTTCAGCGATCAGCACGAGGCGGTCCTGCACTTCACGCAATTCCTGTTGAAAGACCTTACGCATACTTCGGTTCCTCTTCTGTTGTTGTCGTGTGATTTACCTGGTACCGGTATGACACGACTCCTTTGCTCTATCTTGGGCCAGCAGGGTGAACGGCTTCAAGCGCTCAGGTGAACATCTGTTGAACTCAAGGGGCTTCGATCACCGCACCCCATACCATTAAGGCTATGGACCCGACTGTGCTCGTGCTCTCGTCTGTCGCGCTTGGAACACTGTTCGGCGGGGCTGTGACTGCGGTGGCGTTTTCCGCCAGGAGTGCAGCGAAACGGCGAGCCGATGAAGTCCGGCCTGAGTTGCCGTCAGCAGCGATCGAGGTGCTCCACGCCCTCGACACCTTTGCGGTGATCCTCGACGCATCCCTGACTCCCGTCTACGCGAACCCTGCGGCACGAGATGACCCCCGTGTCACCGGGGAAGAGCTCGCGCAAGACGACTTTTTGCGTCGTGCGCGAATCGTCATGACCAGTGGGGTGACCGACGTGAAAGACCCCAATCCGGAGAACCCGAAAGACACCATTCGCATCACCATTGTGCGATTGCAGCGCCGGTTTCTGGTGGTGCTCGCCGACGATCTCGGCGAAGAACAGCGGGTGAACGCAATGCGTCGCGACTTCATTGCAAACGTGAGCCATGAGCTCAAGACTCCGATTGCGGCGGTCAGCCTGTTGTCCGAGGCGGTCAGGGAAGCTGCCGATGATCCAGAGTTGGTGCGCAATTTCGCCCGGAAGTTGCAGAAGGAATCTCGCAGACTCGGAGATCTCTCCCGTGACATTATTCAGCTCTCCGAAGCGCAAAGTGCACTGCTTCCCGAAGAGAAAGAGAACGTCGCCTTGCGCGCCATCGTGCGGAGCGAGGTCGAGGCTCACCAAGAGTTCGCGTCGCAACATGGGATTGAGATTGTCCTGACCGAGGAGACTCCTGAAGCGGTGGACCCGGTCACACTTGGCCGTCCGTCCTCAATCAGCACGGTGATCGCGAACCTGCTCACCAACGCTATCCGACACTCACCAAGCGGAGCATCCGTCGGCGTGGGAATCGAAGTTCGGGATGACTCATGCCACATCACGGTCACTGATCAGGGCGAGGGGATCGAGCCGGAACATCAGGCTCGAATATTTGAACGTTTCTATCGCATCGACCACGCGAGAAGTCGAGACGGTGGCGGCACCGGACTCGGGCTCTCTATTGCGAGACACACGATGCGGGCCCACGGAGGTGACATCACCGTATGGTCTCAACCCGGGGTGGGTTCAAGTTTCACCCTCGTGTTTCCCCTCCCCGACAAACGAAAGAAAAAGTCCAAGAAACGCAAGCGTGACAAGCAGGCGGAGAAGGCGAAGAAACACGCGAAACGCGACGAGTCTGGCCGAGGATCAGAAAAAGGAGAGCCATCGTGAATGCACGGATCTTGCTGGTTGAAGACGAGACCTCAATTTCGGAACCACTCGCTTTCCTCCTCGAACGAGAGGGATACCGGGTGCAGGTTGTGGATGACGGCGCAGAAGCCGTTCGCGTGTTCCCTCATTCCGATGCCGACCTCGTACTGCTCGACCTCATGCTTCCGAGTTTGCCGGGAACGGAGGTCTGCCGAAGCATTCGCGCCAAATCGCACGTACCAATCATCATGCTGACGGCGAAGGACAGCGAGATTGACATCGTCGTGGGGTTAGAGCTTGGCGCCGACGACTACATCACGAAGCCCTATTCGACGCGAGAACTCCTTGCGCGTATTCGAGCTGCCCTGCGACGAGCAGAAACGCAGGATGACGTCATTGCGCTCGAAGACGATGACAGCATCCTCGACGAGCTTGGTATTCGTCTTGACGGAGAGCGGCACTCAGTCACCGTGCGCGGGAAAGAGGTATCGATGCCGCTTCGAGAATTTGAGCTGCTGGAGTTGCTCATGCGGCACTCGGGTCGGGTACTGACAAGGGGTCAGCTCATCGATCGCGTGTGGGGAAGCGACTATTACGGCGACACGAAAACCCTTGATGTTCATGTGAAGCGCATCCGGTCGCGGATCGAGGTCGACCCGAAGGATCCAAAGATCCTCACCACGGTTCGTGGGGTGGGTTACCGTTTCGGGTGACCCACACCCGCGCCGGGATTACTCAGCGATCGTCTCGCCCTTATCAGCGTCATCATCAGCTGCGCCAAGCTTCACATCTTCGTCATCAACCAGCTGTGACGGTGACAGCACGTATTCGGAGTATTCGAACAGCGAACCATCGAGCACCGGAACCTGCAGTGAGATCTCCTCGTTCCCGCCGCTACCCTCAAAGTATGCGGTGACCGTGCCGCCAGCCTTCGCGCCAGGGATCGTCACCAGCACCGGAGCGACGTCACCATTCGGATCACCAAAGACGGTGAGTCCCTGTTCGAGCAGGAAATCAGCGCTTGCCTCCGTTGCTCCGTCAGCGCTGACGAAGGTGATGCGCAGGAGACCGCTGTTCTCTGCCTCATTCACCCCGGTAAACACCACATTGAAATTCTCGCCGCTTTCGTCAGCGATGAGCATCAGGTTGCGCACCATGAGGCCACCAACGTTCACGTCGATACCGTCACTCGGCGCATAGGTTTGGGTGGTGTTCTGCGGCACGAGGAGGCCGCAACTGGTCGCGCCAAGGGCAACTGCCGCGGCGAGAGCGATTGACGAAGCGATCCGACGAGTCTTCAAGGTGTGTGTCCTTCGATCCTAGTGAACGGCGCAGACGTGCCTTTGGCGTGCGTGTGGCACCGGATGTGCACACAGACAGTTCAAATCATACTATCGACGGCGGCCGTCGCGGGTCACGTTAGGCTCCCCTAAATCTCGGCGCGGCGTGTGGTATTATAGAGGCTTAGCTGATAAAGGAGCCGCTTAATGCAGTTTGAAGTCGGAGAGACTGTTGTATACCCACATCATGGGGCCGCGAAAATTATCGAGGTGAAGCAACGCAAGGCCGGCGGCGAAGAGAAGCTTTGGCTTAAGCTCCAGGTCAACCAGGGCGACCTCACCATTGAAGTTCCTGCAGAAAACTGTGAATTAGTTGGTGTTCGCGACGTCATCGACGAAGAGGGACTCAAGCAGGTCTTCGAAGTGCTGCGCGCCCCATTCACTGAGGAGCCGACCAACTGGTCACGCCGGTACAAGGCGAACCTTGAGAAGCTTGCATCTGGCGACGTCATTAAGGTGAGCGAGGTCGTCCGCGATCTCTGGCGTCGCGATCAGGATCGTGGCCTTTCAGCCGGCGAGAAGCGCATGCTGGCAAAGGCACGGCAGATTCTCGTTTCTGAGGTGGCACTGGCCGAGAAAACCGACGAAGAGCAGGCGTCCGCTCGCCTCGATCAAGAGCTGGCTGCCTCCTAGCATCGGCATCGGGGCGAGAAACACACGGCACTCGTGACCGGTACCCATTCCGCGCGCACCGGCGTCATCCTTGTCGCTGCTGGGCGCGGAACCCGCCTCGGCGCAGACGTCCCCAAGGCACTCGTGCCGCTCAACGGGCTGACCCTTCTTCAGCACGCATTCCGCACGGTGACGTCTCTGCCCTGGCCTGGCACGGTAGTTGTTGTCGCTCCAGCACCGTGGCTTGACCGCGTGCGCGCGCAGATCAGTGAGATCCCCGTAGGCCCGCATCAGTGGAGCGTCTCTGTGGTTCCTGGCGGGGCCGAACGCCACGAATCCGTCCAGCGTGGCATTGCTGCACTCGACGACACTATCGACACCGTGCTCGTGCATGACGCGGCACGGCCACTCACTCCCCCTTCGCTGTTCACCGAGGTAAGGGACGCGGTGAACAGGTGGGGGTGCGGCGTCATTCCGACGCTCCCCATCGCAGACACCCTGAAACGTGTCACCGCAGACGACAGAGTGACCGAAACCGTTCCTCGGCGCGACGTCGTTGCCGCTCAAACGCCGCAGGGTTTTCCGAGAGCAGTCCTCGAACGAGCTCACGCAACCGTGCACCCCACCATAGACGTCACCGATGATGCTGACCTCGTGCAGCGGATGGGTGCCACGGTTCGCTCTGTACCCGGCCGACTGGAGGCTCTGAAAGTGACCGTTGCGGATGACCTGCGACTCCTCGCAGCGATTGCTGCTCAGGGGAGACCGGGCCTAACTGCGCCGAATGGAGAGCGGCGATGAGCGCCACACTGCCCTTCCGAATCGGCACCGGAGTTGACGTGCATGCCTACGATGACACGGTCACACTTCGACTCGCCGGCCTGACGTGGCCTGATGAACCTGGGCTGAGCGGGCATAGCGACGGGGATGCCGTGTGTCATGCCATCGTCGATGCGCTCCTCTCGGCTGCGGGCCTCGGCACGATCGGAGACCTCGTTGGCGTCGACGACCCCGCGTTCGCACACGCTGACAGCACCGAAATCGTGACGAGGGCGACAGACCTCTTGTCGACTCACTCATGGCGCATCGTCAATGTGTCGGTGCAGGTGATCGGCAACCATCCCCGGTTCTCCCCCCGGCGCAGCGAAGCTGAAGCCCGATTGAGTAGCCTGATTGGTGCACCCGTCAGCGTCGGCGCAACCACCACAGACCACCTTGGTTTCACCGGTCGCGGTGAAGGTCTTGCGGTGATTGCAACAGCGCTCATTGCTACGAGCGAGTGATGACGATGGCGCCCCGCTCAGCCGCGGAGGCACGATAAGCTGAGTGACATGACACACACCCTGATCCTGTTGCGCCACGGCCAGAGCGAGTGGAATGAAAAGAATCTCTTCACCGGCTGGGTCGACGTACGACTCACCGAAAAGGGTCGCAGTGAAGCTGCGGCAGCTGGCACGTTGCTCACCGAATCTGGTGTGGTTCCAGACGTGCTGCACACTTCGCTACTCAGCCGCGCTATCCAGACCGCGAATCTCGCGCTTGACGCTGCAGATCGACTGTGGATCCCGGTGCGTCGCTCGTGGCGTCTCAATGAGCGCCACTATGGGGCACTGCAGGGACTGAACAAGGCAGAGACCCTCGAAAAGTACGGCGAAACCCAGTTCATGGAGTGGCGCCGCTCATTCGACACTCCTCCCCCTGCACTCGACGATGCAAGTGAGTGGTCGCAGGCGAACGATCCCCGCTACGCCGACATTGATGGGGAGCGCCCGCGTACAGAGTGCCTGAAAGACGTGATCGAACGGCTCATCCCGTACTGGAATAATGCGATCGTCCCAGACCTCACCAGTGGCAAGACGGTGCTGGTGACTGCGCATGGCAACTCGCTGCGTGCCCTCGTCAAGCACCTTGAGGGCATCAGCGACGAAGATATCGCCGCACTGAACATACCGACCGGTATGCCACTCGTGTACGACATCAACGATGACGGCACAGCTGCGGGCAAAGGTCGGTACCTTGACCCAGAGGCCGCGGCAGCGGGCGCTGCCGCTGTGGCCGCACAGGGCAAGCACTAACAGCAGTCAGCCTCGACCACGCAGCAGGGGTAAACGCCACAGGTTACCGTGGCGCCGCGCCGAGTCGCGCGGTTTTTGGCGGTCTCCGCGTTGCGCCCGCACTCGCTGGCACAATCACCTCTTGACTCGCCGGTATGCTGCGTGGCTGAGGGTGCGTCGATAATTCATCGCCGCTGTGTCGGTCATCTGTGGAGCTCAGGGCCACCTCAAGCATCGCGTCCTCTGGCACCGATCGCTTGAGAAGCGCTAGGGCAATACCACCCCACTCATGGTGCAGGGCCACCCGGGTCACTCTGCCGACAGGACGCGCGTCAGTGCCGGCATTCGCGAGGGTCACAAGCGCCCCACGTGGCGGGAGTTCTCCCCCCGAACCTTCAAGGTGCAGCAGCGCGAGCCGGCGGGGCGGGTGCCCAAGATTGTGCACCTTCGCAACCGTCTCCTGGCCCCGGTAGCAACCCTTGTTCAAATGCACCGCCGAGCGCAGCCAGTCGAACTCATGCGGGATCGCCCGGTCGTCAACTTCTCCGCGATAGCTCGGGCGGTGTGCGCGAATCTCCAATGCGTCGAGTGCGGACGTTCCTGCAGCGCGGATGCGCCCCTCGCGCACGAATTGGGCCACTCTCGGCAGATCCTCGCGCCGAACCACCATCTGCGACATTGCCCAGGACGTCACCGCGGCACTATCGTCCGCGTATTGCACCCCGCCGGGCGTCACCGCCGCCCATGGATCAGACCACTCAACTACCACCAAGCCCGCATCACGCAGCACTGCGGCGGCCTCACCGTTTCCGCGACCTGCAATTGCCGCCAGTTCATCGCTGCGCTGCTCGACCGTCACTCGCATCGCAAAGCGCATACGCTGCAAGTATTCAACGAGCGCGGTGGCCTGACCGGCGTCAACAAGCAACCAGCTTCGCTCGCCATCGTCGACGAGCCTGATCACCTGCTCAATACGACCCTGAGGGCTCAGCAGCAAGGTCTCCACTGATTCACCGGGACGGAGCCCGAGAAGATGCTGGCTGGTCATCGAATGCAACCAGCGCAAACGATCGTCACCTTCGACGGTGACGATGCCGTGGTGTGACAAGCTCACCACCGCGATGCCCTCATCGAGCGATCGTTGCTCGACGAGAGGAGCTCCAAAGTGGTGCACGGCCCCATCAGACTCGACTGCGCCCGGCAGCTCGAGAAACGGATCACTCACGCGCAGCTCACCTCGGCGGGGTCTGGAGAACTACTGCTGACCCTTGTAGAGCTTGTAGATAACCGTGGCTGACACCCAGACAATCGCGAGCGATGCGAGCCCGAGCAGGCCGGTAAAGAACAATTCAAGTGCAAGCATGAGGCTAGTCTACCGTCACCCGAGCATCAGCACGAAGATGATGTCGATTGCGGCGATGATCACCACACACCCCGCAACACTGAAGGATGTTCGAGTGATAAACCCTTCGCGCTGAGCCGTGCCGATTTGTAACGCAAAAGTCACCAGCACGCTGAGGCCCGCCGCCAGCGCAAGCCACTGGAACCGCGCCTCTCCCTCAGTGAACAGCACGACAAGCAGCCCGAAGACGGCTGCCACGAGCCAGGCCGTCACGAGACGACCCACATGCCACGGGTGTTTTGGCGGCAATTGCACTTCGGTCACACGCCCATCCTTGCACAGGATTGTGTGGCGAGGGCACGGCAGACGACGTTCTTGCGCAACGCACCACACTCAGTGCCCTTAAAATGGAACGACGCGGCCCCAAGTGCCGCAGAGGGGAGCGTGCGGTGCAGCTACTCTGCCTCACGGACATCGATCCTTCCGAGGTGCTGCCCGGCCTCGATGTGCTTCCACATGACGTACGTGCTTCGCCGTTACACGTGCGTCTCACGGAAGGCATGACCGATCGATTCGACCTCATCATCATCGACGCCACCACCGACGTGCGTGGTGCGCGCGCAGCCTGCCTCGAACTGTCGACCCACTGCAGCACACCGAGGCTGCTCGTCTGCACCGAATCGTCATGCGCTGCGGTCACGCCGCAGTGGCATATTGCCGATGTGCTGCTCCCCGGGGCGAGTCCCGCTGAGATCGACATGCGCCTTCGCCTCGCGGTCGGCACGAACCTCTCCGATGACACGACGGGGCAGCGCCACGTGGGCACGGTAAGCGTCGCTGGTGTGACCATCGATGAGGGCAACTTCGTCGCCCGAGTGCAGGGCCGCACGCTTGACCTCACCTACAAAGAATTCGAGTTACTCCATTTCTTACTCGGGCACCCTGACCGGGTATTCACCCGGGATCAGCTCCTCAGTGAGGTTTGGGGCACTGACTACTACGGGGGCACTCGAACGGTCGACGTCCACATTCGGCGACTCCGAGCCAAACTGGGAGACCACGAAGGTCTGATCAGCACCGTACGAGGGGTCGGCTATGGATTTGCAAGGGATCGCCAAGAGGGAGAAGACGATGACGAGTAAGCCATTCACCCTCCCCACCCATGCTGCGACACTCTTGGCAGAAGCATCCGCGCACGACGGCACCCCACCACTCTCGGACCAAGCCATGCTTGCGCTCGCCGCGGGGCGCCGTACCTGGTTTGATTTTGGTGAAGCCATCGGAGTGCTCGGTGAAGGCGAACTCGATCTCGTGGTGCACCCGGCAGCGCGTGGCCGAGGACTCGGCCGGCAAGCCCTGGACACGATGCTGAGCAGTGCGCCAGCCGCGCCTCTCCGCGCCTGGGTGCATGGTGACAAGCCCGCAGCAGCTGCGCTCCTCCAACGAGCGGGGTTCACCCCCGTTCGATCCCTCCTGCGGATGATCCTCGACCCTTCTCGCCTCTCGGAGGCCATAGCCGACACCCCGCCGCTGCCCGATTCTGTTCGGCTAGAAACGTTTGATCCGTCGCACCCATCCCATGCCCAGGACTGGGTTCGGGTTAACAGTAGGGCTTTTGCAGCACATCCTGAGCAGGGTGCGGTCACGCTCGATGACTTCCGCACGCTCACACAAGAACCCTGGTTCGATGCACACGATCTTTTCCTTGCCTACGAGGAGAGCACCGAATCACCGCTCGCGGGATTCACCTGGGTGAAAACCACCCGCGATGAGCTCCAGACAGAAACTGAGCTCTACGTGATCGGCGTGGATCCGTCATTCGCTGGGCGAGGGCTCGGGGCTGCGCTTCTCGGAGTAACGCTCAGGCGCATGGCGGAGCATCACCCCGACCGCATTACCCTCTACGTCGACGGAGACAATGCTGCGGCACGCTCCCTATATGAGCGAGTCGGCTTCACGGTAGAGCAAGAGAGTACTCAGTGGGAACGAACCCCACCGCCAAATCCTTCAGCAGATGAGGATCTCTCCTGACACAATAGTCCTATGAGCGAGAGCCACGGCCACGATCCCAATGACACCGCGGTCATTCCCACGGAATACACGGGAGAGAGCCCGGTGATTCCTCAACGGCACGATGATGATCTCCCTCTTGATCGTTACATCGACCGTGAACTGAGTTGGCTCGCGTTCAACCAGCGAGTGCTGGAGCTCGCAGAGGATCCAGCAGTGCCCCTGTTAGAACGGGCAAACTTTCTCGCCATTTTCGCTTCCAATTTGGATGAGTTCTTTATGGTGCGTGTGGCGGGACTCAAGCGACGAATTGTGACCGGCCTCGCCGTGCCCACCAACATCGGTCGTGCGCCAGCCGACGTGCTCGCCGATATCAATCGCACCGCATACGAGCTCCAGCTCCGGCACGCACGCTGCTGGAACGAACACGTGCAGCCGGCACTCGCAGCTGAAGGGGTGCGAATCGTTGACTGGGATTCACTCGATGACGCGGACCGCCACATTCTCACGGCCTACTACGAGGATCACATCTACCCTGTGTTGATGCCGTTGGCGGTCGATCCTGCGCACCCGTTCCCCTACATTTCTGGCCGGGCATTGAATCTGTCGATCCGTGTGCGGAACCCCCGCACCGAGAAGGTGGAGTTCGCGAGGCTCAAAGTCCCTCAGATGATCCCCCGATATGTGCGTGTCGATGCGCGAGAGTCAGTGGATCAGGTGCGGTTCATCGCGCTCGAGGAGCTGATCGCGAATCAGCTCGGGCGCCTATTCCCTGGCATGGATGTCGTCGACCACCACGTCTTCAGAGTGACGCGCAACGAAGACGTCGAAATTGAAGAGGACGAAACAGAGAACCTCATCCAGGCACTCGAAAAAGAGCTGTTACGGCGGCGGTTTGGGCCTCCCATTCGTCTTGAGATCGCTGGCGACATGGATGACGACACGCTCGATCTGCTGGTCAGCGAGTTCGATATCGATCGCGAACAGGTCTACACCCTGCCCTCACCGCTCGATTTGAGTGGTCTCTTTGCGTTGACGAGGCTCGATCGCCCCGATCTGAAATTCACCCCCCATATCCCGGTCACCCACCCTCAATTCCGACCGACGTCACCAAGCGAGCAGCCCGACATGTTCCGCGCGATCGCACGGCGGGAGGTGCTCGTGCATCATCCATATGAGTCGTTCTCGACGAGTGTTCAGGCGTTCGTCGAGCAAGCCGCTACGGACCCGAACGTGCTGGCGATTAAACAGACGCTGTATCGCACCTCTGGCGACAGCCCCATTGTGGCGGCCCTCATCAAAGCGGCTGAAGCAGGTAAGCAGGTGCTGGCGCTCGTTGAGATTAAGGCACGCTTCGACGAAGAGGCGAACATTACGTGGGCTCGAACGCTTGAGAAGGCTGGTGTGCACGTTGTATACGGCCTGGTCGGTCTCAAAACCCACTGCAAACTCGTGCACGTTATTCGTGAGGAGCACGGTCGTCTCACCCACTACTGCCATATCGGCACCGGCAACTACAACCCAAAAACCAGCCGTATCTACGAAGATTTTGGCTTGTTTACCTCCTCTCCCGAGGTGGGCCGAGATTTGACCAAACTGTTTAATGTGCTGTCCGGGTACGCCATCGAAACCGAATACGATCGGCTCCTGGTGGCGCCGGAAGGGCTCCGGAAGGGCCTCGTGTCTCGTATCAATCGCGAGGCAGCGAACGCTCGCGCCGGCCTCCCGAGTGGTATCAAGCTCAAAGCAAACAGCATGGTCGACGAAGAAATCATTGATGCGCTGTACCGTGCCAGCAGAGACGGGGTGCCAATCGATATTTGGATTCGCGGCATCTGCTCCATCAAGGCCGGGGTACCCGGGTTGTCAGAGACCATCCGCGTTCGGTCTGTGCTGGGTCGGTATCTCGAGCATTCCCGGATCTACGCGTTCGAGAACAACGGTAGCCCCGAGGTATACATCGGGAGCGCCGATCTCATGCACCGCAACCTCGATCGCCGTATCGAAGTGCTGGCCCGGATCGATGACCGGGAGCATCTGGCGCGAATTGATCGCTTCTTCGGCTTCGCATTCAGCGACGATGTGTCATCATGGCACCTACAGCCAGACGGCCGCTGGTATCGCCACACAGTGAGCGACATGGGTGAGCCACTTCCCGACCTACAGGATCTCGTCATGATTGATCGTACGGAGGCACGCTCAAGGCGGGCGACTCGATGAAGAAAACGGTGCTTGCCGCTGGCGCCGTCTGTTTCCGGCGGATTCATGAAGGTGACCACGAAACGACGATGGTGCTGCTGGTGCACCGCACTCGACAGAAAGACGTGTCGTTTCCGAAAGGCAAACTCGACCCGGGTGAGTCGATGCCGGAGGCAGCCGTGCGGGAAACGCTCGAGGAAACCGGGTTACGGGTAACACTCGGGATGAACCTGGGCGTTATTGACTACGAACTCCCCTCCGGCGGCCACAAACGCGTGCAATACTGGGCGGCCGAGGTCACCGAGAAAGCAGTTCACCACTCAACGTTCAAGCCGAACGGGGAAATTGCTGCGCTCGAATGGGTCCCGCTCAATGAGGTGCGTGAGCGGTTAAGTTACGAGGCAGACCGCGAGCTCTACGATGTGTTCCTGAGGCTCGCAGAACGGGATGCGGTTGACACGTTCTCTGTCATTTTGCTCCGTCACGCAAAAGCGGAACCACGGAGCAGCCATTTTCCCGTCGATCACCTGCGTCCACTCGCCTCACGCGGCGCGGAGCAGGCTGAACACCTCGTCCCAGTGCTCAGAACATTCGGGATCTCCAGAATATATACGTCGAGTGCATTGCGCTGTGTAAGCACAGTAACCCCCTTGGCAACCGCGCTCGGCAAAAAACTGCGAGTGCGTGAGGGGCTCAGCCAAGACGCGTGGGATGCGGGTGAAACCGATGAATTGCGACGCATCATGGGTCGCATTATTCGGCGCGGAAAGACCGCCGTGGTGTGCACTCACCGCCCTGTGCTCCCTGATGCCGCACGGGAGCTCGCCCTCGCGACGGGAAGCATCCCTGGCGGGTATCTCCATGAAGCGGCGGACCTGCCGCCGGGCGCATTCTCCGTATTTCATTTCTCGAAAAAGCACCCGGGTGCGGGCATTCTGTGCGTCGAAACGTATCCCATCAAGCACTGAACAAGCACTGCACAAGCAACGGCGAGTTCCGCGTGCGATACACTCGCCCGTCACTGCGTATTCACCATCGTTTACCTTCCGTTCACCTCAACGCGAGATGCTGGCAACGTTCGATCTCTAGCGTGTTGAGCAGTGGGCGTTCGCCCGCCACGAACCAACAAGAAGGAAACGAATCCAGTGAAGATCTCGACTTCCATGAAGGCCGTCGCACTTGCGGGCCTTGCTGCACTCGCACTCACCTCGTGCGCAGCAAACGAAGCTGCACCGGACACGACCAACGGCGATGCCAGCGCTTCGGCGTTTTCAGGCACGCTCGTGGGCGTCGGCGCCTCCTCGATGGGTGCCGCGCAAGAGGCCTGGGCCGCTGGTTTCCAAACGGAGAACCCTGACGTCACGGTGAACTATGATCCGCAGGGGTCAGGTGCCGGCCGCGAAACGTTCCAGGCAGGTGGCAGCGATTTCGCAGGGAGTGACCGCGCGTTCAAGGTTGAGGAGATCGAAGCCGGCCCATTCGAGCTGTGTGCGCCCGATTCTGGCATTCTGCAGCTTCCGCTGTACGTCTCGCCGATCGCGATCATCTTCAACCTCGACGGCATCGAGCACGTCAACATGGATGCGGAAACGATCGCGAAGGTGTTCCGCGGTGACATCACCAAGTGGAATGATCCTGCGATCGCCGCACAGAACGAAGGCGTCGAGCTTCCCGACCTCGAAATCACTCCGGTGCACCGCTCAGACGAATCTGGCACCACCGAGAATTTTGTTGAGTACCTGTCTGCTGCCGCCGGCACCGTGTGGACCGACGAGGTCTCGGGCGACTGGCCCGCAGGCCTGCCGGTCGCAGGCGAGGCAGCACAGGGCACCTCTGGTGTGGTCGAAGCAGTATCGAGCGGCAACGGCACCATCGGGTACGCTGACGCTTCACGCGCAGGCGACCTTGGCACCATTGCCGTGAAGGTGGGCGACGACTACGTGCCGTACTCCCCCGAGGCCGCTGCGGCTGTCGTCGACGCATCACCGCTGGCAAGTGAGACGGAAGCGCGCACCGCTGGTGACCTGGCGATTGTGCTTGACCGCTCCACCGACGCGAGCGGCGTCTACCCCATCGTCCTGGTGGCCTACTCCATCACGTGCGAAACCTTCAATGACCCGGCAACCGCTGAGCTCGTGAAGGGCTACCTCACCTACGTTGCGAGCGAGGAAGGCCAGAAGACCGCGCAGGCCGCGGCCGGCAATGCCCCGATCTCCTCAGCATTGCGTGAGAAGGTCACCGCAGCACTCGACCTGATCAGCTAAGTGCAATGATGCGCGTTTCGAGGAGAGGAGCAACCCCCTCCTCGAAACGCGCATATGTCATTCCCCACCACGCCCCACACGAAGGATCTGTCTCATGACCGCAACCTCGCCACAGCTCACCTCACGAGCACGACTTGGCGATGTGATCTTTTCGCGTACCTCACTCTTCGCGGGCGGCATGATTCTCGTGACGCTTGCCGCCGTCGCAGTATTCCTCGTCGTGCAGAGCATCCCCGCATTTTTTGCCGACAGCGACTCCGCTTCCATCCTTCGCAACTCAGGCAATTTCCTCAGTTACGTATGGCCGCTCATCTTCGGTACCGTATGGGCCGCGCTGCTGTCACTGGTCATCGCGCTGCCCCTCGCCATCGGCATTGCCCTCTTCATTTCTCACTATGCCCCACGCAAACTCGCGCAGACGCTCGGCTACATTGTGGACTTACTCGCGGCGGTGCCGAGTGTGGTCTACGGCCTGTGGGGTATCGGTGTTCTTGCTCCGGCAGTGCAACCGGTGTATGCCTGGCTCGTCGATCACCTGGGATGGTTCCCACTCTTCGCGGGTCCGGTCTCGGCAACTGGCCGAACCATCTTGACCGCGGCGCTCGTGCTCGCGGTCATGATTCTCCCCATCATCACCGCGATGTGCCGCGAAGTATTCCTGCAAACCCCGGTATTACACGAAGAAGCCGCCCTCGCACTGGGGGCAACCAGGTGGGAGATGATCAAGATGGCGGTTTTGCCATTTGGCCGTTCCGGCATCATCTCCGCGAGCATGCTCGGGCTCGGCAGGGCGCTCGGTGAAACCATGGCCGTGGCAATGGTGCTTTCCGCGAGCGGCATCGTCTCGCTCAAACTCTTAACCTCGGGGAACCCCTCGACGATCGCAGCAAATATTGCGCTGAGTTTCCCCGAAGCCTACGGCACCAACGTGAACGTGCTCATCGCCACTGGGCTCATCCTCTTCATCGTCACGTTCCTCGTGAATGCTTTAGCGCGCTACATCGTGAGCCGACGCGCAGAATTTAGCGGAGCTAACTAACATGGCCATTTCTCTCCGTCCCGTCTCCACGAGCAACGGTCTCTCGTCCGGTCGTCTCCCACGTGGCACCGTATGGTGGGTCCTCCTCGGGAGCATCGTCGTCTCGCTCAGCTTGTTTTCGTTGCTCTCAGTCGCCAACGACGCTCCCTTCAACGTCGTCGGCGCTTCCCTCGTCGCGCTGCTTCTGCATATGGTGATCTCCACCGGCCTGACCGCCGCAGTCGAAGGCAAACGTCAGGCCATCGATCGCTTCGTAACGAACCTGGTCTCTGGGGCATTCATCCTCGCCATGGTCCCCCTCATATCGGTGGCCTATACCGTGCTCGCGAACGGCATCGGCCGCCTCGATCCGGAGTTCTTTTCCTCGTCAATGCGAAACGTTATCGGTGAGGGTGGCGGTGCCCTTCACGCAATGATTGGCACCCTACTCATCACCCTCGCAGCAACCGTGATCTCGGTGCCTCTCGGGTTATTCACGTCGATCTACCTTGTCGAGTATGGCAAAGGTCGGTTCGCGCGAATGATCACGTTCCTCGTTGACGTCATGACCGGCATTCCCTCGATTGTTGCTGGTCTTTTCGCCTACGCCGCCTTCGCGCTCCTGCTCGGCCCCGGTGTGCGCATGGGCATCATTGGCGCAATCGCTCTTTCGGTGCTCATGGTTCCCGTCGTCGTCCGGTCCAGCGAGGAAATGCTTCGCCTGGTGCCCAATGAGTTGCGGGAAGCGTCGTACGCGCTCGGGGTACCGAAGTGGCTCACCATTGTGAAGGTTGTGATACCCACCTCACTCGCAGGAATCACGACGGGCATCATGCTCTCCATATCTCGGGTCATCGGCGAGACAGCTCCCCTGCTCATCACCGCAGGCTTTACCGCAAGCATGAACTACAACCTCTTCCATGACCGCATGCAATCACTGCCGGTGTACGTGTACACCCAGTTCGCCAACCAGGGAAATCCTGCTTGGGCATTCATCGAACGAGCATGGGCCGCAGCCCTCGTGCTCATCATCATCGTGATGCTCCTGAACCTGATTGCCCGTCTCATCGCCAAGGTGTACTCCCCCAAGTCTGGGCGCTAATCACTGCTTCTTCATTCTCTGCAAACGAAAGAACCCTCAATGTCAAAGCGCATCGAAGTCAACGACCTCAACGTCTACTACGGCAACTTTCTCGCC
>CAZJOZ010000007.1:0-58100 GCA_964547775.1 uncultured Leucobacter sp.
CGACTATCACCGTGCTCGGTTTCACCAGCAAGCCTGCCGAGGCGAGCGCCTTCGTCCCTGGCCATTGCTGGCCGTTGAAGACGCCTCCGCTGATGTAGGCGTTCATCTGGGAGTCAAGGTTCGCTGCTCCTGCGACCAGTTGTGCGGCCCCAAGCAGTGGCTTCGCCTGGTCGGTCGCGTTTTCAGAGAGCGTGGTGCTAGCAAGAGTTGAGGTCCCAGGCCATGCGCTGCCTTCGATTTCCCCGCCGTTGGCAAGCACTTGGACTGCACCATTTACTCGTGCGGCGCCGCTTGCAAGATCCGCTGCTGCGGTCTTCAATGCAGGAGTCTCATCTGAACCGGTGTTCAGTGCGGCGTTCAGCGTTCCGGCTCCAGTAAGGAGCGCGGGGAGCTCTGGCTGAATACCGCCGGCAAGGGCCTTGATGGTGCCGAGGGTGACCAGGTCAGGATTCGCGGGGTCAAGCGAAGCGGCGAGGGTAAGCAAGGTCGAGAGATTCTGTCCATCGTTCCCATTCACCAGCAGTTGGAGCCCGCCGTTCAACTGAGCCGCGCCCGTAGCAAGCTGGTCGACCCCACCGGAGATTCTGGCGGCTCCGCCGCTAAGCGTGGGGGTCTGTGCGGCAAGACCCTGGGCGATGTCATTATTGCCGGTGAGTGCCTGCTGCAGTCCCGCCTGCAGCTGTGCGGCACCTGCGCTGACTGCAGCGGTGCCCTGTTCCTGTAGCCCGGTTGCAATCTGGTTGCTTCCGCCAAGCACGGTGGTGAGTCCATTCTTGAGATCGGTCGCACCGGTGCTGACCTGGCCGGCGCCCGCTGAGACCTGCTGGGCGCCCGCGTTCGCTGATCCAGCGCCGGTGGCGAGAGCTTGTGCGCCGCTCGCGGCGGAACCCGCACCGTTTGAGAGTCGCCCGGCACCAGCTGAGAGCTCGTAGGTGCCCGAGGCCAGCGAGTTAGCGCCATCTGCGAGGCTCGCTGCGCCAGCTTGGAGGTTCGTGGTGCCATCGGCGAGACGGTTTGCGCCTGCGGCTGCTGAGGTGGCGCCCGCGTGAAGCTTCGCGGCGCCGGCAGAGAGATCCCCGACACCCTTGTCGATCTTTGCGGCGCCCGCAGCGAGTTCACTTGCGCCGTCGTTTGCCTGACCGGTGCCGTCAGCAAGTTGGCTAGCGCCGCTGGCAACACTCGAATGGGTGATGAAGAACAGTGCGGTCATTACCACCAGTAGCAGGGCCAGCACCGCGACGGTGATCTTCATGCCGAGGCCATGCTCGTGCACATTAGTGCTCGTCATTGAGTACTCCAAGAATCATGAGTGTCCCCACGGCGAACCCGATGTTCACGGTGGTCATCGACACAGACGTGGCTCTGATTCTTTAGCCACTCATCGCGAACGAGGAAACGTCAGTTCATTTCCCGGCAAAAACTCACAGTGAAAACTCGGAAACTGTTGTTGATGTTCTACAAAGACGCTCTGGCTTCCCGCTGAAGGGGACGCTGCGATTGTGGAACCTGCGCAACAATTGTGTGATGCAGGGGTTGAGCAACGACCAGAGGCGTCGGCCGAGGCCGGCCTCCTCCTCGGTGTCGCTCGCCACAGTCGGCATGGTCTTCTTCGGCGGCGCCATCGGAGTATGGGCACGTCATGCGCTCACGCAGGCCTTGCCTGCATCAGGGCCATTCGAGTGGGGCGTGCTGGCCGCAAACCTGACCGGCGCGCTGCTCATCGGTGTCGTCGCTGCGGTATTGCTCGAAGCCGACACGCGAAGAGCGATTCGCCTGCGACAGCTCCTTATTGCGGGAATGCTTGGCGGGTTCACCACGTACAGTGGGATCGTGCTCGCTGTTGTCCTGTTGATTGAGGGCGGGCACTTGCTTCCGGCGCTCGGGTATGCGTTGGGAACGGTCATGCTCGGGGGCATTCTCACCTGGCTCGGTGTGATCGTCGGTGCGCAGATTCGCACCTCGCGCAGAAAGAGAGCAGCGCGTGGATGAGCTGTCGCCAGGCGTGCTGGCCGCGGTTATTGCCGTGGCAGGAGGTGCCGGTGCCGTATTGAGGTTCCTGTTGGATGCGTCCGTGAGCCGCTGGGTGGTGTCCAGGCGAGCGCGGGCTGACCGAGGCCTGGCGCTGCTGCCAGTCGGCATGCTCGTGGTCAATCTCTCTGGTTCCCTGATGATCGGTGTGCTTGCTGGAGCAGTGATGCACGCAGGGGCACTCTGGGAGGTGCTCAGCGTCGGTGTACTCGGGGGCTACACCACGTTCAGCGCGGCGAGCCTCGGGGCGGTGCAGCTCCTCCGCGAGCGGCGATTCGCGCTTGCGTGCACGGTCGCCCTGGGCCAAATGATCGCCGCTGGAGCTGTTGCGGGCCTAGGGCTGTGGGTGGGTCGTCTCCTCGCCGTGTAGACCGCGCCGCAAGACATTCGGTACCGCACGTTCGTCTCTTGGGTGTAAAGTGATGTCCAGTGACTTATAGTCAGTCTGACTATAAGTGGAAACGGTGCGGAATATTCGCTTCGAAGGGGGAGTGCGGGTCATGCCATTTACGCACATGCCCTATCGTCAGCTGAGCGTCACCGAGCGGCGCCTCCTGCCACCGGCTGTCGCTGTGTCGACCGTCGCCTTTGCCCTCCGCCCTCCCGCCGGTGCGCTGCGTGGCGAGGCGAGTGACTTCGCAGAGTCGAACCCTCAGACGACGAAACGGAGCGCACCACCCACTCCCTCCGCGGCAACCCTGTGGCTACCACTCGTTCGGCGGACTCGCGCGCCATTCTCGGGAGACTGGGCCTTGCCAGGCGGGCCGATCCCATGGAATGAAACCCTCGTCGATACCGCGGTGCGCACGCTCCGGGACGCCGTGCAGTGTGATCCGGGGTATCTTGAGCAGCTCTACAGTTTCGGGGCAGTGGAACGTTCCGCTCAAGCGCAGCGGCTGGTCACGATCGCCTACTGGTCGCTCTTTACCGAGGATTCCTTTGACCGCTGCGAGCCCCATCGTGACACAGACCCGAATGTGGCCTGGTTCTCTGCCGACCAGCTGCCGAGCTTGGCATTCGATCATGCCGACATCGTGGCATATGCCCTCGACCGGTTGCGCAGTAAGACGGAGTACAGCACTGTCGCCTATCGATTCCTCGGCGAACGCTTCACCCTCACCCAACTCCGAGAGGTGCGCGAAGCGATCCTCGGCGAAACCATTGACCCCGCAAACTTTCGACGGCAAGCCCTCGCACAAGGCCACCTCGAAGACACCGGCGAGTTCACCAGCGGTGAACGTCACCGACCGTCCCGTCTGTATCGCTTTCGAGAAGACCCTCAACACCACCCAAGGAACCCGAAATGACCAGTGTCGCAGAACTCATTCGTCGCACCGCCGAAGCGGAAACACTCGCCTCTGGCGAGAAGGCGCAGCATGCGTCGGGCGCAGCCGGCACGGCGCCGACGAGTCGGCCGAGCCCAGGGTTTGGAAAACCACTGGTGCTCCGGGCGACCGGCACGTCAAGCTGCGATACCAACCTGGTCCGTGACCCGTGGGCGATCGACCGGGCGCCGGGGTACGGGCCGGGGGCATCCACCGCCGACCCCGTACCAAACGATGCGCCACGCCAAGGCCCACTCCCGACTCGCTACACCGACGCCAGCGACGAGCAACTCGATACCTGGATCACCGAGGCCAAAGCGACCCTCGGTGACCGAGTTCGTATCTTGGGGCACTTCTATCAGCGAGATGAAATTGTGCAGTACGCCGACTTTGTGGGTGACTCGTTCATGCTTGCGCAAGCGGCAAAGGATCACCCAGAAGCGGAAACGTTTGTGTTCTGCGGAGTGCACTTCATGGCAGAAACCGCAGACATTCTCTCAACGGAAGACCAGGCCGTCGTTTTGCCGAACCTCGCGGCCGGATGCTCCATGGCCGACATGGCGACGATTGATCAGGTCGAGCAGTGCTGGAAAGAGCTCACGGCTGCGCTCGGCACCGAGCCTGACGCTGAAGGTCGCCAGCCTGTGATCCCGGTAACCTACATGAATTCCTCCGCCGCGATCAAGGCGTTCTGTGGCCGAAATGGCGGCATCGTCTGCACCTCATCGAACGCCAGCACGGTGCTCGAGTGGGCATTCGAGCGTGGGCAGCGAGTCGTGTTCTTCCCAGACCAGCACCTCGGCCGAAACACGGCCAAGACGATGGGCATCACCGAAGCTCAGATGCCGCTGTGGCGGCCTCACCTCGCCCTCGGCGGCAACACTGAGGATCAGCTGCGCGAGGCCAAGGTGGTTCTCTGGAACGGGTTCTGCTCAGTGCACAAGCGTTTCACGGTCGATCAGATTGCCAAAGCGCGTGCAGAGTATCCGGGGGTGAAAGTCATTGTGCACCCCGAATGCCCCGCCGCGGTGGTCGAAGCAGCCGACGGCACCGGGTCGACCGAATACATTCGCAAGCAGGTTGAGGCGGCACAGCCGGGCGAGGTGCTCGCGATTGGCACCGAAATTAATCTGGTCAACCGACTGCAACAGCAGCGGCCAGACCTGACGATCTTCTGCCTCGACCCCGTCGTGTGCCCCTGCAGCACGATGTATCGCATTCACCCCGCCTACCTTGCTTGGACGCTCGAATCACTTGTCGCCGGTGAGGTGCCGAATCAGATTCGAGTAGATGGCGCCGTCGCGGCTGAATCACGAGTCGCACTCGAACGCATGCTCGCGGCCAAACCATGATCCTTGTACTGGGATCCGGTGTCGCGGGCATCTCGTGCGCGCTCGCCGCAGCCGATGCTGCGCCTGACGCTGGGGTGATGCTGGTATCTGCCGGCGTCATAGACGTTGCGAGCGGCACCGCATCAGCCCGTGCGGGAGGCAACACAGCACTGGCGCAGGGCGGTATTGCCGTTGCCCTCGGCGAGGGTGATTCCGGTGTCTCCCACGCACGGGACACCGTGCGGGCGGGAGCAGGGCTCGTTGACGAGCATGCGGCACGGACGCTCTGCGATGAGGGCGTCTCCGCCGTTCGAACCCTGCTCGCCCATGGGTTTGCGCTAGACCGCGAGGCTGACGGATCGCTCTCATTCGGGCTCGAAGCCGCACACGGATGTGCACGAGTCGTGCACGCTGGCGAAGACCGCACGGGGGCATCACTCCACGCCTTCTTGACCTCACGTCTCGCCCAGTATGTTGCGAGCGGGCGCATCGCGCTGACGAGCGGCGCAACCGCGGTATCCCTGCTTGCGGATACCGGAGTGGTCAACGGTGCGGTCTTGCGTCACCAGGATGGCGAACTCAGCGTGGTGCGAACTGATGCGGTGGTGCTCGCAACGGGCGGGTACGGCGCGCTGTACTCACGTACGTCGAATCACCAAGGAGCACGTGGCGAGGGCATCCTGCTTGCCGCGCACGTCGGAGCAGCGGTCGCTGACCTCGAATTCGTGCAGTTTCA
Source organism: uncultured Leucobacter sp. (assembly GCA_964547775.1). Classification (GTDB taxonomy): domain Bacteria; phylum Actinomycetota; class Actinomycetes; order Actinomycetales; family Microbacteriaceae; genus Leucobacter. Next base: position 5,421 of record CAZJOZ010000007.1, read on the forward strand.
TCCGACCGTGCTTGACGGCAACGGGTCGCTGGTCTCTGAAGCGGTGCGAGGAGCTGGCGCGGTGCTGCGAAACGACGAAGGCCAACGGTTCATGCGCTCAGCACACGAGGCTGCCGAGCTTGCTCCCCGTGACGTGGTGTCACGTGCTGCGCACCGCCAGATCATGGCAGGATCACGCGTGTGGCTCGATGCCACCGGCATTGAGCGTGCGGGTGGGAACGGAACCTTGGCGACCCGCTTCCCATCCATCACTCAGGCGACACGAGAGCTTGGGTTCGATTGGACCCGCGAGCCGATCCCTGTCGCGCCAGCCGCACACTACACGATGGGTGGGGTGGTCACTGATCGTGCGGGTCGCACCAGCGTGCCAGGGCTTTTCGCTGCGGGGGAGGTGGCCGCGACCGGCGTTCACGGCGCTAACCGACTCGCGTCAAATTCACTCCTCGAAGGGCTCGTTTTTGGTGCCAGGGCGGGTATCGCTGCCGCCCACTATGCTGGCGGCGCAACCATGCCTCTGCCGTCAGACCATTCGATTCGCGGCAACGACGGTTGGCCTCTCGACGAGCGAACCAGACAGTTCGTACAGCATGCGACACCCCTCTCCTTCGCAGGGGATCGCAGTGGTGAGCCCTTGCAATCATCGACAGGATCACCTGCGAGGTCACGGTCAGATGTCGCTTCAGCGCCCGCGAGCTCCTCAGAGCGAGCATCATCAGTGCGAGGAGAGGGTTCCCTCTCCCTCGCAGAATCGATGGATCGCTGCCTCGGGATCGAACGTGATGCAGCGGGATTGCGCGACATGCTCAGCGTTGCAGCACACCATGCCGATCACTCCGCTGAACTCGCCACCATGATGGCAATGGCGGCCCTGGCCCGCACTGAGTCGCGCGGTGCACACTTCCGTAGTGATTACCCAGATACCGATGAACGTCAGCGTTCCCGCAGCGCGTGGCTCCCCTCGTCATCGCAGCCGACCCACAGAGAACGCACCTCGCACGCCGCTCACCAGACTTCATACGACCCCACTGACCACCGTGAGGATCCCCTCGCGCAAAGGAGCATGCCGACATGTTGACGCCCGCCATCATCTCCGACGCCGTGAGCCGTGCCCTGGCGGAGGACACCCCGTGGGGCGACCTCACGGTGCAACTCACAATCGATCCGAACGCGCGCCTGTCAACGGCGGTTGTCGCCCGTGAACCGGGAGTGTTCGCCGGTGGTTCCGTGCTCACCGAAGCCTTCCGTCAGGTCGATGCACGGATCAGCGTGCACGCCCTCGTTCATGAAGGCACTCGTTTTGCGGCGGGAGATACCCTTGCACGCATTGAAGGCCCCGCCCAAGGTGTGTTGACCGGGGAACGGGTGGCACTGAACTTTGCGCAGCGCATGAGCGGGGTTGCGACACTGACGGCACAGTTTGTGGCAGCAGTCGCCGGCACACATGCGGTCATTGCGGACACCCGAAAGACGACTCCGGGGCTTCGTGCACTCGAGAAACATGCCGTGGCGGCCGGCGGCGGCCGCAATCACCGATTCAGCCTGAGCGATGCGGTCATGCTGAAAGACAACCACCTCGTCGCGCTCGGAGCGACAGAGGGGCCAGCGCTGACGCAGGCGGTCCGGGGCCTGAAAAGCCGGCTCGGGCACACCACGTCGGTGGTTGTCGAGATCGATCACCTGGGGCAGCTCGAAGCAGTCATCGATGCGGGCGTCACCGCGGTACTCCTCGACAACTTCTCACTCGAAGACTTGCGAACTGCCGTCGACCGTGTCCGTGGTCGTGCGATCTGTGAAGCGAGCGGTGGAGTGAACCTGCAGACGGTGCGTGCGATCGCCGAGACCGGGGTGGACGTCATCTCGGTCGGGCAGTTGACCCACGGAGCTCCAGCTATCGACCTCGGTCTCGACGCGACAGCAGTTGCTGACGCATGAGCAACCATGGGTACCTCGACGCGGCGGCAACCTCGCCGCTGCTCCCCGAAGCTCGCTCCGCAATGATCGCCGTGCTCGAGGGAGACGCGGCGAACCCATCGAGCGTGCACGCCGCAGGCCATCGAGCGCGCAGCATCGTGGATCACGCGCGCCAGCAAATCGCTGAGGTCTTTGGCGTGCGGCCCTCAGAAGTGATTTTCACGTCGGGCGGCACCGAGGCCAACAACCTTGCCATCATTGGGCTCGCGCTTGCGAACCCTCGCGGGCGCCACGTGGTGACCACAGCCATCGAACACCCCTCCGTGATTGAGAGCTGTGCCTACCTGGAGCGGGTGCACGGTTTCGAGGTCACCCAGGTGCCAGTCGATGCACACGGCCTCGTCGATGCCGACCAGTGTGAGCGGGCGATGAGCTCAGAGACCAGCCTGGTCACCGTGGGGCTCGCGAATGGTGAAATAGGCACCGTGCAACCCGTGCCAAATATTGCGCGCCACTGCGACGCGCAGGGCGTGATCATGCACACGGATGCGGTGCAGGCAGCCGCGACCCTGCCGGTCAGTCTCGCAGTCGACGGTTGGCCCGGGCCGCACGTCTCTGCTCTCTCGCTTGCGAGTCACAAGTTTGGCGGACCCCAGGGTGCGGGAGCACTCATCGTGCGCGATGGAGTTGCGCTCGAGCCATTGATGCACGGGGGCGGCCAAGAACACGGACGGCGATCCGGTACCGAAAATGTCGCGGCAATCGCGGGGTTCGCTGCGGCGGTGACCGTTCACGCTGACCGCATGGGTCGGCGGGCCCGCGCGCTCGCTGCAAGCCGCGACGCATTCGTGGCGGAAGTGCTCGCGCGCGTTCCCGGTGCGAGATATACCGGGCATCCCGATGAGCGACTGCCTGGACATGCTTCGTTTGTGGTGCCCGGGGTCAGCGGGGAGTCGATCCTAGTCGCGCTCGATGCCGCTGGAATCGCCGCATCTTCAGGCTCAGCGTGCGCTGCGGGAAAGGACGAGCCGTCACCGGTGCTCCTAGCGATGGGGATCTCGCCTGAACAGGCTCAGACCGCCATTCGATTTACCCTGCCCGAGCCGCTGGAGCCTGAACTTTCCGATCGAGTAGTGCGGACGATCGCTGCGGAGGTCCAGCGTGCCCTGAGCGTGAGGGACGCCCGTCAGTCTCGCTAGACGTGGCCGGGGCTGCCGGCGTCGTCTCAGATGCTCGCTGAGCACGAAGCGCCTGCAGCCGTGACTGGGGAATGGTACGGATGACCTGCGCCACAAGTTGGACGATGAGGTGCGATGGTGACGCGGTCAATGCTTGGTCGATGAGCCGGTGTGCAACCGACTGCATGCCGCGGAGCCACCACATCCAGGCCAGCATCGCGAGAATGCCTGGTGTGTCTTGTTCGGGAGCATGGGCAGCGGCGTCGGCCAGGGCAGCAATCACGGCTGCGAGCTGCTCGCTATCGGGTTGCACTTCCGCCAGAGCCTGGAGCACACCCTCGAGGCTTGGTACAGCCCCTGCAGGCGGCTCAGTCGGCAATGCACCGGAGGGCGCGTCGAACACTCGTAGCGATGGTGAGAAGACAGCCGCGTGCTCGGCCGCGATGTCAGACACGAGACGTGCGGACGTGAGTGCAGTCATCACGACTGCACACCATTGGGTCACTTCACGGCTTGCCGCGATCAGCCGTGCGAGCACTCGAGGATCGGGAGCCTCTCCGGAGCCGTGTGCCCGCACACAGGTCTCTGTAGCACGCGTCACGCCGAGGAGCCACGCCGGAAGGTTGTCGAGAGCTTCGAGACGATGCACTGCAATGTGTCGATGACGGCGGTCCAAGTCAGTGAGATGCCGAGCGACGAGCACCTTGCGATGATCATCTGTTGACGGCAAGGTACCAATGTTTGTGAGAGATGTGGTGTGGGAAGAAGCACGTGCTTCCGCGGCGAGAGCACTGGACCTGATTTCTTCCAGGTTTCGTTGGCGAGGCGTGTCCGTGTCAAGGAGTCCAGTCCAACCGTCTGCGGCGACGATGGCGAGTTCCCTCAGACGCCACCCTTTTCGCGTGCAGCGTCGCTCGATCGTGCGCGCGAGGCGCAGGTACGGTACTCCCTGGCTGTCGCTGAACGTGCGAGAAGTCATGATGACGATTGCGGGGCTGTGCGCACCGCCGCCCGTCACGTGGAGGAGCTCAAGCAGGGTGTTGACGAGCGCGCGTTCTCCCTCTCGATGCCCCTCAGGAGGCAGATCAATACGCAACACATCTTCGCTGCGGCGGCCGCGAAAGAGCACGACAAACAGGCTCTTGTCGTCGGTGAAGCCAGTGACGAAGGGCAAGACCGCGAGAAAATCAGCGGTGTGTTCGCAACGCAGCACCGCTCTGGTATCAGTGCGCGGTGACGAATGCGGCAGGGGAGGGGACTGTAGGGGTGAGTTGGTCATACTGCCAATGCTCTCTGAAGGAGGCAGGGGCGCCCGCGTTCCTCACAGCCCTCATGAACAGTCGAGAGAGATTGGGGTAGGTTCGTGCCTGGGTACTACGAGTGGGAACGTTCGGCGTTTACCTGGGTAAGGTCCGCTTCCAGAGCCACCCACGCGAGCATTGCGCACTTGACCCGCATGACGAATTTTGCAACCCCCTGCAGCGCGACTGCGTCCCCGAGGAGTTCTTCGTCAGGGTCATGTTCGCCCCTCGACTGAATCATTTCGCGAAACGCGGCGATTCGATCCCGCGCCTCGTCCACGGTCAGCCCGTCTTCCTTCACCAGTTGCGACAACAGAGAGGCTGACGCCATGGAAATGGAGCATCCGTCTCCGAGCCAATTCAACTGCTCAATCGTGCCGGTGTCTGGATTCACGGCAATGTTCAGGGTGATTTCATCACCACAGCTCGGATTAAATTCGTGGTGTGATGCCGTCAGGGTGCCCGCGGGGGCCTCAAACTCTCCTTTGCCGATAGGGCGTTTCGAATGGTCAAGAATGAGTTCTTGATACAGGCTGTCGAGTTCGCTCATTTATCGGCCTTCCGAATTGAAATAGCGTTGCGCCCCGCGCAACCCGTCGATGAATCGCTCCACCTCGTCTTCAGTGGTGGTCACGTGGACGCTCGCCCTCGTGCTTGACGCCATGCCGAGCGCACGATGAAGCGGTTGCGCACAGTGGTGGCCAACACGAACCAACACTCCCTGCTGGTCGAGGAACTGCCCAACGTCATGAGCGTGCACGCCATCAACGGACACTGCGGCAAGCGCAACCCGGTCAGTCATACCCTGGGGGCCGAGGAGCCTCAGCCCCGGGGTGCTGAGAATTCCTTCCACCAACTGAGCGACGAGCTCGTGCTCGCGCGCAGCCGCTCGTTCCATGCCGATCTCGGACATGAAGGTGAGCGCTTCGGCCAAGCCAACCGCTTGGGATACTGCCTGGGTGCCTGGTTCAAACCGGTACGGAGGAGGCATGAACTCTGCCTCGGTCATGGTGACCTTGGTGATCGCACTGCCGCCGGTACGGGAGGGCGGCAATGCGGCGAGCGCCTCCTGGCGACCGTAGAGCACCCCAAGAGCATTGGGGCCAAGCGCCTTATGGCTTGAAAACACCGCAAAATCGACGCCGAGTTCATCAAAATGCACCGGAATGTGGGGCACCGACTGACACGCGTCGAGCACCGTGATCGCGCCGACGGCTTTGGCAAGCTGCACGATCTCAGCAACCGGAGCTTCATACCCGGTCACATTCGACACATGCGCAAAGGCGATAATGCGGGTCTGCTTCGTGATTGCCCTGCGAGCATCATCGAGCGACCAGGTGCCGGTGCTGTTGACGGGGATGAACGTCAGCGTCGCGCCAGTCTTTGCGGCAAGTCGTTGCCACGGAATGAGATTTGCGTGATGCTCCGCTTCGGTGACCAGGATCTCATCACCCGGACCCAACACATAGCGGTCGGAACCAGATACCCCAAGGCCAGCGTTTGCCTCGCCGATGCCGAGCGCGATCGTGTTGAGGGCATCGGTTGCACCCGCCGCCCACACGATCTGCTCGGGTGAGGGCGCGCCCACGAACGTTGCGACGGTCTGACGGGCATCTTCAAAACGCTGCGTCGAGGTTCCGACAGCCTGACTGGTGCCTCGATGCACCGCAGCGTACTCACGCTCCAGGAACATTCGTTCAGCGTCAAGGACACGTGCGGGACGCTGCGCGGTGGCAGCAGAATCAAGGTAGGCGACCGGGGACCCGTCGATGTGCGGCAGGTTTGCGAAGTAAGGAAACTGTTCGCGTATCGTGAGGACATCGTCGGTGGTCAATGGTGCGGGCATGGCTCCATTCTCCCACTCCGCGTCCTCACGCGCTGGGAGCGCATTGCGCCCACAGCGAAGGTGCATGCCGGAGCATCCCCTTGCAGTGGCCGGACTGCCATGGCAGGGGCGGGCTCCGTGGCGACAGCTACGGGATCTGAATTGGTCCGGTAGCCCCTTGGCCGGTGCTGCTCGGAGCAAACAACCAGTTCACCGTACCCGCGAGGAGCGTGAGGACTCCTGCTGCAAGGGGCAAGACCAGGGCTGCCTGAGTGCTCACCGATTCCGCAACGGCGCCAGTGACCGCGGAGGCGAGAGACTGCCCGACGATGATCGCTGACCCCAGCATGGTCATGACTGTGGCTGATCTTCCCGCCGGGGTACGGTCCGCACCAAAACCGTAGAGCGTCACAAGTAAGGGGCCAATTCCAAGGCCGAGCACGGCAAGAGCGAGAATCATGGTCGGAACATTGGTGACCGTCTGCAGCAGCACACCACCGATGACCAACATCCCTGCAAATACCAGCCAGCGGTATCGCAAGGTAAACCTTGGCGAAAACCAGGTCACCCCGATGGCGAGCGCGGCAGAGCCCACCCCCATGACCCCGTAGAGCAAACCGGACTGGTCGGCCTGCCCACGATCCTGCATGAACGCGGTGAGCGACGTCAGCATTGAGCCGAAGAACAACCCCACCCCAAAGATGCCAGCCACGGTCACGAGGAGCGGGAGGCGCCAAAGGTCCGCCGTCGGGGCAAGATCGGTGATGTGCGAGGTGTGAACCCGAGCGGGTGGGCTGGTGCGATGAAGCGCGAAGGCGGTGACAGAGAAGAGGGTGAGCACCGCAGCTCCAGCCATCGGTGCCCATGCGCCGAAGGTCATCGCCAGCACGCCCACGATGACCGGGCCAAACACGAAGACCACCTCATCGGCCGCTGATTCATATGCCAGCGTCGCATTGATCGTGCGGGGTCGCTGGGATGCCGGTAGGTGGGTCTGCGCAATGCTGACCAACCGGGAACGAGACATCGGTGACACCTGAGGCGCCGTCGCACCAATCAGAAATGATGCGCCGAGCATGACAACGTCTGGCAGGGGGCTAAACGCAATCCAGGCGAGTGCGCCGAGCGCCAAACTATTGGCAATGCCTGCCGCGAGCAGTGTCGTGCGTTGGCCGAAGCGGTCAGCTGCAGCCCCGATGAGGGGACCAAAGCAGGCGACGCCCGCACCAACCATCGCTGAGGTGAGTCCGCCGAGCTCGACTGAGTCCCGTGCGGCCACCGCGAGCGTGAGCACGCCGACGACCATCATCGAAAAGGGTACTCGCGCGAGGAGCGCGAGAGGGAAATACCCGAAGCCGGTGTGTGCGAGGAGGGATTTCAGTTGATCTGCTCCAGGAAGAAGGCGCCGAAGCTTGCGGCGTCAGCAGGGTCACCGGCATAGGGGACACCGTTGACCAGCACCAAAGGAGTTCCCTGTACGCGAAGGCTCGGATCGACCGCGTTGGGTACGGTGGTGGCGAACACCCAGGAATTCAGCGCCTGCGCGAAGGTGACGAAGCGTTCTGTCTCGATACAGTCGATTGCTGCGGCGTTCAATCCGCCAACACCCTGGTTTAGGGCCTCGATGAGCTGTTCGTTGGAAAGGTTCGCGTCTTGCGTGGGCTGCACCTCGGGGCTGAGCAGGGTGTGGTGAGCGAACCACGCTGCTTCGGGCTGAGCGTCAGCGATGCAAGCCATAGCACCCGCAGCGCGGGACGAGTAGTACGTGCTCTGGTCGACACGATCCAAGAAACTTAACGGCACAATCTCAACGGTCGCACCCTCAGCGACTGCCATGTCGAGGAGCTGACTGTTGGCCTGCTCAAACGAGAGGCAGTGGGGGCACCGGTAATCAACATAGATGAGCACATCGACGCCGTTTTCGCGGTCTACCTCGTTCGGCACTGGTGCGGTGCCTGCCTGCAACGGTGGCGCGGAATGTGGCATTGGCAGCGTGCCGTCGAAGGAGAACACCATGCCGCCCGACTCCATGTTCTTCGGCCACTCAATCAGCGATTCCGCTGGGGTGCCCGGCTCCCACTGCCCGCCGCCAGTATCGTTGTCGTCGCTGCCTGACACAACGCCGAATATCGATGCGACCAGGGTAAAAGCGCCGAGAATGCCGACAATAATTGCGGTTGAAAAAGCCAGAGAGCCCGATACCAGGCCCGTAATGCTCGCTCCAGCCGGTCGTTGCTTCTTGAGAAGCGCGACGACCCCGAGTGCCACCGCTGCGACACCCAACACTGCCGCAAGGAAGGCGAACAGTGGGAGATATGCCGCAGAAACGATTGCGGTTAACAGTGCCGCGAGGCCAACCGTCATCGAAGCGATGGCGATTCCCTTCCGGGCGGGCCCGCTCGCGCGATCGGCCTGCCCGCTGCCGTAGGGATGGGGCGGAGGTACCGGGATCCACTCCCGGGCGGTCTCTCCAGGTTGCGGCGTCGCTTCGGGCTGCTGCTGTTCCGTCATGATTCCATTCTGGCAGGCGAAGCTGACGGTTCGCGCCGCGGTGAACAGGGGCTGCGCACTCGGGCGTAGCATGGAGGCATGCTCTGGCTCGCCGCAACTCCCATTGGTAATCTCGGCGATGCGTCAGTGCGTCTTCGTGAGGCACTTGCGACCGCTGATGTGATTGCTGCGGAAGACACCCGCACGACGGCGTCGCTGCTCCGGCTTCTTGAGATACCCACACGGCCAGAGATGGTGGCGCTGCACGACCATAATGAGCGTGATCGTGCGGAGGAACTTGTTGCACGCGCGTCCAACGAAGAAGTGCTCCTGGTGAGCGACGCGGGGATGCCAACGGTGTCGGACCCCGGATTTCGAGTGGTGCAGCTCGCTGCGGCACGAGGTGTGCCAGTCAGCGTGATCCCGGGGCCGAGCGCGGTGATCACTGCGCTCGCTGTCTCAGGGCTTCCCACCGATCGATTCGCGTTCGAGGGGTTTCTTCCTCGCAAGTCCGGAGAGCGAGCGCGTGCCCTACAGGAACTCGCCACCGAACCACGCACGCTCGTCTTTTTTGAGGCGCCGTCACGGGTTGCCGGCACTCTCGCTGCTCTTTCCGACGCGTTCGGCACCGATCGTCGAGCCGCCGTCTGTCGAGAACTGACCAAACTTCACGAAGAAGTGAGGCGCGGATCGCTCGCAGAGTTGGCGACCTGGGCAGCAGGGGGCGTGCGTGGTGAGATCGTGCTGGTTGTTGCTGGAGCTCCGGCGAACCAGGTGTCAGCGGCTGCGGCAGCGATCGAGGTGCAGCATCGCGTTGCAGCGGGCGAACGGCTGAAAGACGCGGCCCGTGCGGTGGCCGATGCCACGGGCCACTCCGCCCGAGACCTATACGCAGCCGCTCTGGCGGCGAAAGAGAAGAAGTGAGTCGGTGAACCATGACGAATGCGACGCATCAATCACGCAGCCCTGAGCCAGTAGTGAGGGGGAGTGCTGGCACCGTAGTACGAGTGGAACTGTGGCGTTTCGGACTGCCGCTGGTCTGGTTTGGCATGATCGCCGCCATCAGCTTTCTCGAGGCGCCGCTGAAGTTTCAGGCCCCAGGCATCACGATTCCGCTCGGGCTGGGAATCGGACGGCTGGTCTTCATGGCACTGAATATCGCTGAGGCGACACTCCTGCTGGCGTACTCAGTGAGTGCATTGTTCCCCGCGCAGGCTCGTCTCACTCGCGCACGGCTCGCCACGTGGGCCGCCATAGTGGTGGTATTCCTGTTCAAACTCGCGGTTGTCCGGCCCCCGCTCAACGCACGCACTGACCTCGTGCTTGCCGGCGCTGATCCAGGGCAGTCACCGTGGCACTACGTGTACATCGTGTGCGATGTCATTACCATGGTGCTCCTTCTCGTGCTCTCAGTGCAGGCGGCGAAGGCGCTCCGTGCCACAGCACAGCAATAGACGGCAGAGACGTCACCGTCTTACGCTCCTCTGCTCCCTTCTGCATACCCCTCGGCACGTTCTTGCCCGGTAAGGGCTTGGATCGCCGCCATCATGCGTTCGGTCGCCTCGCGGCGGGCTCGCCCTGCGGGCAGGCTCGCAAGCCCGTCAAGTGGCACGGGTGGCCCGAATCGTAACTCCATTCGGGGCACCCGGCCAGTCACGTGATCGGTCCGACGGTCGGTGCCAAGAAGCCCGACCGGAATCACGGTTGCTCCAGTAGCGAGGGCGAGAAACGCGGCACCGCTTCGGCCACGGTAGAGCCGGCCGTCGCGGGAACGGCTGCCCTCAGGAAAAACCGCAAAGACGTTTCCCGCAGCGAGGACTCGTTGCCCCACCTCGAGCGCGGCCTGAGAAGCCGCACCCACGTCACGGAACACGGGTACCGCACCAATCTGACGGAAAAACCATCCTTTGAGCTTCCCACTCGCGAGAGAAGCTTTCACCAGAAACTGCACTTTTCGTGGGGAGAACGACGGGATCAAAATGGTGTCTAGTGAGGCGAGATGGTTACTCACGAGCAACACGGGCCCTGTCGCTGGAACGTTCTCTGTCCCGCTGACACGAGGCCGGTACCGCAGCCACAGCGCGGGACGAATAAGCGCGCGCCCCAGGGTGAACACCAGGTTCGGGCGCTGCACGACCTCGCTGTTCCCCATGGGAAGTATTGTACTCAGCGACCACTCAGTCCTTTCATAGTCTGCGTGGGGCAGAATGGACGAGTGCGCGACTGTGCACCGTTCACTTTACGAAGAGGATCCCGTGAAACGTACCCGCACCCGCGCTCTCGTTCTTGCTTTGCCACTGGCGCTGACCGCTGCGCTCGCCATGACCGGCTGCTCACTTGGTTCTGACACAGACAGCGGGGCCGCAGATGTCGACTGTCTCGCGTCCGGTTCTGTCAGCGAGTCACTCGTCATCGAGGGTGAGTTCGGCGGCGACCTTACGCTCGGTGACACCCCGGTGAGCACGAACGAACTCCAGCGCTCGGTGCTGATCGAAGGAGACGGAGATGCGCTCGCCGACGGTGATGTCGTTGACGCAACCTTCACCATTTTTAACGGGGCTGACGGCGAGCTCCTTTCTAGCGAACAGGCACAGGTGGTCAATAGCCCCGACATGCTGATGCCCTGGGCCCTGGACGTGCTCGCATGCTCTTCAATCGGCGACCGCGTCGCCGCGGTAGCTCCGGTGAGCGACATTCTCGACGAGGCCGTCGCACAAAACTTTTCACTCGAACCATCAGCGAGCCTCGTGCTGGTCTTTGACTTGATTGGCATTGACAAGGGATGTGAAGAGACGATCGCGCGTGACCCCAACTTCCCAGAAGTTGACCTCGGTGACGGCACCACTGAGCCACTTATTACGATTCCCGAATGCATGGAAGCCCCGACCGAGCTCGAAATTGAGGTGCTCGTCGAAGGCGACGGTCCGGTTGTGGAAGCAAACCAGCAGGTGATGACGAACTACGTCGGTGTCGACTGGAATGGCGCCGTACGGTTCGACGGGAACTGGAGTGAAACCGGCATCGAATTCAGCACCGCACCGGGGGCACTCATCGAAGGATTCACCCAGGCCATGGTTGGTCAGAAGGTTGGCTCTGTGATCCTTGTCACGATGCCTCCGGAGCTTGGCTACAACGATGGCATGACGCGCACCTTCGTGCTTGAACTCGTCGACATCGTCGGTTAACACGCGGCATCGGCCCGCAGCACTCGGGAGGACCGATCCGCTGCACGGCAGTTCCGTGCACAATGGGACCATGAAACGCGTCATCATTCTGGGTTCGACCGGATCAATCGGGGAGCAAGCTCTCGAGGTGATTCGGTCGAATCGCGATCGGTTTGCGGTAGTGGGTCTCGCGGCCGGTAGCAATGCGCAGCGGCTGAGTGAGCAGGCGAGCGAATTCGGTGTCGAACATACGGCACTCGGTGCCGAAGCATCGACCGACCTGATCCGCGACGTGACCTGCGATGTGGTGCTCAACGCCATTACCGGTGCCGCCGGTCTCGGGCCCACTCTCGCGGCGCTTGATGCAGGGGTAACGCTGGCGCTCGCAAACAAGGAATCGCTCATTATTGGCGGCACCCTGGTGACCGAGCGTGCGCGGCCGGGACAACTCGTCCCCGTTGATAGTGAGCATTCCGCTCTTGCACAGGCGCTTCGAGCGGGAGAACCCAACGAGGTGCGACGTCTCGTGCTGACCGCGAGTGGCGGGCCATTTCGCGGGCGCAGCAAGGAATCGCTCATCACGGTTACCCCTGCAGAAGCGCTGAACCACCCCACATGGGACATGGGCCGGGTCGTGACCACAAACTCAGCAACCCTGGTGAACAAGGGGCTTGAGGTCATTGAAGCTCATCTCTTGTTCGGAATTCCATATGACCGCATCGATGTAGTGGTGCATCCCCAGTCGATCGTGCACTCGATGGTGGAATTCGTCGATGGCTCGACTATTGCGCAGGCTTCTCCGCCTGATATGCGGCTACCGATTGCGCTCGGCCTCGATTGGCCGCACCGGGTGGCCGGCGTCGTCGCTCCGCTTGACTGGACGCGGGCGCAGGAGTGGCAGTTCCTCCCGCTCGACCATGCAGTGTTTCCTGCGGTGCAATTGGCGAAGGATGTCGGGGCAGCTGGGAACACGTTCCCGGCGGTCTATAACGCCGCGAATGAGGTGGCGGTTGACGCGTTTCATGAGGGGAAGTTGTCTTTCCCTGGCATTCTCGAGACCGTCCGTGACGTGGTCGAACACCATGAGCCGCATGGTGAACTCACCGTAGAAACCCTCACAGAGGCAGACGCGTGGGCGCGCGCACATGCGGAACGACTGCTAGGCTGACACCCAACAGCTGAATATTGGCCGTTTTGGCCACTGCGGGAGAGTCCGATGCATTCGGCGCCGTAGGAGCAAACCCTCCCCGGGAATCTCTCAGGCCCCCGTACCGCAGTGGTGAGGCAACTCTGAAAAGAAGCGATGACCGTCGCTCGCCGAAGGTGCAAGGGGATACCCCCGAATCTCTCAGGCACAGCTACAGAGTGGGGAGGAGCCCCCATTCACGTTGCGTATGCAACTCGGCTCCGGAGATCCACTTGACCCACACCTTCCGTTTACCCGCGAACCCCACGTTCGCAGATCGACATCTCGGTGTCACCTCTGATTCAGACCGCGACGCCATGCTGGATGTCCTCGGAGTTGACTCACTCAAAGCGCTGGTTGATCAAGCCGTGCCGGCGGACATCCGTAGCGCCCAGCCGCTGACACTCCCAGAAGCCAGAAGTGAGGCTCAGATTCTCGCAGATCTCCGAGAACTCGCCAGCAGGAATGTGGTGAAGACTCAGATGATCGGTCAAGGGTTTTATGACACGCACACCCCGCCGGTAATCCTGCGAAACGTGCTGGAGAACCCAGCCTGGTACACGGCGTACACGCCCTACCAACCTGAGATTTCACAGGGTCGCCTTGAGGCGCTGCTGAACTTTCAGACTATGGTCGCTGATCTGACCTCGCTGCCCATCGCCAACGCCTCGATGCTTGACGAGAGCTCGTCGGCAGCTGAAGCCGTCTTACTGATGAGGCGAGCGAACCGTCAGGTACCGCACGGCATCACCGTGCTTGATGCGAATCTCTTTCCACAGACCATTGCAGTCATACAGGGTCGAGCAGAGGCGCTCGACTTCGAGGTGCAGGTCGTTGACCTCTCCGTCGAAGGATTACCCGAGGGAGAACTCAACGGCGTTGTGCTGCAGCAACCAGGGAATACCGGCGCGGTCGTTGATCAGCGGTCCCTGATTGCGGAGGCAAAGTCGCGCGGTGCGATGGTGACGGTGATCGCGGACCTCCTCGCGCTCACCCTCATTGTGCCTCCCGGCGAGCAGGGGGCCGATATCGCAGTTGGGAATACGCAGCGCTTCGGCGTGCCCCTGTTCTTTGGTGGCCCGCACGCGGCATATTTCGCGGTACGCGAGGGTCTCGAACGGGCTATTCCTGGTCGGCTCGTGGGGGTATCAAAAGATCAGCAGGGGCGTCCCGCTTATCGACTGGCGTTGCAGACTCGCGAGCAGCACATTCGACGCGAGAAAGCGACGAGCAACATTTGTACCGCACAGGCTTTGCTGGCAGTGACGGCTTCGATGTACGCCGTGTACCACGGCCCTGAAGGCTTGCGTGCGATCGCAGAGCGGGTACACCGTCATGCGCGTGTGCTGTCTGCAACGCTACGGAACGCTGGTATCACCCTGGTCAACAACGAATTCTTCGACACCGTGGTGGCTGAAGTGCCTGGCAACGCTCGGTCACTCGTTGAGCGGGCCGCGGATGGTGGGGTGAATCTGCGGCTGATCGACGCAGATCGGGTCGGTGTGTCGTGCGATGAAACCACCACGGTCGCGGACGTGATTACGGTTGCCGCGGCCTTCGGGATTGATGAGGAAGCCGTGCGCAGCGCTGAAGATCTGGAGGGTACCGTCCCTCGGCACGCATTCGCTCCGGACCTCGAACGGAGAAGTGCGTATCTGACGCACCCGATTTTCCACTCGGTGCGAAGTGAGACGCAAATGCTGCGGTACTTGCGTCGACTCGCAGATCGCGACCTGGCGCTCGACCGCACGATGATTCCGCTTGGTTCGTGCACCATGAAACTCAATTCCACGGCCGAAATGGAGCCCATCTCATGGCCCGAGTTTGCCGGCATTCACCCCTATGTTCCGACTCACCAGAGTGAGGGCTGGCGGGAACTCATTACTCGCCTCGAAACCTGGTTGATTGACATCACCGGGTATGCGGCCATTTCTCTGCAGCCAAACGCAGGTTCGCAGGGTGAGTATGCGGGCCTGCTGGCGATCCGTCGCTACCACCACGCCCAGGGAGAGCCCGAACGCGATGTGTGTTTGATTCCCGCATCCGCACACGGCACCAACGCTGCGTCAGCGGTGCTCGCCGGACTCCGAGTGGTCGTGGTCCGTAACACCGACTCAGGCCATATTGACCTCGAGGATCTCCGAGAAAAAATCGCGCACCATCGCGACACGCTTGCCGCCATCATGATCACCTATCCGTCAACGTATGGGGTGTATGACGACGATGTGCGGGAGGTGTGCGGACTTGTCCATGATGCAGGCGGTCAGGTCTATATTGATGGGGCCAACATGAATGCGCTCGTCGGCGTCGCACGGCCCGGCGAGTTTGGGGGAGACGTCTCACATCTCAACCTGCACAAGACCTTCGCTATCCCTCACGGAGGTGGTGGACCCGGTATCGGGCCGGTGGCAGTAGCAGAACACCTCGCGCCTTACCTACCGGGAAACCCCATTGCAAGTGGAAATGCAGCCGTCGAGGAAGGCGAAGTGACGACAGCTGACGGGGTTCCCGTGGTTGCGACGTTGTTTGGCTCTGCAGGCGTGCTGCCGATCTCGTATGCCTACATTGCGATGATGGGTGGCGATGGCCTGACTCGAGCCACTCACACTGCCCTGCTGAGCGCAAACTACCTCGCGGCACGACTCGGGTCGCACTATCCCATCCTGTTCACCGGTCATCACGGTCGTGTCGCACACGAGTGCATCCTTGACTTGCGTGAGCTCACCGCAGCATCCGGGGTGACCGCAGAAGACGTGGCAAAACGACTGATTGATTTCGGCTTTCACGCACCGACTCTCGCGTTCCCCGTGGCGGGCACTCTCATGGTGGAACCAACGGAGAGTGAGGACCTCGGAGAACTTGAACGCTTCATAGAAGCGATGGTGACGATCCGCGGTGAGATCGATGACGTGATTGCTGGCACCGTCACGCTCGCGCAGTCTCCGCTGCGAAACGCGCCCCACCCGGCATCCGTCGTTGCCGCAGACACCTGGGATTTCCCCTATACGAGAGAACAGGCAGCGTTTCCCGTGCCTCGTCTCCGAGTCGACAAGTATTTTCCACCGGTTTCCCGCATTGATGGTGCCTTTGGCGACCGCAACCTCATCTGTGCGTGCCCGCCTCCTGAAGCGTTTGGAGTATGACCATGATTGAGCCCCGCACCACTGTGCTCCATGCCGAGCACGTTTCGCTTGGCGCACACTTCACCGATTTTGGTGGCTGGCAGATGCCACTTCGCTATGGTAGTGAGCTCGCCGAGCATCGAGCAGTACGAGAGGCGGCGGGACTGTTTGACCTGTCGCATATGGGCGAGATCCGGATCAGCGGGCCCGACGCTGCCGTGTTCATGAACACCGCACTCGTTGGGAACCTTGCCGTCGTTGCGGTGGGGAAAGCGAAATACTCGCTCATGGTCACTGACAGCGGTGGCATCATCGACGATGTCATCGTGTATCGGCTCGCAGAGAGCGAATTCTTGGTGGTGCCGAACGCGGGCAACACCGACAGGGTGCTCACGGAATTCATCGAGCGCGCAGCAGGCTTCGACGTGCATGTGGACGATCAGACTGCCCTGACGAGTGTGATTGCGGTGCAGGGCCCCGCCGCTGTCGAGCTTGTGAGCTCACTGTGCGCGGATCCACTCGCGCCTGACGCTCTACCGTACTATTCTGTGGCGCCTGCAACGGTTGCTGATCTCAAGGTGCTGTTAGCCCGAACCGGCTACACCGGTGAGGACGGCTTTGAATTGCTGGTGTCGAACGAGCACGCGGTCGCGCTGTGGAAGGCGCTCCTGCGAGCCGGTGAACCGTACGGGGCAGTTCCAGCGGGACTTGCCGCGCGTGATTCACTGCGTCTTGAAGCCGGCATGCCGCTCTACGGCAACGAGCTTTCGGTCGACATTACGCCATTCGAGGCGGGGCTTGGCAAGGTGGTGTCATTCAAGAAAGCCGAGGATTTTGTTGGGCGCGCCGCCCTCGAACAAGCGAGAGACGCCAGCGCGGCACGGGTGCTCGTAGGGCTCCGTGGGCGTGGCCGGCGAGCCGGTCGTAGCGGATACCCAGTGTTGAGTGATGGCAGGGAAGTCGGCGTCGTGACGAGCGGTCTGCCGAGCCCCACACTGGGATATCCCATTGCACTCGCTTTTCTTGAGCCAAGCCTCAGCACCCCAGGTACCGTGCTTGACGTTGATCTGCGCGGCAAACCAGAACCATTCGAGGTGGTATCTGTGCCGTTCTACACCCGTACGAAGTCGCCGAAAATGACCACCACGCCACCCCGAACCACAACGACAAAGGAGACGCCACAATGAGCAGCGTTCGTGCACACCTCAAGTATTCCGTAGAACACGAGTGGACCGACGGCGGCAGCCCGGCCACCATTGGCGTGACGCAGGTCGCAGCCGATGCCCTGGGCGACGTCGTATACGTTGACCTACCAGAAGTTGGCGCAACTGTGACGGCGGGCGAAGTCTGCGGGGAGATTGAATCAACCAAGTCGGTAAGTGACTTGTTCTCGCCAGTCACCGGTGAAGTGGTGGCGGTCAATCAGGCAGTGATTGACGACCCCGCACTCGTGAACAGCGATCCGTATGGCGAGGCTTGGCTCTTCACCGTCGCTGTCACCGAAGAAGGTCCACTGCTCTCCGCACAGGAGTACGCCTCGCAGCACAACGCAACCATCGAATAGTCTCCACCCAGCCTCATATTCAGCCGTCGCAGTTACGCTAACGGAGTGACTGAACTGCTCCTCTATGTGCTCGGCATCGTGATTATGGTGATCGGGCTCGCCGTGTCAATCGGTTTGCATGAGGTGGGGCACTTGGTGCCCGCCAAGCTCTTTGGCGTGCGTGTGCGCCAATTCATGGTTGGCTTCGGGAAGACCCTGTGGTCGCGACGCATCGGCGAGACCGAATACGGGGTGAAGCTCATTCCGCTCGGGGGATACGTCGCAATGAGTGGGATGTATCCGCCCGCACGACCAGGCGAGCGGCCGCGCGATTCGAGCACCGGTTTCCTTGACAACCTCGTGCAAGACGCACGCGACGCAAGCGCAGACACCATCACCGAGGGTGAAGAGCAGCGGGCCTTCTTCCTCCTGCCCGTGTGGAAGAAAATCGTCATTATGCTCGGCGGTCCATTCATGAACCTGCTGCTTGCGGGGGTGTTCTTCGGCATTGTGCTCATGGGATTCGGTGTGGCGCAGTACAGCACCACACTCGGGCATGTAAGTCAATGTTTGATTCCAGCATCAAGTGAGCAGACGGAATGCAGCGACCAGGATCCTCTCTCTCCGGCAGCGGAAGCAGGAATGCTGCCCGGCGATCGCATTCTCGCGATCGGTGGAACACCCATCACCGGGTGGGAAGACATTGGCGAAGTGGTGAGTGCGGCGCCCAATCAATCCCTCACGGCTGAAATCGATCGGGAAGGGGAGGTGCTGCAACTCTCGCTTGTTCCCGCAGCAACGGAACGTTGGATGCTCGATGACCAGGGGGCGGTCGTTACCGACGCACAGGGGAATCCCCTCACTGAGACGGTCGGCATGATTGGGGTGACACCGACAACCGAGATTGTGCAGCAGCCGATAACGGCCGTGCCGCAGTTCGTCGGCGAGAATATCGCTCAGGTGGCGAAGGTGATCGTAGGGCTCCCACAGCGCATGGTCGACGTGTGGAATGCCGCATTTGGCGCAGAAGAGCGCGACCCGAACGGTCCAATAGGGGTGGTCGGCGTTGGCCGACTCGCTGGTGAGATCGTCAGTTACGATGCTGCACCCGTCGCTGCGCGGGCTCAAATGGTCTTTGGCTTGCTCGGTTCCCTCAACGTGGCGTTGTTTGTCTTCAACCTCATCCCTCTGATGCCGCTTGACGGCGGGCACGTTGCCGGCGCACTGTACGAGGGGGCGAAACGGAGACTCGCAAAGCTGTTCGGGAGGCCAGATCCTGGACCCGTGGACACGGCCAAAATGGTGCCCGTGACCTTTGTCGTGGTGATTGTGCTCGGAGCAATGAGCGTGCTTCTCCTGTATGCCGACATCGTGAAACCGGTCACACTCTTCGGCTGACCATGGCTTGGCACCGCCCGATACACTGGGCGCGTGCCAGCAATCAATCTTGGACTCCCTGTGGTGAAAGCTTCCCCTGAGGTGCTCGCACCTCGGCGACAGACCAGACAGATACGAGTGGGCTCAGTCGGCGTCGGAAGCGAGTCACCGGTGAGCGTGCAATCGATGACGACCACCCCCACCACCGATATCAATGCGACGCTCCAGCAGATTGCAGAACTCACCGCTGCGGGATGCGACATTGTGCGGGTGGCTTGCCCCAGCAGAGACGACGCTGAAGCGCTCCCGATCATCGCCGCCAAGAGCCAGATTCCGGTGATTGCTGACATTCATTTCCAACCGAATTACGTGTTTGCCGCGATCGATGCGGGGTGCGCAGCTGTGCGGGTGAACCCCGGGAACATCCGCAAGTTTGACGACCAGGTTGCCGAGATCGCGAAGCGGGCAAAAGCAGCTGGCGTCTCGATTCGTATCGGCGTGAACGCAGGGTCGCTCGATCGACGTTTGCTTGAGAAGTACGGCAAAGCAACTCCTGAAGCACTTGTCGAAAGTGCGGTATGGGAGGCTTCGCTGTTCGAAGAACACGACTTTCACGACTTCAAGATTTCGGTCAAACACAACGACCCGATCGTGATGGTCAATGCCTATCGTCAACTGGCAGAGCGTGGCGACTGGCCGCTTCATCTTGGCGTCACCGAAGCAGGTCCCTCGTTCCAGGGAACGATCAAAAGTGCTACCGCGTTTGGCATCCTGCTCGGCGAGGGCATCGGTGACACGATTCGAGTATCACTGTCAGCACCCCCGGTCGAAGAGGTAAAGGTGGGGCTGCAGATCCTGCAATCGCTGAACTTACGGGAACGGAAGCTTGAGATTGTCTCGTGTCCGTCGTGCGGTCGCGCGCAGGTTGATGTGTACACACTTGCCGACCAGGTGACCGCTGGTCTCGAAGGGTTGACGGTGCCGCTCCGTGTCGCAGTGATGGGATGCGTGGTCAATGGGCCGGGTGAGGCACGCGAAGCGGATTTGGGTGTCGCCAGCGGAAACGGCAAAGGCCAGATCTTTGTGAAGGGTGAAGTCATTAAGACCGTGCCAGAGGCTGAGATCGTCCCAACGCTGTTGGCCGAGGCGAGACGTCTGGCGGCAGAACTCGGCGACGATACTCCGAGCGGCGCCCCTCAGGTGATTACGGTCTAATTCCTGCGGTGCATGATGGGCTCACCGTGCTGATCGCGGAACACAGACAGAACGGGTTCACGCCACGCAACTAGGCTAGGCGTGTGGATGAGCCAGTTCGTGACCCTGAAGCCCAGCAGCTCGCGCAGCGAGAGGCGATCACTCGACTTCTGAATGAGATCGGCCTCGAATGGCAGCCGGCGCTTGTCAGCCGCATTATTGACGCCGGCATTGGCCTGGGGCTTGATCACACCAGCCGCCTGAACTTAAAGATCTCGGCGGCAGCACTCGAGGAGATGCGCACCGCCTTCCGGCTCTTTGCGCCGTTCGAAGCCTCGCCGAAGGTCACGATTTTTGGATCCGCACGCACTCAGGCACACGACCCCCTCTCGCTGCAAGCGGAAGGGGCGTCCCGTGCTCTCGCTCAACAAGGGTGGATGGTCGTGACCGGGGCAGGTCCGGGAATCATGGAAGCGGCCGCAGTAGGGGCCGGGCCCGAGCAGTCCATTGGCGTGTCCATTCGCTTACCCTTTGAAGAGCAGCCGTCGCACCACATTGCACATAATGATCGACTTGTCTCGATGAAGTACTTCTTCACCCGCAAGCTGATGCTGGTGAAGGAGTCACTCGGTTTCATTTGTCTGCCGGGTGGCTTTGGCACGATGGATGAGACGTATGAACTGTTGACGCTGCAGCAAACGGGCAAAATGGTGCCCGTGCCGATTGTGTTACTTGACCGCCCGGGCGGCACCTTCTGGAAGGGCTTTGAACGGTTTACGATCGAGCATCTCCAAGCCACGGGAATGATCACCGCCGGTGATCTAGACCGGGTGCTCATCACTGATTCGATTGACGAAGCAGTGGCCGAAGTGACTGGATTCTGGCGGAACTATGATTCGCTCCGCTGGCACCGGGAAAAGCTGGTCATGAGGCTTCGTGCCACACCAACCGATGCGGAAGTCGACCAACTGAATCAGCAGTTTGCCGGCCTCCTCGCCGAAGGCCGTATCGAGCGCAGCGACCCGCTCGCACCTGAAGTCAAGGACAACGACCTCCTTGACCTGCCAAGGATCGTGCTTGTGCCGTACCCCCGAGCAGTGGGTGAACTCCATCGATTGATCCGGGCGCTCAACGAGCTCCCCTCAGCGCCGAAAGATCCTGAAGTCCCTCACGTTGAGGCCGGGTGAGGGGTTGCGCATGAACATGGGTGGTGCGCCGTCAAGGGCTCACGGGGAGGCGCATTCCGAGCGAACCCCTCGTCTGAGCGTGAAGCCCTGGCATACGATCGCAGCGGTGTTGACGGTGCTTGCAGCGCCGGCGTTCTTCGTGTTCGAAGATCTGCCCTCCGGGGGGATACTGCTCCTCCTGGGGCTTGCCGCTGCATGGAAGGCTGACCGTGGCGGGTGCGATACCAATGCAATCCCAGTGGCGATGCATCACACTCACGCCGCGGTGGCGCCAGTGAGACCGCCATCGTTGTTGCGAGACCTGTCGCTGCTCGCCATAGGCCTCGGCATCATCCGTACCATCCCGCTCGCCGCAGAACTTGACACCTGGTCAATGGTGAAGTTCACCCTGGCACTCGGCGGGGCGGTAATTGTGCCGTACCTCGTGTCTCGGTTTGTGTACCGGGATCGAGCAACAGGGTTCCCGTGGCGCGGAGGTCGTCGCTGGGGTGTGCTCCACTGGACCTGGCTTCTCGGAGTGCTCGTGCTGGGGTGGCTGATCCTGCCGTTTTATTTCATCGGTTCTGGCGTCTACAACAATTGGCCGACGGTTGACACCGCTGACCAGATTGCGCGGCTGTTCGTGGGTGTGGGAGCGGTTGGAATCTGGGATGAACTGTTCTTCATCTGCACCGTGTTTGCGGTGATGCTTCGTCACTTCCCTCCCTGGCTGGCGAATCTGCTGCAGGCGGTCGTGTTCGTTTCGTTTTTGTGGGAACTGGGATACCGTGCGTGGGGCCCAGTGCTGACCATTCCGTTTGCGCTGGTGCAGGGACTGATTTTCTTGCGCACCCGCTCACTCGGTTACGTGGTGACTGTGCACCTGCTGTTCGACGCCGTGGTCTTCGCGGTGCTCGTGCACGCGCATAATCCACACCTGTTTGACATCTTTCCCACCGCGCCGTAGTTCGGGGAAGGGAGCATCGCGAGCGTTCGAGATCAGGCTCGCGGGAGGCGAGCAGGCTCGGGGCGTCAGTCCAGAATTCTTGCGATGCGGTGCACCGCAAATTCGTACCCCTGTGTGCCCGCACCTGCGATGACACAGCTCGCAAGAGGTGCTAAGTAGCTGTGGTGCCGGAACGGCTCCCGAGCGTGCACATTGCTGAGGTGCACCTCGACAAACGGCAGTGCGACACCGGCGAGTGCATCCCGGAGCGCGACCGAGGTGTGGGTGAATCCACCAGGATTGATAATGATGGCATCACAGTCAGCGCGCGCATCATGAATGGCATCAATCAGCACTCCCTCGTGATTCGACTGCAGCGAACGGACGGCAAAGCCCGTCGCTGCTGCGGTCTGCTCCACCAGAGACACCACGTCATCGAGGGTCTCCGTGCCATACGTTTCCGGCTCACGTACCCCGAGAAGATTGAGATTCGGTCCGTTGACCAGCAGAATGCGTCGCGTCATGACCCCATGCTAATGCTTCCAGGGTGCGGTACGAGGGCATTCTTCAAGAGGATCTCGCTGAGTCGGGCTAAGCTATGCGGGTGCCAGAATCGACCTCGCAAGTTCCTCAACAGCCGAATGAGCCACCTGTCGCCGGAGCGACCCCCGAGTCTCCCGCCGCTATGGAAGGCCCGGATCCGCGCACATTCCGCAAGCAACCGGTCTCTTTCGTGCGTCGAGGGGGGCGCATTACGGAGTCGCAGGAGCGGGCGTGGGACGAGTTGGGTCCTCGCTTTCTCATCAACCTTCCCCGCGGCTACGCCGCAACGAGTATTGCCGAGGACGCGGTATGCAATCCCGTGGAGATTTACGGCCGCACGGCTCCGCTCACCGTAGAGATTGGGTCAGGGCAAGGGCACGCTATCGTGCACGCAGCAACCGCACACCCCGAGCGTGACTTTCTCGCGGTCGAGGTATTCAAAGGCGGATTGGCGCGCACCATGATCCGTGCTGACTGGGCCGGCATACAGAACCTCAGAATGATCGAAGCGAACGCGCCGGAGGTGCTCGAACGTGCGCTCCCTGAGGGCTCCGTAGACGAACTTTGGGTGTTCTTTCCCGACCCATGGGCGAAAACCAAACATCATAAGCGTCGACTGATTTCCCCGGCATTCACCGAGATCGCGGGTCGGGCGCTCCGTGAGGGTGGCACTCTGCGCCTTGCAACCGATTGGCAGGAGTACGCCGATCACATGAGGGACGTGCTTGATGCCGCTCCGCAATTTGAGCGAGCGTTCTCGGGGGAGTGGGCCCCCCGGTATGACGGTCGTGTCTTGACCGCGTTTGAGGAGAAGGGGATCAAGAAGGGGCGAGAGATTCGCGACCTAACGTATCGCCGCGTGGTCTAGCGAGCCACAGAGGACTGACGGTGTTGGTACGCGTCGTGCACGGCAGACTGGAGCTGTTGCGCCAACGCGGGTGGTCCTGCAATGAGGAGCGTTTCGCCAGGAGCTGCTCCGTCGGTTCTTCCGAGAAGGGACGCGCCTGCCTCGCGCGCAATCAGCGCACCCGCGGCATAATCCCAGGGCTGGAGGCCGCGTTCGTAATACGCGTCGAGCCGGCCCGCCGCAACGTAACACAGATCGGTCGCCGCCGCGCCGAGCCGGCGAATATCACGCACCCTCGGAATCAGCTGCCGCACCACCTCAGCCTGTTCTGTGCGCCGCTCGACGGTGTACCCAAACCCGGTCGCAACGAGCGCGAGTGACAGGTCGGTTTCACTCGACACGGTGACGGACACACCGTTCAGCGAGGCGCCACCGCCCTCGTGCGCGGTGAAGAGCTCGTCACTTGACGGTACGTAGACTGCAGCGGCCACGGCACGCCGGCCGTCACCCATGGTGCCAGGACCATGATCAGACACCGTCGCGGCAATGCTGACGGCGTAGCCCGGAAGTCCGTACAGGTAGTTCACGGTGCCGTCGATAGGGTCAATGACCCAGGTGATGCCAGACTCGCCATGAGTGCTGGCGCCCTCTTCGCCAAGAATCCCGTCGTGCGGTCGTTGTTCTCGCAGAGCTTCGACGATGACCCGTTCGGCTTCTTGGTCCGCAGCGGTAACCACATCAGTGCGACTCGACTTCGTTTCCGCTATCGAGGCGCCCCCTGCTCTGCGTTCTCGGATGGTGATACCGGCCATCTTCGCGATTTCTCCGGCAAGTGAGCGAAGAACAGGGAGTGGGTGAGAGGAACTCGTCATACTCATATGTCGAGCCTATGCCTGTGTGCGGCCGCCCGAACAATAGCCGCAAAACTTCGCCGGTAGCGCTTGTCAAGCCCGCGACTTTGCGTATAGTATTGACGTTTGGTGCTTTGCGCCTGTTTTCGCGTTCCCGCGAGAGCAAGTGTGAGCATTCGCACGACCAGCAATGTTACTGAGACGAACTAGGGGATATGGCCAAAAAAGAAGGCGTCATCGAGATCGAGGGCCAAGTTGTCGAAGCACTTCCTAACGCGATGTTTCGCGTTGAGTTGACGAACGGCCACACCGTCCTTGCGCATATCTCGGGCAAGATGCGCCAGCACTACATTCGAATCCTTCCTGAGGATCGGGTGATCGTGGAGCTGACGCCGTACGACCTGACTCGCGGACGTATCGTCTACCGTCACAAGTAACTCCGCTGAGAAGTAACGGCTCACGGCACACCGTGAGTACGAGGACAGCGATTCCAAAGGAACCACAATGAAGGTTAATCCCAGCGTCAAGCCCATCTGCGATCACTGCAGGGTGATCCGCCGTCACGGCCGAGTCATGGTGATTTGCAAGAGCAACCCGCGACACAAGCAGCGTCAAGGCTAAGTGTTCGGGGCTCGACTCCTCACACAATTCAATATCTGAAATCAGCGCACCTAAGAAACCCCCGCATCTCGCACGCGGTGGTGGACACCTCGGGACGGAGGCCCGATTCCCTGATGCGCACCACACCTCCACAACACCTCAAGGAGAGCCAGAATGGCACGTCTCGCAGGAGTTGACATCCCACGTGATAAGCGCGTGGAGGTGGCACTCACCTACATCTACGGAGTCGGTCGCACCAGTGCACTGAAGACCCTCGCCGACACCGGTATCGACGGAAACATCCGTGTGAAGGATCTCACCGACGATCAGCTCGTCGCCCTTCGCGATTACATTGACGCAAACTTCAAGGTAGAGGGTGACCTACGCCGCGAGGTCGCAGCTGACATTCGCCGCAAGGTTGAAATCGGCAGCTACCAGGGCCTGCGCCACCGCAAGGGCCTGCCCGTGCACGGTCAGCGCACCAAGACGAACGCTCGTACCCGCAAGGGGCCGAAGCGCACCGTCGCCGGTAAGAAGAAGTAACCCGGTCAGCGCGACCACCTAGTTTTCAGGAGAACACGTAATGGCTGCAACAAAGTCAGCGGTGCGCAAGCCGCGTCGCAAAGATAAGAAGAACGTACTCGTGGGCCAAGCTCACATTAAGTCGACGTTCAACAACACCATCGTCTCAATCACTGACACCACCGGTGCAGTGATCAGTTGGGCATCGTCGGGTGGCGTCGGCTTCAAGGGCTCGCGCAAGTCGACTCCGTTCGCTGCGCAGATGGCTGCAGAGAGCGCTGCCCGCAAGGCGCAGGATCACGGCATGAAGAAGGTTGATGTCTTCGTGAAGGGACCCGGCTCAGGTCGCGAAACCGCGATTCGTTCACTGCAGGCAGCTGGCCTGGAGGTTGGCTCGATCACTGACGTGACCCCCCAGACCCACAACGGTTGCCGTCCGCCGAAGCGCCGCCGCGTCTGATATTCATGTCAAGCTGATGGTCGGTCGGCTTGGCGGTTGCCCGAGGCAGCACCACCGTCGTCCGACCGTCACCGCTTGATACGAGCTCTTCCCCACATTCCATCTACCGCATGAGTCATATAGCGGACTCCAGCGAAAGGAAGCAACACAGTGCTCATTGCACAGCGCCCCACCCTCACAGAAGAATCCATCTCTGAGTACCGTTCACGCTTTGTGATCGAGCCTCTCGAGCCCGGGTTCGGTTATACCCTCGGCAACTCGCTGCGCCGCACTCTGCTCTCGTCGATCCCCGGCGCTGCAGTGACGAGTGTCCGTTTCGAGGGCGTCGCTCACGAATTCACCACCATTGCTGGGGTGACCGAGGACGTCACCGAGATCATCCTCAACATTAAAGATCTGGTTGTCTCGAGCGAGCACGACGAGCCCATCACTGCGTACCTTCGGAAGACGGGTGCCGGTGAGGTGACCGCAGCTGACATCTCTGCTCCCGCAGGTGTCGAGGTGCACAACCCTGAGCTCGTCATTGCAACGCTGAGCGATTCGGCCCAGTTTGAGCTTGAGCTCACCATCGAACGAGGCCGAGGCTACGTCTCCGCTGCACAGAACCGCAGTGAAGACGCCGAAGTTGGTCGTATTCCCGTCGACTCGATCTACTCGCCCGTGCTGAAGGTGACGTACCGCGTTGAGGCAACTCGTGCCGGTGAGCGGACCGACTTCGATCGACTGGTCGTCGACGTCGAGACGAAGCCAGCCATTAGCCCCCGCGACGCAATCGCGTCAGCTGGTTCAACGCTGGTTGAGCTGTTTGGTCTCGCTCGCGAGCTGAACGTGGCAGCTGAGGGTGTGGAGATTGGCCCCGCTCCAGCGGAGGTTGTCACTGAAGGCGAGCTTTCGATCCCCATCGAAGACCTTGACCTCTCGGTGCGCAGCTACAACTGCCTGAAGCGTGAAGGCATCAACACCGTCAGCGAACTCGTTGCGCTCAGCGAGGCTCAGCTGATGAACATTCGGAACTTCGGCCAGAAGTCGGTGTTCGAGGTGCGCGACAAGCTCACCGAAATGGGTCTCTCGCTGAAGGACGCCGTGCCCGGCTTTGACGGTGCACAGTTCTACAGCTACGAGGACGACGCAAACTAATTTTCCTTTGGTCATTTCGACCATTCATTGCTTTTCGAAGCAGAGCATTCAACGGAGTACACCATGCCCAAGCCCAACAAGGGCCCCCGCCTCGGAGGCGGCCCCGCCCACGAGCGTCTGATGCTGAACCAGCTGGCTGCCCAGCTGTTTGAACATAAGCGCATTCAGACCACCGAAACGAAGGCAAAGCGCCTTCAGCCTGTCGCTGAGCGTCTGATTACGTTCGCGAAGCGCGGGGACCTGCATTCACGTCGTCGCGTGATGCGTCAGATCCTCGACACCTCGGTGGTGCACGAACTGTTTACCGAGATCGCTCCTCTCGTGGAGAACCGCGAAGGTGGCTACACCCGCATCATCAAGACCGGTTTCCGTAAGGGCGATAATGCTCCTCTCGCGGTCATCGAGCTTGTTCTCGAGCCGGTGAACCCGAAGCCAAAGCGTGAGAAGAAGGCCGCTGCTCCCGCAACCGAAGAAACGGTTGAGGTTGTCGAGGCGACTGAGGAGCTTACGACCGAGGCTGAAGAGCTTGCGGTGGAGGCAGAGGAAGCTGTCGTTGCCGAAGAGGCTGCCGAATCTGCAGAGGCTGCTGAAGAGAAGTAACCCGCTCTCCATACAGAAACACCCCGTCACCGCATATGCGTGGCGGGGTGTTTCTGTGTTCGGCAGTACGCTTATGCCACTCTGAGCAGGAACTGACGGCGGAGCATGGGTGACTGCTACGAACGGCGTGCGGTGCGACTCGGTCTGTCTGGTTCGGGCAGTTCTGCTGGTGAGATCAGCGAATCCAATGCCAGCTGCACGACCTCGGCATAGGCAACACCGCCGCTCGGGTTCGGGTGAATTTCATCTCCCGCGAGCCCTCCGGGAACCTGCGCAATTGCGGTCTCCCAATCAGCGAGCACGACGCCACGGTGTTGATCGGCAAAGGCACGCAGCTGCCGGTTTACTTCTGGAATCCACCAGCGATCACCGTATGCATTCACGAGTACGATCTTCCGGCCATCCGCTACGCGGAGGAGTCTGTCAAGATCCTCGACATCGATCGGGCCGTTCGTGCCGAGACCGACCACGATCACGGGGCGAAGCTCACCCCGGCCGGCAAGCTCTTCGATGAGGGAAACCCCGACGGAGAGTCCGCGAGACACCGCCGCATCGATCCAAATGTCAGGGAATGCTGCGGTGAGTTCTGGCACGCTTGCAAGCATCACCGAGTCGCCAACGGCAAAAAGCTCCCACGACTGAATCGGTTCTGGTGGAGGAGGAGCTGGAGGTTCAACATCTGGACGAAGTTGCCAATCGGGGTTGAACCCCTCCTCATCGTCGTCGCCTGGCACTGCCGCGCTGTTGTCGCTCCCACGCTCGTGTTCGGTGGCGCGTTTCGCGTCAGCTTCGCGCGCACGTTGCTGTTGAGCGGCGAGTGCCGCCTCGCCTCGCTGAATCGCTGCCGCGGCACTCGATTCTGTCGGAGCGACGATCATGGTCGCGATCGTGGTTGGAACCGTGATGACAAGCAGCGCAGCGAGCACCGCTGCAATTGCAAGACGTCTGCCGCGCAGCCGTGCGGGGCGCAGCAGCAGGCTGATTGATCGACGGAATCCGAGGCGTCGAATGGGCTGCTCAATGAAACGGTAGGAGAGTCCCGCGAAGGCAAACGTCAGCGCGAGGACTGAGAGTGGGATGAGCCATTCCACCCCGCCAAACTCATTAATTCTCGCCGCATTTGACCACTCAAGCGCGAGAACGAGAATTGGCCAGTGCCAGAGGTAGAGGCCGTATGAACGTTCACCGATCCAGCGCAGCGGCGGCACATCGAGCGCCTGACCGACCCACGCCCCGTGCCTGGTGACCGCCCAAACGATCGCGAGTGTTGCGAGTGACGCGAGCTGGAACCCGCCTAGGAAGCTTTCAGGGCTGCCTTCTCGCAAGGTCGCAGCGAGCGCCCCAAGTACCGCCAGCCCGATCAGCGCCGTGAGGGACAGCCCAACCTGGCGCCGAGGTGTTGGTGCTTCGGGTTGGAAAGGAGCCGGGAGCGCGCAGGCAAGGGCGACGCCGAAGAGCAAACCAAAAGTATGGCTGTCGGTGCCGAAGTAAATGCGAGTCGGGTTTGCGTCTGACAGCGCAAGAACAGCCATCCACGTAGCTGAGGCAACGCCCGCAGCAGCAAAGAAGAGGGTGCGTGTCGCACGACCATGCATACGCAGCGCAAACAGGAGGACGAGCGGGAGCAGCAGATAGAACTGCTCTTCGATGGCGAGCGACCATGTATTGCGAAAGAGCTCTGGGTTATCCCGCGCGAAATAGTCCGAGCCCAACGCGATGTACACCCAGTTCGCCACAAATGCGATGGCTCCCAGGATCTGTGACGCGATATTGACGATCACATCGCCACCAAGAATCAGTGCGGCGCTGGTGCACACCAGGATGACTAGCGAGAGTGCCGGAATCAGTCGCCGCACACGGCGGCGCCAGAAGTCGCCAAGCCGTACGCGACCGCGTTGACGATGCTCCGAAAGGATGAGCGTGGTGATGAGAAATCCGCTAATGACAAAAAACACGTCCACCCCGAGAAAGCCGCCCGGGAGTGCTCCTGGCCACAGGTGATAGACCAGCACCAAACTCACCGCGATTGCTCTCAGGCCATCAAGGCCGCCGAGTCGTGCGGTGTGTGAGGAAGCTGGGGTGGAAGTCGTCATGGTATCGAGGTCGTGGATGTGCCCCCGATAGTCTAAGCGCATGCGATTGCGTCTGGATCTTGGCTACGACGGAACCGAGTTTCATGGGTGGGCAACACAGCCGGGTCTTCGTACGGTGCAGGGCGAACTCGAAGCAGCGCTCGACACGCTCCTGCGTGCGGGTGCGCGCGAGAGCCACGGGGAATCCCATCGCGTGACGGTCGGCGGACGAACTGACGCCGGTGTGCACGCCCGAGGCCAGGTCGCACATCTTGACGTCAGTGAATCATTGGCTTCCCGGGTCACCGCTCGACGACTCAACGGTGTGCTTCGACACCGGGAAGCTCAGGACATTGTGGTGCATGAGGTGCGGAGGGTGTCTGAGGCGTTTGATGCAAGATTCGGGGCCCTCACCCGCCGTTACGAATATCGTCTCCGCGATGCGAACGCACGGAAAGATCCACTCTCCACTCGATACACCGCGGATGTGCCCGCTGCGCTCAATTTTGCGGCCATGCAGCGAGCGAGTGAGCGTCTTCTCGGATTGCAAGATTTCACCACGTTCTGCAAGGCGCGTGAGGGGGCGACAGCGATCCGTGAGTTGTTGAGATTCGAGTGGCGCGAGGCAGATGACGGTGCGTTTGCGGCCACCATCGAAGCGGACGCGTTTTGTCACTCGATGGTCCGTGCGCTCGTCGGATCCATCGTTGCGGTTGGCAGTGAGCGCATAACCGAGGGAGACCTTGTCTCGCTTCGCGACGCGCGTCAACGGACCAGTCGGTTTTCGGTCATGCCGGCACACGGCCTCTCGCTTGAAGCAATCACCTATCCCAGTGACGATCTCCTCGAAGCGCGAGTCAGCCAGACTCGAGCAAAGCGAAACGAGAGAGATGTGCTAAGCTAGCTCTTTGGTGCGCAAGTACCCGAATGTGAGCCCCCCAAGGCCGATGCACTTTCACCACCGTGTGTGGCGCGAGACGCGGCAGGGGAGGGATCCACGAACCACTCCATTCCAACACGAAAGCAGCAACCTGTGACTCGCACGTATTCACCGAAGGCAGCTGACAAGAAGCACGACTGGCTCATCATCGATGCAGCAGACGTAGTGCTCGGTCGCCTCGCCTCACACGCCGCCGCATTGCTTCGCGGCAAGCACAAGACCACCTTCGCTCCCCACATGGATATGGGCGATCACGTGATCATTGTGAACGCAGACAAGGTCGTACTGACCGCGAATAAGGCCGCTCAGAAGCGCGCCTACCGCCACTCGGGCTACCCGGGCGGCCTGCGTTCAGTGACCTACACTGAACTGCTCGAGAAGAATCCTGAGCGGGCCGTCGAGAAGGCGATTCGCGGCATGCTTCCGAAGAACTCACTCGGACGAGATCAGTTCCGCAAGCTCAAGGTCTACGCAGGCCCTGACCATCCGCACGCTGCACAGCAGCCGACCCCATACGTCATTGGCCAGGTCGCGCAGTAGTCGCCGGCATCAGACTGAGAATTAGAGGACTTTTACCGTGACTGAAGAAAACGTGGCCGTCGAGAGCTACACCACTGAGACCCCTGCGTCACAGGCGACTGAGTCGACCCCCCGTCCCGCGCTGACCGTGTCGGGTGCGGCAGTGGGCCGTCGCAAGCAGGCAATCGCCCGTGTTCGCCTCGTGCCCGGTAACGGCACGATGACCGTGAACGGTCGTGAACTCGCCGAGTACTTCCCCAACAAGCTTCACCAGCAGCTGATCACCGATCCGTTCACTGTGCTTGAACTGAACGGCGCATACGACGTGACCGCTCGTATCAAGGGCGGCGGGCCTTCGGGCCAGGCTGGCGCACTGCGCCTGGCCATCGCGCGCGCACTGAATGAGATCGATGCAGAGCACAACCGTCCGACGCTGAAGAAGGCTGGGTTCCTCAGCCGTGACGCACGCGTCATCGAGCGCAAGAAGGCCGGCCTCAAGAAGGCCCGCAAGGCGCCACAGTACTCGAAGCGTTAACGAGCGCGGGTACTCGCATGGGTCGCCTTTTTGGCACCGACGGGGTCCGGGGCTTAGCCGGGGTCGATGTGACCGCCGAGCTTGCCCTGGGCCTCGCTCAGTCTGCAGCCTTTGTGCTCGGTCGCGACGCGCGATCCGAAAGTCGCCGGGCCACCGCGGTGGTCGCCCGCGATCCGCGTGTCTCCGGTGAATTCATCGCAGCGGCGGTCTCAGCCGGGCTTGCTTCAGCGGGCGTTGATGTGCTTGATGCGGGCGTCATCCCAACGCCTGCGGCAGCGTACCTCGTCGCCGATACCGGCGCTGACTTTGGTGTGATGGTGTCTGCGTCGCACAACCCCGCACCAGACAATGGGATCAAGTTTTTCGCCGGTGGCGGTCTGAAGCTGCCTGACGAGGTCGAAGACCAAATCGAGGCCGCAATGTCACGACCGCACGCCGGGAACACCGGTCGTGAGGTGGGTCGCATTCGGCGCTTCGCTGACGCCGAAGACCGGTACCTCGTTCATCTCCTGGGTACCCTCGAGGGGCTGAGCCTCTCAGGATTGCACGTCGTGCTCGACTGCGCCCACGGCGCTGCAGCAGGCATCTCGCCTGACGTCTTCACCGCAGCCGGAGCGCGCGTGACGGTCATTGGGAATGATCCTGACGGCTTCAATATCAACGACGGCGTCGGATCGACCCATTTGGAGTCTCTGGCCGCTGCGGTCGTCACACACGGTGCAGACCTCGGTATCGCGCACGACGGTGACGCAGATCGCTGTCTTGCGGTAGACGCACATGGTCAGGTCGTCGACGGCGACAAGATCATGGCAATTCTTGCACTCTCCATGGCCTCCCGGGGAAAGCTTCACCAGAACACGCTCGTGACTACGGTGATGAGTAACCTCGGGCTGAAGCTTGCGATGGCCAATAACGGTATTGATGTCGTGGAAACAGGCGTCGGCGATCGCTACGTGCTTGAACGCTTGAATGCTGACGGGTTCTCCCTCGGTGGCGAGCAGTCCGGGCATGTGATCATGAGCGAGCACGCCACCACCGGCGACGGCATTTTGACCGGATTACACCTTGCCGCTGAAGTGAAGCGAACGGGAAAATCCCTTGCTGAGCTTGCGGAGTGTATGACGGTGTATCCGCAGGTCCTCGTGAACGTGCGAGGTGTTGATCGGAGCCGGGCCGCAGCTGACGAAGTCTTGCAGCTTGCTGTTGCGCAGGCCGAGTTGGCTCTCAGCGGCACCGGGCGCGTTCTTCTCCGACCTTCGGGCACTGAGCCGGTTGTGCGCGTGATGGTCGAGGCCGCTGACGTCGAGCAGGCGCAGCAACTCGCCGATGATCTCGCCGCTGTGGTGAAGCAACGTCTCGCGATCTGATCGTGACCTGCTTACTCGTATCCTTCAATGGGGAGTGAGCGTGAACTGCGGAAGTGTCGGGTCGACCCGTCTACTGGATCAGTGAAGCTGAGCTCTGCGGCGAGTAACTGCAGCGGGTCGGTGAAGTCGTCGAGGGCAACCGCTCGTTCCACCGGATACAACGGATCACCCTGAATGGGGAGGCCGAGGCTGAGCATGTGTTGCCGTAGCTGATGGGTCTTGCCGGTCAGCGGAGTGAGCCGATAGATTGACGACTCGCCAAGCACTCGCTGCACATCGATCGTGGATATTGCATTCGCGGGAGCATCATCGATCACCTGCACACGGTGCGTTCCCTCATGTTTCACCAGGTGATTCTTGACCGTGACGGGCCAGGTACGCGATTCGTCTGTCGCGGCGAGCGCGTGGTACACCTTATGCGCCATTCGTTGCTGAAACACCGTCTGATATGCCCCGCGCCAGCGTCGCTCCGTGGTGAATAACAGCAAACCAGAGGTGACGCGGTCTAAGCGATGCGCAGGAGTCAGCTCAGGCAGATCCACCTGTGCTCGGAGTTTGACGACCGCGCTCTCAAGAATGTGTTTGCCGCGCGGAATTGACGACAGAAACGGCGGCTTGTCGATCACGATGATGCGATCATCACGATAGACGATTGGCATGTCGCCCGGCACCGGAGTCTCATCAGGGAGATCACGGTGAAACCAGATTGGAGTGCTCTGACGATAGGCATCGCCTGATTGCACTGCTTCGCCAGATGCATAAACAAATCGTTGCTCCCGGATGAACTCGTCTACGTCGATGAACTCTCCGAGCTTCTGCGAAAGCCAGCTTCGCATCGTCGTCCATGGGGCAGGACAGGCAGGATCACGATCAGGAGTGCGAACCCGGGCAGGATCGAGCCCGTGCCGCTGGGGGAGAGGGGGCCAAGACTGATTGTTGTGCGGCACCCTCATATGATCGAGCGTAGTTGACCGACCGACACACAACCTGGGCCGTTGCTCCATGGTGTGGAACAACTACATCTTGCGGAGAAGCACTTTCTGAACCCGATGGTCTGCTTCTTTGCGTAGCACGAGCGTTGCGCGTGCCCGTGTTGGACGGATGTTTTGGATGAGGTTTGGTTCGTTGATGCCTTTCCAGTATTCCTGGGCTAACGCTCGCGCGGCATCATCGTCCAACGAGGCGAAACGGCGAAAGTACGAGTCGGGATCGCTGAAAGCTTGATCCTTTAGTCGGAGGAATCGGTTGGTGAACCAACGTTGGATGTCGGCCGTTCGTGCATCGACATAAATCGAGAAGTCGAAGAGGTCGCTCACCGCCAGCGGGTGATGCATCGAGGCGGACTGTAACACGTTGAGCCCTTCGACGATCAGGATGTCGGGGCGCGTGACGGTCGTGAATTCATTGGGCACGATGTCGTAGATGAGGTGACTGTAGTGGGGCACCTGAGATACCGGTGCGCCAGATTTTACCTGCGTGACGAATCGCAGGAGCGCGCGACGATCGTACGACTCTGGGAAACCTTTCCGGTGTGCAATGCCGCGCCGATCAAGTTCAGCGTTGGAGTAGAGAAAACCGTCGGTCGTGACCAACTGCACGTCGGGGGTTTCCGGCCAGCGCGCGAGCATATCCCGCAAAATTCGCGCAACCGTGGACTTTCCGACTGCGACGGAGCCGGCGATGCCGATCACAAACGGCGAGGGCCGATCATCGTTCCTGCGTAAGAAGCTGCGCGTGCGGCGATGCATCTCTCTCGCTGCGATTGCGTATTGGTTGATGAGGCGGCTGAGCGGCCGATAGACATCACTGACTTCGGCAAGATCGAGTGGGGTGTTGAGACCTCGGTACGCGGCGAGCTCGTTTTCGCTCAGCGGCATCGGTGTCTCACCGGCGAGTCGCGCCCACTCATCGCGATGAATTTCAATAAACGGTGAAGTGAGATCTGGGCGAATGAGCGCCTGCGTGTCGGTGATATGGTCAGTCATCGTTTCTATGCTCCCACTAAAATAACTTTCATGTGTGGAATCGTCGGATATGTCGGCCCAGGTGACACCGTTCAGGTGCTCACGAGCGGCTTAAAGCGCCTCGAATATCGAGGGTACGACTCAGCGGGAGTCGCGGTGCTTGATGACTACGGCGAAATCGCGGTGCGGAAGCGCTCAGGAAAACTGAGTCGACTCATCTCACTCCTCGAAGATAACCCTGTTGTGGCGACCGGAACCGGTATCGGACACACCCGGTGGGCTACTCACGGTGGACCCACCGATGTGAACGCGCACCCACACCTCGGTGACGGGGGGAAACTCGCCCTCATTCACAATGGCATCGTCGAGAACTATGCTGCGTTGCGTGCGGAGCTCGATGAGGCAGGGGTCGCGCTGCTCAGTGAAACAGACACGGAAGTCGTGGCTGCGCTGCTTGGGCTCGAGGTGGCCCGCACGGGAGACCTCGAGACTGCCTTCCGCTCGGTGGTGAAGCGGTTACACGGCACCTTCACCCTCCTTGCCATGCACCGCGATGAGCCGAACAAGGTGGTCGCGGCACGGCACAGCTCACCGCTGGTTGTCGGTCTCGGCGACGGTGAGAACTTTCTCGGGAGTGACGTCGCGGCGTTCGTTAACTACACCCGTCGTGCGGTAGCAGTCGACGAGGATCACATTGCGGTGATTACTCCCGAACAGGTGCGCCTGACCGATTTCGATGGCAACGAAACAGAATTCGTTGAATACGAAGTCGCGTGGGACACCGACGCTGCAGAAAAAGGCGGCTGGTCGTCGTTCATGGCGAAAGAGATCACCGAGCAACCCGACGCTGTGGCGAACACCATTCGTGGCAGAGTGGTTGACGGTCACGTGGTGATTCCTGAACTCGCTGCGCTCGGGGACGACCGGCTTCGCGACCTTGACCGAATCGTCATTGTCGCCTGCGGCACAGCATCGTACGCAGGGCAAATCGGTGCGTACGCAATTGAGCAGTGGGCTCGAGTGCCGGTCCAGGTTGAACTCAGCCACGAGTTCCGGTACCGGGACCCGGTATTGACCGACCGCACCATGGTTATTTCGGTGAGCCAGTCCGGCGAGACAATGGACACGATGATGGCCGTGAAATACGCGAATGAGCGAGGTGTCACGACTGTCTCGGTTTGTAATACGCAGAGTGCGACGATCCCTCGGGAGAGTGACGCGGCGGTGTACACCCACGCCGGGCCCGAAGTAGCGGTTGCTTCCACGAAAGCATTCACTGCGCAAATAACCGCGCTCTATCTGATTGGGCTCCACCTCGGGCGTGTCCGCGGCACTCTGAGCGCTGACGATGAGCAGGCTGCGATCCTCGCCTTGGATACCCTTCCCGCACACGTCGCCGAAGCAGTTGAGACGCATGAACAGATTGCTCAGCTTGCGCATTGGATGGCGGACACACGATCCGTGCTGTTCCTGGGGCGCCACGTGGGCTACCCGACCGCACTGGAGGGTGCGCTGAAGCTGAAAGAGATTGCGTACATTCATGCGGAAGGCTTTGCTGCGGGTGAGCTGAAGCACGGTCCTATCGCGCTCATTGATCATGGGCAGCCGGTGTTTGTGCTGGTGCCAAGCCCACGTCAGGCGCCGGTTATGCACTCAAAGGTTGTCTCAAACATTCAAGAAATCCGTGCCCGAGGTGCGCGAGTGATTGCGCTGGTCGAGAAGGGTGACACGTCGGTGCTTCCCTACGCAGATGACGTGATTCGATTGCCCCTTGTCGATTCGATTTTTGAGCCGATCGTTCAAGTGATTCCGCTGCAGTGGTTTGCGCTTGAGCTGTCGACGGTGAAGGGCCTCGACGTGGATCAACCTCGAAATCTCGCGAAATCGGTGACGGTGGAATAGGTGGCGATTCGGCCATGATCTACGGCATCGGTGTTGACACGGTCGACATCGACCGCTTCTCGCGGCAGCTTGAACGTACCCCGGAACTGCGGGAACGACTGTTCTGCGAGGGCGAGCGCGAGCTATCGCCGCAGTCCTTGGCCGCGCGATTTGCAGCGAAAGAGGCACTGATGAAGGCGCTCGGTGGGTCCCACCACCTGACCTGGCAGGACATGGAAGTCGTGCGTGACGAGCGACGCGCGCCGAGATTTGCTGAGCATGCCGTGCTGACCGAGCTGTTAGCAAGCCTGGGCGCGGGCCGCACCCACCTTTCGATTACCCATGACGGCGGATTCGCAACCGCGTTCGTTATCGTGGAGAAAGCGGAGAGGGGCGACACAGGATGAGGACCGGATCGATTCGAGTTGCCGAAATCTCGCTTCCCGCTATTCGGCATAATGTGCGGCACCTGCGTCACCTCAGCGGTGCACAGGTCATCGCTGTCATCAAAGCGAATGGGTACGGGCACGGCGCCGCATACGTTGCTCGCGCAGCAATCGAAGGTGGCGCCACGTTGCTGGGCGTTGCAGACGTTGAGGAGGCACTCGCGCTGCGTGCAGCAGGTATTGCCGATCCGGTGCTGTGTTGGCTTCATGGTGCGCGGGCAGATTTTGCGGCTGCGGTGCGTGAAGACATTCAGGTAGCGGTCAATCATCTCGCACAGCTTGATGCTCTGGCCGAGGCTGCCGAGGCAGAAGGGCAGATTGCGGTCACCCAGCTGAAGATCGACACCGGACTGAGTCGTAACGGTGCAGCGCGACACGAGTGGCCAGAGTTCTTCGCACGGGCAGCGGAGCTCGAGCGCGCCGGCCTGGTGCAGGTGCGAGGCATCTTCAGCCATCTCGCAAACGCGGGTGCTGACGCTGACCGGGCACAAGCGGCACGGTTCGATGAAGCCGTAGCCGCTTTGCGAGACGCTGGATGCGAGCCGGAAATGATCCACCTCGCATCGTCAGCCGCGACGCTCTCGTCACCGCACCTGCACTACAACACGGTGCGAGTGGGAATGGCGATATACGGCCTCAGCCCGTTCGCCGATCGAACTTCGGCAGACCTCGGTCTCATTCCTGCGATGACGCTACGCAGTGAGATCGTTGCGCTCCGTAGCGTTCCGGCAGGCACCGGGGTCTCGTATGGGTATAACCATGTTGCGCAGAGTGACACGACGCTCGCGTTGGTACCCATGGGGTACGCCGATGGGCTCCCTCGTGCGCTAAATGGTGCCGGGGCGACGGTGGCTATCGCAGGTCAACACTGTCCCATCGTGGGACGCATCGGTATGGATCAGTGCATTGTGGATCTCGGGAGGCTTGGCAAGCGAGTTCGCATCGGTGAACCGGTCGTGCTTTTCGGTGATCCCTCGGCAGGTTTTCCGCCCGTTGAAGTGTGGGCTGAGGTCATGCAGACCATCAACTACGAGATCGTCGTGGGCATCGGTCCCAGGGTAAACCGCGTGATTGTTGACGACCCAGATGCTGAAGTCCGTAACCACACGCGCATGACCGTGGAAGTTGCCACTCCGGATGAAATGCATGACCTTGGCGTGCGCATCGGTAGGCGACTCACTGCCGGCGATGTGGTGATCCTGACGGGCCGACTCGGGGCAGGTAAGACGACACTCAGTCGGGGCATCGGCGAAGGGATGCAGGTGCGAGGCCCAATCACCAGCCCCACCTTTGTCATTGCACGCACCCACCCGTCGCTGATCGACGGGCCACCGCTCGTGCATGTCGACGCGTATCGGCTGGGCGACGCGACCGAGCTTGATGATCTCGACCTCGATTATGAGGGGTCGGTCGTACTCGCGGAATGGGGATCGGGTCTCGTGGAGACAGGGAACTCCTACCTGGAGATTACGATCGAACGGCCGACCGGCGATGTGGGCAGTGATTCACTCAGTGACACGCCCGACGAGACCGCGCAATCCGACGATGCACCCATCGAGCCACGCACCGTGACGCTCACTGGTCACGGCGATCGATGGGCGCATGATGGAGTACTGAATGACACGCACTGAACTGCTCGCGGGGGCTTCTCGCGAACGAACCCTCGAATGCCACGAGCTGGGCGATCAGGTGATCCTGGCGATTGATACCGCACTCGGCACGAGTGTGGCCATCGGCGCGAAAGGTGTGATCCACGAGGTGTCAAGTGATGACCAGCGCGGGCACGCCGAAGTGATTGGCGAATTAATCGAGCGTTGCCTCGACGTGTCTGGGGTGTCGCCGAACCGCGTCACCACGGTGGTTGCGGGGCGCGGACCAGGCCCGTTTACCGGCCTGCGCATTGGGCTGGCGGCTGCAAGCGCATTTGCCACCGCTCGACACGTTCCGCTGTGTGCGCTACAGGGGCACGAAGCGGTTGCCCTTGCGGTGCTTGAGCAGGGGGCAGCGCCACCGCGAGTGCGCGTGGTGCAAGACGCCCGACGGCGGGAACTGTTCGTCACTGAGTTCGCTGGCCTTGATTGGTCAGGCGTGCCGGTGCGCACCAGCGATGCTCACATCGTTGAACGGGCGCAGTTCGTGGAGAGCGACGAAGATGTATGGCCGGACCGGATTCCCGCCGCACGATTGGTACAGTTGGCTGCGCGTCGACATGGCGCAGGTGCGCCGTTCGACGAGCCACACGCACTGTACCTTCGTAGCCCCGATGTGAAGCCAGCAGCCGCAATCAAGCGAGTCTCAGCGTGACACGAGATGCGTTACACGCTGCGTCGCCTGGCTCAGGCCTGCGCATTCGCTCCGCAGCCCCCCACGACGTTGACGCACTGTGGGCAATCGAGCAAGACGTGTTTGGCACAGACGCGTGGAGC
This sequence comes from uncultured Leucobacter sp., assembly GCA_964547775.1. Lineage (GTDB taxonomy): Bacteria > Actinomycetota > Actinomycetes > Actinomycetales > Microbacteriaceae > Leucobacter. The sequence goes on from CAZJOZ010000007.1 coordinate 45,534, forward strand.
AGGGCGTTGCTGGAACAAGAACTCACTGGTGAGTTTCGCACCTATCTGGTCCTTGTCGACGCACAGGAGCAGCCGGTCGGGTATGGCGGGCTCCTCGCGGTCGATACTGACGGGGACATTCAGACGATTGCGCTCGCCCCTGCATACCGGGGGAAGGGACTGGGGCGCGCGCTGATGAACTCCCTTCTCGACGAAGCAGCACAGCGTGGGGTTCGCCAAGTGTTTCTTGAAGTGCGGGCCGATAACCCCGTGGCACGATCACTCTACGAATCGCTGGGTTTTGCGGAACTCGGAGTGCGTCGAGAGTACTATCAACCGGATGGCGTCGACGCGATCGTCTTGAGACTGGAAATGAAGGCACGACAATGAACGCTGGGCCACTCGTACTGGGGATCGAAACCAGTTGCGATGAGACGGGCGTGGGTATCGTTCGTGGACGAACGCTCCTCGCCAACACCGTTGCATCTTCCATGGATCAGCACGCGCGGTTCGGCGGAGTTGTACCAGAAGTTGCGGCTCGAGCTCATCTGGAAGCATTGCAGCCAACGCTTGAACGGGCAATCACGGAGGCTGGTGTCACGTTTGACGAGCTTGACGCGATAGCCGTCACGAGCGGTCCCGGACTTGCCGGTGCGCTCATGGTTGGGGTTGCGGCGGCGAAAGCGCTCGCACTGGCCACGGGGAAACCGCTTTACGCGGTGAACCACCTCGTGGGTCATGTCGGGGCAGACCTGCTCCAGGGTGAGGGACTCCGCGAGGTAGATGGTTCAACCGGTCGCATCGGTGAGCTTGAGACCCCAACGATCGCTTTGCTGGTTTCCGGCGGTCACACCTCCTTATTGCTCGTGCGCGACCTCGTGAGCGACGTCGAGATGCTGGGTGAGACCATCGACGATGCTGCAGGGGAGGCATTTGACAAGGTTGCGCGTCTCCTCGGGCTCCCGTACCCAGGTGGGCCACACATTGATCGGATGGCCGCTGAAGGCGACCCGCAAGCGATCAGGTTCCCTCGCGGATTGACGAGGCCGAACGATCTGCAGCGGCACCGATATGACTTCTCGTTCTCAGGCCTGAAGACTTCGGTTGCGCGCTGGGTTGAGCAGCGCCAGGATGCGGGTGAGACGGTTCCGGTTGCCGACGTGGCAGCGAGTTTCCGTGAAGCCGTTGCGGACGTCCTCACACAGAAGGCAATCGCGGCCTGCACGGACCTTGGTGTTCCCCGTTTGCTGCTCGGTGGCGGGGTTGCGGCAAATGCCCGCGTGCGCGAGCTCGCCGCCGAACGTTCCGCGGAGGCGGGGGTGGCGCTTCGTGTTCCGCCGCTGTCGCTCTGCACCGATAACGGGGCGATGATCGCGTCCCTCGGTGCCCAACTGGTGATCGCAGGTTCTGCGCCGTCATCACTCGGATTCGGAGCGGATTCAACGTTGCCGGTGACTCAGGTGCAAGCGTAACCGGCGCGACGACCGCTAGGTACGTGGCGCCGACCTCAGTTTGATGGTGAAATGAGCCGGTCCCGGAGGGTATCGATGGTCGAAGCGGAGAGACCGACGCCTGAGACAAAGTAGTCTTCGATCGTGCCGTACTTCGAAGCGACTTCTTCCTGGGCAGCGTCGAGATAGCTCGCGCGTACACTAAACGCCTCACGAATGAGATCAGGGTCGACGCCCTTCGCTGCGGCGCCCTCGAGGATTGGGCCAATGGTCGGAAGGAGGTCATCGTTGGTCTGCAGGTAGTCTGCTTGCACCGTTGCTTCTTCCGCGCCCAGGAGCAGTAAGAGCGAAGCAGCCGCCCACCCCGTTCGGTCTTTACCCGCGGTGCAGTGGAAGAGTACGGCGCCGTCTCGTTCTGGCGTGGCAATGCCTTGGAAGAGCTCACGATATGAGGCGTGAGCGGATGGCAGGGTGACAAGGGAACGGTACGTTTGGGTCAGCATGTCTTGTACCTTGTTACCCCCGAGCAGTGCGTTCACCTTCGCAGGGTCCACCGCGAGGGTTCCCACGGCATCGGCGATCCCACCCTGACCGTCAGCAAGCACGTCGAGGCCGACCAGGTCAATGCCTGACGGCAGACGATCCGGCTGTGATTGACGTTCAGCTGTTGTGCGCAGATCGTAGACGACTGTGATGCCAAGCTGGGTGATGACCTGCTGGTCGGGATCGCTCAGCTGTGCAAGCGAGGCGGAACGGAAGACCTTATCGGGGGTGAAGATTCCCTCGCTGAGAGGGAGCCCGCCAAGGTCCCGCATGTTTGCAGCACTCGCGAGGGTAACTCGACGGTTTGCCAGGGTATTGCTCATCGACGCCTCCTGAGGATCCATTGCTGTGCGATGCTGGCCTGCCAGTCAACAGGGCAACCCACCCCACACACTCTACTGGTTCTTGGACAGCTGGATAAGAGCAAAATGAAATGCCTCGCGACAGATGGCGTACCTGTCGCGAGACAATCGAAAAGCGTGCCCCCGGAGGGATTCGAACCCCCGACCTACGGTACCGGAAACCGGCGCTCTATCCCCTGAGCTACGGAGGCGCACCGAACTAGCCTACCGCACCCAGACGATGAGCGTGACATCGATCGGACCTGCTGCGAAGGAAGTTCCTGACTTCGGCGGTGGGCTCCCGGTCAGGGTGCAGCGACTAGAATTGTTCTTTGTGACGCCACAAGAACTCGCTGCCCATATTGCCCGCATTCTGACCACCATCGTTGACGCTCGCCCACTCGATGAGGGTGCCTCCGTGGTGGTCACCGAAGCGGATACGCAGCTGGAGCGACCGCGCAATCGTGATCACGGCGATTGGGCCTCGAACGTGGCATTGAAGTTCGCTAAGCGGCTGGGAGAAAACCCTCGTGCGCTTGCAGAACAGTTGGCTGAGGAAATCGCCGCGATTGACGGGGTCGCTTCTGCGGAAGTCGCGGGACCCGGCTTCATTAACATCTCACTGGACGCAGCGAGTGCCGGCGAAACCGCCAGAGTCATTGTCGAAGCTGGCGAAGCATACGGCCGCGGCTCGTCGCTTGCTGGTCAACGCATCAACCTCGAGTTCGTCAGCGCAAACCCGACCGGGCCACTCCATCTGGGGCATACTCGATGGGCGGCTCTTGGCGACTCACTGTCGCGGGTGTTGCGAGCGGCTGGTGCTTCCGTCACGAACGAGTACTACATCAATGATGCTGGTGCGCAGATGGAGAAATTTGGCCGTTCGGTGCTTGCAGCGGCTCTTGGCGAGCCCGCGCCGGAAGACGCATATCCGGGGGAGTACATTCGCGAACTCGGGAAGAAGGTGCTCGCGCAGATCCCTGATCTTGCTGAGAAAGCAGCCGATGATCGTGGCGAAGCGCTTGCGCTCGCGCAAGAGGCTGCCTACCAGCAGCAACTCGCTGAAATCAAAGACTCACTTGAACGCTTCAATGTTCATTTTGACGTGTTCTTCTCAGAACGCACGCTGCATGCGCCGGGTGCTGATGGTCAGCCGAGCGCTATCGAAGCCGCCATCGAACGACTGCGTGAGCAGGGGTATGTGTACGAGGACGACGGCGCGATATGGGTACGCACTACCGCGTTCGGTGACGACAAGGATCGTGTTTTCACGAGGGGCAACGGTGTGTTCACCTACTTTGCTGCCGATGCCGCCTACTACCTCTCAAAGAAAGATCGTGGATTTGGGGAGAAGATTTACCTCCTCGGAGCCGATCACCATGGTTATGTTGGGCGGTTGACCGCGATCGCGGGTGCCGCGGGCGACGACACTGAGCGCGATATCACGGCGCTCATTGGCCAGCTCGTGAACCTCAACGGCGCACGGCTCTCAAAGCGTGCCGGCAATATTGTCGAACTTGACGACCTGCTGGAATGGCTGGGGAGCGACGCGCTTCGCTACTGGCTGGCCCGGTACCCTGCCGATTCGCCGCTCTCACTTGACGGCGAAAAACTGCGCAGTCGTACAAATGACAACCCGGTGTTCTATGTGCAGTATGCACACGCGCGGACCTGCGCAGTAGATCGAAATGCTGAGGCTGCGGGAGTCGATCGCAGCGCCTTCGAGCCGGCGTTGCTCACTCACGAGACTGAGGCTGAGCTCCTCGGCAAGCTGCAGCAGTATCCAGCCATCGTGTCCGGCGCAGCGGAGCTTCGCGAACCGCACCGCATCGCTCGTTACCTTGAAGAACTCGCCGCTGACTACCACCGGTGGTACGACAACTGCCGAGTCATTCCGCAGGGGGAAGAAGCCGTCACGAACCTTCACCGCACGAGATTGTGGTTGAATGACGCGGCAGGACAGGTCATTCGTAACGGTCTCGACTTACTCGGCGTGAGCGCACCAGAACGCTTATGACCGCTACCGCGGGTGCATACGAAGAGCCCACCACTCTGGCGGGGCGAGACAAGCGGCGGCCCCGATGGTGGTTGCGTATTCTCTCTACGGTGCTCGTGCTTGGCCTGCTGGTCGCTGGCGTAGAGGTTGCGCTTCGGGCGATCATCCCCGGAATTATCGCTACGTCAATACGAGATAGCTTCGGACTCTCGCCCGAGCAGCCAATCACAGTGCAGCTGCAAGGATCTGCACTCGTGCCGGCACTGAGCGGTCGCGTGGGCCAGGTGAACGTGACCGTGCCGAACGTCGAAGTGCTCGACGGCATCTATGCCACGCTCGAGGCGAGCGCTGACTCGGTGCCGTTCGACCCCACCTCCGGAACCATCGAGGGGGGAACAGCGTCAGTGTCCGTTTCCTCGCGAAGCTTCGGCCAGGTCGTCAGCCTCGCGACAAACGGGTTCGTCAGCATCGGTGAGATTGTCGGAAACCAAGTGCGGGTGGGCACGGAGCTCGGTCTCTTCGGATTTGACGTCCCCTTCACTGCGCTCTTGGCGCTCTCGATCAGTGACGGAGATCTGCTGGTTGAACCCACATCGGTGCAGGCTACCGGATTTGATTTCAGCGTGGAGGAGCTGCGCAACCTGACCAGCGGACCGATTGCCGAGCTCCTCAGCCCTCACCGAATCTGTGTGAGCGACCGAATTCCACGGGGCATTACCCTCACCGATATTACGGTGCAGGAGAGGTTTGTTGCGCCGCAGGCGAGATTGACGCTGTCGGTAGCATTGGCGCCTGATGTGCTGAGCAATCCCGCGCAGCTTGAGATGGGAAGCTGCGAGAATGCGGCAGGGCTAGACTTGATCGGGTGACCAACCTGAACACCATCGATACGCGTGTCTTTCCTCCTAACTCTCGAAGGGGCCGCAATTGTGGACGGTTGAAGATCGCTGATGTCGCAGCGACGGATTTGGCCGCTGAGTTCGGCACGCCGCTGTATGTCGTTGACGAAGACGGCGCCCGAACGCGTGCACGTCATGTTAAAGAGGCGTTGCAGCGCGAGTTCTCGCGAGTGGGCACTGAAGCCAAGGTCTATTACGCGAGTAAAGCGTTCCTGTGTGTTGAGGTTGCCAAGTGGATGGCCGACGAAGGGCTTTACCTGGACGTCGCCAGCGGAGGGGAACTGGCAGTGGCGCTCGCCGCGGGTGTGGTTCCCGCCACCATTGGGTTCCACGGCAACAACAAGAGCGACAGTGAAATCGAACGAGCGATTGCTGCCGGCGTCGGTACTCTCGTGATCGATAGCGAACAAGAGATTGAGCGGGTCGCTGCAGCAGCCAAGGCTGCTGGCGTTCGCCAGGCCGTGCGCCTGCGCATTAATAGCGGAGTGCATGCTGGAGCACACAGTTTTCTTGCAACCGCGCATGAGGATCAAAAGTTTGGTCTCCCGCTGTCTCGCGCGATCGAGCTTGCGGAACGCATCTCATCCCACGAGCACCTCACCTTTCTCGGACTGCACTGCCACATTGGGTCACAGATCTTCGCGAGTGACGCATTCCGTGAGTCAGCTCGTCGCATGATTAGCCTGTACGCTGAGCTCGCCGAGCGGCTTGGGTCACCGGTGCCAGAGTTGAATCTCGGCGGCGGGTTCGGTATTGCCTATACCCCAGAGCAGGCCGAAGATGCACCTGACATGGATCGTCTCGCCGCCGAACTTGCTGACATTGTGGCCTCGACTTGCCAAGAGGCCGGCATAGACGTGCCAATTGTTGCGTTTGAGCCGGGCCGTTCCCTCATCGGCCAGGCGGGTGTGACGCTCTACACCGTGGGAACAACGAAAATGGTGCAGCTCGCGGACAGCGACGCCGGTGATGGTGACCCCGCCGATCTTGGCTTTGCTGAACGTCTCTACGTCAGCGTCGACGGTGGCATGAGCGACAATGCGCGCCCCGCACTCTATGGAGCCGACTACCACGTTCGTCTTGCCAACCGTTCAAGCGAGGCCCCCGGACAACTGGTGCGGGTCGTCGGAAAACACTGTGAAGCGGGAGACATCGTGGTGCAGCGCGACCTGTTACCAGCAGATATTGCCCCCGGCGACCTTCTTGCGGTGGCGGCGACCGGTGCGTACTGTTACTCCCTTTCCAGCAATTACAATTATGTGCCGCGACCTCCTGTTGTCGCGGTACGTAACGGCGCCGCACGACTGATTGTGCGCGGTGAGACTGAAACGGACTTGCTTGCACGAAGTGTGTGACTGTCTATCAATGATCCACGTGTGAAGACCCTGAAACGAAACTGGAGAACAACAAGGTGAACGGATACCGCGACCTCCGCGTCGCACTGCTCGGAGGCGGCTCGGTCGGCGCACAGGTAGCCCGACTGCTGCTCGAGCAGGGCGATGAGCTGGCCGCACGCGTAGGCGCCAGACTGCATCTCATCGGAATTGCCGTGCGTGATCTCGATGCGAAGCGCGACGTCGAACTGCCCCGCGAGCTGTTGACAACCGATGCCGAGCAATTGGTCTTGGGCGCAGACATTGTGATCGAGTTGATGGGCGGAATCGAGCCGGCCCGAACGTTGATCCTCCGCGCAATTGAGGGCGGTGCAGACGTGGTGACCGCGAACAAGGCGCTCATTGCTGCGCACGGCCCCGAGCTGGCTGAAGCAGCGGAACAGGTGGGCGCTCAGCTGTCTTATGAGGCGGCAGTTGCCGGGGCGATCCCGATTATCCGTCCCCTGCGCGAGAGCCTGGCCGGTGACCACATCACGCGAGTCATGGGCATTGTGAACGGGTCGACCAACTACATTCTGGACCGGATGGATCGATTCGGTGACAGCGCAGAAGATGCCATGCGCGTTGCGAGCGAACTCGGGTACCTCGAAGCCGACCCCACTTTGGACGTCGAAGGGTACGATGCCGCGCAGAAGGCAACGATCCTCGCAAGTATTGCCTTCCACAGCGAAGTACCCGTTGACGCGGTGTACCGCGAGGGTATTACGGAGATCACGCTCTCACAGGTCGAGGCTGCAGCTCGCGCCGGGTACGTCATTAAATTGCTCGCTATTGCTGAGCGGGTGCACACCGCCGAAGGTGGTGTCGGTGTTTCCGCACGGGTATATCCCGCGCTCATCAGTCGGATGCACCCGCTTGCTGCGGTACACGGTGGAAAGAACGCGGTGTTTGTTGAGGCCGAAGCCGCCGGTGAACTGATGTTCTATGGTGCCGGTGCGGGCGGGGTCGAGACCGCATCTGCGGTGCTCGGCGATGTGGTGTCGGCGGCACGCCGTCACGTCGTGGGAGGTCCGGGAATCCCAGGATCTCTCCATGCCGACCTGCCGGTACTCCCCATCGGTGACGTGTTGACGAGGTACCAGATCATGTTGCGGGTACACGACGTGACTGGTGCCCTCGCAACCATTGCAGGACTCCTCGCAGAGCGTGGAGTCGGTGCGGCAAGCGTGGTGCAGTCAATGCCCGAAGACGGTGACCCCGTGACCGAGGGTTCTGCTGATGGCACGGCGACACTCGTCATCGGCACGCATACTGCCCGCGAAGCAGACCTGTCAGCAACGGTTCAGGCGCTGCGCGAGAGCAGCGTGGTTGCTGAGGTAATGAACGTTTTGAGACTCGAAGGAAACTGATGACCACTCTGCGCGTACGCGTTCCCGCGACCAGTGCGAACCTTGGGCCTGGGTTTGACACCCTCGGCATCGCACTTGGTTACAACGACGAGCTCGAGGTGCGGGTCACTGACGGACCCACTACGGTGCATGTCGAAGGGGTCGGCGAGGGTGAGGTGCCGACTGACGAGACCAATCTGGTCGTTCGCGCCGCCGCGCACGTCTTTGATCAGCTCGGTCGTCCGATGCCGAATCTTGAGGTGAGGGCGCACAATCGTATTCCACACGGTCGGGGCATGGGGTCATCCGGCTCCGCCATCGTGGCGGGAGTGATGATTGCGGCGGGTTTGCTCGCCCGCGACGCAGATCCGATTGAACTCACAGAAGCTGACCTGCTCAGGTTTGCCACTGACCTTGAGGGGCATCCCGATAATGTTGCTCCCGCACTGTTCGGCGGACTCACTATCGCGTGGGTTGATGAGCACAACGTGCCAAGGTCGAAGCAGTTGAGTGTGCATCGCGGGATCTCTCCGCTGGTGCTGGTGCCCGAGGTGAAGATGTCGACGGCGCTCGCACGCAGCCTGCAACCGGAACAGGTGCCGCATGCTGACGCCGTGTTTAACGTCTCACGATCCGCACTGCTCGTGGCGGCGCTGACGCAGAGTCCTGAACTACTGTTCGAGGCGACTGCCGATCGTCTGCATCAGGACTATCGCGCGGAGGCGATGCCGGCTACCAAACAACTGATTGCCGAGTTGCGTGCTGCCGGACACGCCGCCGTGGTTTCTGGAGCCGGGCCGTCAATTCTTGTGCTCGCGGGTGATCCCGGAGAACGCATCGCCGCAGCCGAGTTGGCAGCTGAACGAGATGAAAACTGGGAGCCGCTTTTCCTCGCCATCGATATCAAGGGTGCTACAGTAGAAGAGATCCCCGCGTAGCGGCTCTCGCTTGCTCGCGGACTGGGATCCTTTCTCACCCACTTGGGTGTTTGAATCTTTTTGCCGTGTGCACCCCCTGTGAACGCTGATGGGGTCGTGCGTCGGCATTCGAAAGGACTACTGTGGAGCAACACTCCGAAGAAACCCCTGCGTCAACCGACGCATCATCATCGACAGAAGCAGCCCCGGTGCGGCGTCGTGCGTCACGGCGTGTCACCGCAGCGGCGGGTGAATCAAGCGCCGTGGAGGTGACCTCTGACGCTGCCTCGGATGCCTCTGCGGCTGAGGCTGCGCCTGCGGCCGCGTCTGCCGCTTCTGCAGCAACTGTGGCCGAAGAGACGTCGGCGCCAAAGAAACGCGTGTCACGCGCCAGAAAAAAGACCGATTCGACTGAGGCTGTAGAAACAGCGGGGACTGCAAACGCGGTCGAAGAGCCGGCTCCGCAGGCAGCGTCGCAGTCAGCGGCAGCCACTGAGGGAGAGGGAGCGCCCAAGGCATCTACCAAGCGCGCGACTCGAAGCTCGAGCCGCGCGAAGAAATCTGAGGCATCCACCGAGCCTGCATCGTCAGCTGAGTCGGCAGTCGATAGTACGACACAAGATCGTGGCGAGAATACCGATCCCCGTGATGCAGATGCACCGGTTCGTGACGAAGCCACCTCCCGTGCTGCAGATACCACAACCGAGCAAGACTCCGAGTCAGAGGCTCCCACTCGCCGCAGGAACGGCCGCGGCAGAGGCCGCAAGTCGAGTGCTCATGGGGCTGGCAGTGATGTTGCTGGTGACCAGTCATCTTCGGAGTCAGCAGCAGGCGCGAGTAGTGAGTCCGAGAGCGAGTCGGATGATCAGTCCGAGCAGGGTGAGAGCTCGTCACCGTCTGGTGCCTCATCACAGAGCGGCAAATCAGACGGAAACGCTCGCTCGAGCCGTACTCGCCAGCGGGAGCGGAAGCGTCGCGGCGGGAACGACGACGAGCCAGAGCTCACCGAAGATGACGTTCTGCTGCCAATCGCAGGCATCCTCGATGTACTCGATAATTACGCCTTTGTTCGAACGAGCGGTTACCTGCCCGGCACCGGTGACGTGTACGTTTCTCTCGGACAGGTGAAGAAGTATGGCCTTCGCAAGGGAGATGCCGTCGTCGGCGCCATCCGTCAGCCACGAGAGGGTGAAGGCGGCGGGCGTCAGAAGTACAACGCGATTGTGAAGGTTGACTCCATCAACTCGTTGCCGATCGAAGAGGAGCAGAAGCGCTCCGATTTCGCGGATCTTACCCCGATTTACGCGAACGAGCGGCTGCGTCTCGAAACCACGGCCGACCAGCTCGGTGCACGAGTCGTTGACCTGTTTTCGCCCATTGGCAAGGGCCAACGCGGTCTGATTATCGGGCCGCACGAATCTGGCAAGAGCACCACCCTGCAGACCATTGCCCAGGCTGTCGCTGCAAATGCACCAGACACGCACCTGATGATGGTGCTCGTCGATGAGCGGCCCGAAGAGGTCACCGAACTGCAGCGCACAATGAACGGCGAGGTCATCGCGTCGACGTTCGACCGGCCCGCGGAAGATCACACCACCATCGCGGAACTCGCAATCGAACGGGCGAAACGTCTCGTCGAGCTGGGCCACGACGTGGTTGTGCTGATTGATTCGTTGACGGACCTTGCGCGAGCATACAACCTCTCCGCTCCGGCGTCGGTGCGAGTCCCTGCGGGTAGCCTCGACGCGGCAGCGGTGTTCCCTGTCAAGCGCCTCTTGAGCGCAGCGCGCAATATTGAGAATGGTGGTTCACTCACCATTCTTGCAACGCTCTCCGCGCAGCCAGGCTCACAGCTTGATGATGCCCTGATCGGTGAACTCGAGGGAGTTGCGAATATGCAGCTTCGACTCAGCGGTGACGCGGCCGACCGTCGCGTGTATCCGGCAGTCGATGTATTGCGTTCCTCCACCCGAAATGCGGCCACACTCACGAGTGAGGCCGAAGCGCGGGTGATTGATCAGCTTCGTAAGTCGCTGCAGGGTCACAGCGTGCTTGAAAACATCGAACGTGTACTGCACGATGTGAGTGCTACCTCATCAAATGTTGAGTTTCTTGCGCAAACTCAGCGGTCTCAGAGTGAATAATGTTTGAACAGGTCGTAACACTGCTCGAAGAACACGAGCACCTGCAAAACGAACTCGCTGACCCCGCGTTGCACGCTGATGCAGCGCGGGCGAAGCGGGTGAACCGTCGCTATGCCGAGCTGAGCAAGATTAAGGCCGCCTATGAGGCGTGGCAACACTGCGGTGATGATCTTGAGGCAGCACGGGAACTGGCCAAAGAAGACGAGGCATTCGCTGAGGAAGTTCCGGTGCTGGAAGCTCGTCTCGCGGAGCTCCAAGAGCGTGTCAGGCGTCTGCTCATTCCTCGTGATCCTGACGACGCGCGTGACGTCATCCTGGAGATTAAAGGCGGCGAAGGCGGAGCCGAGTCCGCGCTGTTTGGAGCTGACCTGCTGCGCATGTACATGCACTACGCGGAAAGCAAGGGTTGGAAAACCGAGATCCTCGAAAAGGATGAGAGCGACCTCGGCGGCTATAAGAATGTGCAGGTCGCAATCAAATCCCAGGCGACCGACCCCTCACAGGGGGTGTGGGCCCATCTGAAGTATGAGGGTGGGGTGCACCGTGTGCAGCGCGTGCCCGTGACTGAATCACAGGGGCGGATCCACACGTCGACGACCGGGGTGCTGGTGTATCCCGAAGTGGACGAGCCAGAAGAAGTTGATATTCAACAGAGCGACCTGAAAATTGATGTCTATCGCTCATCTGGTCCCGGTGGCCAGTCGGTGAACACCACCGACTCTGCCGTGCGCATCACGCACCTGCCCACCGGCATCGTCGTGGCAATGCAGAACGAGAAATCGCAGCTCCAGAACCGCGAAGCGGCAATGCGCGTGCTTCGCGCGAGACTTCTCGCACGGAAGCAGGAGGAAGCTGCCGCAGAAGCATCGGCACATCGGTCGAGTCAGATTCGTACGATGGATCGATCCGAGCGGATTCGCACCTACAATTTCCCTGAGAACCGCATTGCTGACCATCGCACCGGATACAAGGCATACAACCTTGATGCGGTGATGAATGGCGCACTTGATCCGGTGATCGAATCCTGCATCAGTATGGACGAAGAACAACGATTGGCAGAACTCGGCCAGGAGTAAATTCCGCATCTGGCCAGGCCAGATCAGACCAGGCCAGATCAGACCAGACTTGGCCAGGCCAGGCCTGGAGTAGATTCCACGCCAGACCAGACCACTCTCTCGTGCGAGGCCAACCCTTCTGGGGAGGTTGACTACGGAAAATCGTTTCTCACGCAGAACGCCCGCCCCCACACATTCGTAGGGGCGGGCGTTCTGCGCACTGCGAGCGCTGAAGATTAGATCTTCGACGAAGCGTCCTTCAGCACGCTACGCAGGATGCCACCGATCTCAGCGAACTCTGCCGGACCAATGGTCAGCGGCGGAGCGAGCTGGATAACGGGGTCTCCACGGTCATCGGCGCGGCAGTACAGGCCCGCATCCCACAGCGCAGGGGAGAGGTAGTCGCGCAACAGACGATCGCTTTCTTCCTCGTTAAAGGTTTCCTTCGTGGCCTTGTCCTTCACCAGTTCGATGCCGAAGAAGTAGCCCTCGCCGCGCACGTCACCGACAATGTCAAGGT
>CAZJOZ010000008.1:0-18101 GCA_964547775.1 uncultured Leucobacter sp.
TACGTGCTTGACCTCGTCATGACCGGCGAAGGGAAGAACCGCAAGCCTGCCGGTGTCGTTGCCTACGAGCTGGCGACCGGTGATCTGCACGTGTTCCAGGCGAAGTCAATCGTGTTTGCCACCGGTGGCTTCGGCAAGGTCTTTAAGACCACCTCGAACGCCCACACGCTCACCGGCGACGGAATGGGTATTATTTGGCGCAAGGGTTTGCCGCTGGAAGACATGGAGTTTTACCAGTTTCACCCGACCGGCCTCGCCGGTCTCGGCATTCTGCTGACCGAAGGTGCGCGTGGCGAAGGTGCCATCCTGCGAAACGCTTCGGGTGAGCGGTTCATGGAACGCTACGCACCCACCATTAAAGACCTTGCACCCCGAGACATTGTGGCTCGATGCATGGTGCAGGAAGTGCTCGACGGACGAGGCGCAGGCCCGAACAAGGATTACGTCTATCTCGACTGCACCCACCTCGGCGCCGAGGTCCTCGAGACGAAACTCCCCGATCTCACCGAATTTGCGCGCACCTACCTGGGCGTCGACCCGGTGGTCGAGCCGGTGCCGGTGTTCCCCACCGCGCACTACGCAATGGGTGGCATTCCGACCAATAACGATGCCGAAGTGCTGATGGACAACGACACCGTGGTGCCGGGTCTGTACGCCGCAGGCGAGTGCGCCTGCGTGTCGGTGCACGGGTCAAACCGTCTCGGCACCAACTCGCTCCCTGCTCGACATCAACGTGTTCGGAAAGCGCAGCGGTAACAATGCGGCCGACTACGCCGTGCAGGCAGAGTTCGTCGATCTGCCAGCCGATCCCGCGAAGGAGATCCGTGAGCTCGTCGAGTCGCTGCGTTCCAGCACCGGCACCGAGCGCATCGCCGACATTCGTCGCGAGCTGCAAGAGGCAATGGACCGTGGCGCTCAGGTGTTCCGCACGCATGAATCACTCACCGAGGTGCTCGGCGTGATTCACAATCTGCGCAATCGCTACAAGAACATCGGCATCCAGGATCGCGGTAAGCGCTTCAACACCGACCTGCTGGAAGCCATCGAGCTTGGCTTCCTCCTCGACCTTGCCGAGGTGCTCGTGTATGCGGCACGCAACCGCAAGGAGAGTCGCGGTGGTCACATGCGTGACGACTACCCCGAGCGTGATGACGAAAACTACATGAAGCACACGATGGCTTACCTGACCGGTGACCCGCACTCGGCAGATCCTGAGGATCACATCACCCTGGACTGGAAGCCCGTGGTCTTCACTCGCAACGAACAGGGCGAGCTGAATTACCCGCCATTGGAGAGGAAGTACTAACGATGAGCACCGTCACCTCCGAGGCTCCTACTGCCGAAGCAGCGGCTGAGCTCCAGCCGTTTAACGTCACCCTCCTGGTGCGTCGCTACGATCCCGAATCTGGTCGCGAAGCCCACTGGGAAGACTTCGACGTGCCGATGTACCCCACCGACCGTATTCTTGATGCACTGCACAAGATCAAGTGGGATCAAGATGGCACCCTCGCGTTCCGTCGCTCCTGTGCACACGGAATTTGCGGCAGCGATGCGATGCGTATCAACGGCCGCAACCGTCTCGCGTGCAAGACGCTGATCAAAGACCTCGACATCACCAAGCCCATCTATGTCGAAGCGATTAAGGGCCTGCCGCTCGAGAAAGACCTCATCGTTGACATGGAGCCGTTCTTCGCGGCCTACCGAGCGGTGAACCCCTTCCTCGTGGCTGGCTCCACTCCCGAGCCAGGGAAAGAGCGACTGCAGTCGATCGAGGATCGCGAGCGTTTTGATGACACCACTAAGTGCATTCTGTGCGCGGCGTGCACCTCGTCGTGCCCCGTGTTCTGGACCGACGGCCAGTACTTTGGCCCCGCGGCAATCGTGAACGCACATCGCTTCATTTTCGATTCGCGCGACGATCAGGCTCAGGTGCGGCTGGACATTCTGAACGACACCGAAGGCGTGTGGCGGTGCCGCACCACCTTCAACTGCACCGATGCCTGCCCGCGAGGCATCCAGGTGACGAAGGCCATCGCCGAGGTCAAGGCGGCGATCCGTTCTGGTAACACTCACTAAGACACTCATCGCGCGAGGGCGCGCGGCATGGGCGTGGGCACAACGCACGCGCCCATTCCGCGCGTTTTCGCATTTCACCGATGTTGGTGGCAGTGTGCTTTCGTCGGGCATGAGCTACCAGGCGTTATTCGCGGTGTTTGCCGGGCTGTGGGTTGGCTTTGGCGTGTTCGGTATTGTGCTGGCCTCTCGACCGGAGTTACTGCACACCCTCGTTGAACAGATCAATACCTTCGTTCCCGGCCTCATCGGCCCAAACGGGGTCGTGCACACCTCGTCTCTGCTGGAAACACGGGTGCTCACCTGGACGAGTGTGATCGCTGCCGGCTCGCTGATCTGGGTCATGATGAACTGGTTCACCGGCACCCGTCGAGCCATTCGCCTCATCTTCGGGCTCGAGGTGAAGCAATATCGCAACGCCGTCTTGCTGAAACTCCGTGATCTCTCGCTCGCGATCGTCTTCGCGTTGGCCCTGGTCATGTCGGCAGCCCTCACGGTGCTGAGTTCGACCCTTGCCGATGTCGTGCTGGAGTGGCTCGGGTGGAGCGCCGACAGCTGGTTCCTGAGCACGCTGGGTTCGCTGGTGCGATATGTTGCACTCTACCTCTTCGACGTTGCCGTGCTGGTCGCAATTCATCGCTTACTCGCAGAGGTGCGCGTGCCATGGAAACCCCTCCTCGCCGGGAGCATGTACGGCGCTGCAGCGCTCCTGATCCTGAAGATCCTCGGATCATTGCTGCTTGGTGGCGCCTCGCGCAACCCTCTACTTGCGTCATTCGCCTTGATCATCGGATTGCTGATCTGGTTCAACTTTATTTGCCGGGTGCTGCTCATGACCGCGTCATGGATTGCGACCGGTATTGACAAGCAGGTGGGCCTCCCGATGCAGATCGGCCCCAAACGAGCCGAAGACCTCGACCTCTCCCAAGTTGCGACGCTTGCGCACCCGCTCGGAGGACGCTCGAAACGGCGCACGCCCCGCGTCGTTCCCCCTCCTTCACCGTAATGGTGCCTGAGCCTGTGCGAGGGCCTGTGCCACGTCGAGTGCAGTGCACGGCGCGCCAGCACGGCGAGCCGCACGATCGTGCAGCAGTGCGGCGGTAGCGCCGAGCGGAGCGAGACATTCAGGGTGTGCCCGCACCTCGTCAGCGTGGGCTGCAACCAGCGCGCCCAGTGCCCCCGCGAGGACGTCCCCCGTTCCCGCCGTTGCCAACCACGGCGTGGCAGGGCCGACGCCGAGCACCTCGGCGCGGTGCGGTGACGCGATGAGCGTGACCGACCCCTTCAAGAGCACGGTCACGCCCAGGGCATTCGCGAGGGTGTGTGCCGCTTGCGCTCGTTCGGCAGTTCCGGCATTCGCGGCAAGCCCCGGGGCATCACCAAGTGATGCCGCCTGCCACAGAGCAGCGCACTCGCCGCGGTGGGGCGTAATAATGGTGGGCGCGGCCGGCCGCGTGAGAGTGAGATCGAGAGCCCCAGCATCAACCACTACCGGCACGCTGCCCGCGAGGAGTTGTTGCAGGGCCGTGCGCTCACGCTCACTTCTTGATGAAGCGTCGGTTCCGCTCCCGATGAGCCACGCGCTACAGCGACTGAGGACGGCATCGGTTTCGCCGGCGAACACGGTCTCGGGCCGCCTCGCCAGCACGGCTGCCGCGGGGGAGGGCAGACCGAAACGAGGGGCTGCATTCTCGTGAGCTGAGACAAAGGTGACCATGCCGATCCCGGTGTGCCAGGCAGCCTCTGCCGTGAGCACCGCAGCGCCCGGATACTGTGTCGAGCCCGTGCGCAGCCCGAGGACGCCCCGCGAATACTTGTGATCGTTCGCCTGAGGTACACGGAAGAAGGAAGCTGCGTCAGCCTCGGTCCATTCGCGCACCGTGAGTGTCATTCGCTGGCACGATCCAGGTAGTCGCGAACTGCACTCTCAATCGTCTCGAGCGCGGCGCTGGTGGCAGCACGTCGCTCTGCAAGGGAACCCTGATCAGAGAACGCATCAAGGTACACCTTGAGTTTCGGTTCCGTGCCGCTCGGTCGAATCATGACTCTCGACCCGTCAGCGAGATCGTACCTCAGTACGTTTGCAGGGACCTCTGCGACTCCGGGCTGGCGCAGATCATGCGCGACAGCCACAGGTACCTCACCGAAGGAAGTCGGCGGATGTGCTCGCACCCATTCGGCGAGTGTCGCCACCTCATTCATGCTGGCGAGGCGCAGCACCACCTGGGCACTGGAGAAATGACCGAAGGTCATGCTGGCCTCATCGAGGAGCTCCCACACGGTTGAGCCATTGCGATGACACTCGAGCGCCATCGCGATGGCGTCGGCGCTCGCAAGTACGCCATCTTTGTCGTGCACCACCTCGGGGTGGGTGAGGTAGCCGATGGCCTCTTCGAAGCCGTAGAGCAAGCGCGGTACTCGAGAGACCCACTTAAATCCAGAAAGAGTCTCAGCGTAGGTCAGCCCGTAGTGTTTCGCAACAGCGCCGAGCGCCGGTGACGAGACGATCGTGCAGGCAAGTGCCCCAGCTGGCGCACCGGCGCCGGAGTCAGGAAGCAGTGCCTTGGAACGCTCAGCAGCGCGCCAGCCGAGGAGCAGCCCCAGTTCGTTGCCGCTGAGTCGGCGGTAGCCATCACTGCACGAGGGATCGGGCAGCGCTATCGCGAGACGGTCGGCATCGGGGTCGTGAGCGACCACCAGGTGGGCGTCGATCTCTCGCGCAGTACGAAAGGCGAGGTCGAGTGCGCCGGGCTCTTCCGGGTTGGGGAACGCAACCGTGGGGAAGGTGCCGTCTGGTTGATCTTGCTCGGGAACGACAGTCACGGAGGGCAGCCCAACCCTGGCAAAGAGCTCCTGTGCGAGTGCGGAACCGACCCCGTGCATCGCCGTGTACACGATGCGAAAGTCGTCCTGCTGGTTCAGGGTGTCGGGGTCAAGGGAGGTCGCGTTCCACCCGTTTCGGAGCGCCGTCGCTGCAGTATCAAGATAGGCGTCACGGATCTCGTTGCCTGCGACCCGCACGTTCTGTGAACGGGGTAGGTCGGCCAGGGGGCGCTCAGCGGCCAGCGCAATCTGCGTGGCAATGTCTGCGTCAGCCGGTGGGATGATCTGCGAGCCATGGTCTGCGTCGCCAAGGTAGACCTTGTATCCGTTGTCGCGTGGAGGGTTGTGACTGGCGGTAATCATGACCCCCGCTGACGCGCCTAGGGAGCGGACGGCGAACGCGGTGACCGGGGTGGGTAGGGGTTCGGGAAGGAGGGTGACCGAGAGGCCGGCTCCCGCCATGATCTCTGCGGCGTCGCGCGCGAACACGTCAGAATTGGTGCGTCCGTCGTATCCAATCACGACGCTGGGTGGTGTGCTCGCCTCACCACGAGCCGCACGTTGAAGCAGATATGCGGCGAAGCCCGCGCTGGTTTGGGAGACCACGACCCGGTTCATGCGCGCCGGCCCGGGGCCGAGTTCGGCTCTCAGGCCTGCTGTGCCAAACGACAGTCGGCCTGAGAATGCGTCACGCAGGGTGGCCTCGCTGGTCGCGTCTCCGGCCTCTGCTGCGTGAAGGAGATCGGCCGCGACTGCCCTGGTCTCAGGGTCCGGGTCGTCGGTGATCCAGGCGGCAACTCGTGTGCGCAGCGTGTCATCAACAGCCATGGCAACCTTCCTTGCGGCCCGCGGAGGGCGATTCTGGTCTCCCAAAACTATCACCGGGGCCTGCGGAGAGGCCTGTTAGGCGAGTGAAAGAAAGAGTTTCTCGAGTTCACCCGAGTCGAGCTCGTCGTTCTCGGGGTTCGTGAGGCACTCTTTCAGCGCGGTTGACACGACGAGAAATCCTGCGCGATCGAGTGCCTTCGTGACGGCGCTGAGCTGTTGCACGATTTCTCGACAGTGTGCATCGCTCTCCACCGCAGCGATCACCGCGGCGAGTTGGCCGTGCGCGCGCTTCAACCGATTCACGATCTTGCGTTTCGCTTCAAGTGCTTCTTCGGTATTTTCCAACATGACTTCATGATACCCCATGGGGTATGTTACAGTGGCAATGTTTAATACCCCTGGGGGTATGAGAAGACACGAATAACAAGTGACCACCGTGTCGGTCGCACCAGTCCCATGACGAGGAGAAATTCATGTGCCGAGCAACAACCTGCAGGGTGTGCGGAAAAACAACGTGGGCCGGCTGCGGTCAGCACGTCGCGAGCGTGCGTCAGTCGGTGCCAGCCAGCCAGTGGTGCGCAGGCAAGCATTCGCAACGCGAAATTGACGCCGCACACGCGAGCAAAGGGTTCTTTGCCAGATTGTTTGGGAGGTAACCATGGCAACCATTGATCTCACCATGCAGAACTTTGAACGCACGGTCACTGGCGACGGCATCGTGATCGTCGATTTCTGGGCTGCCTGGTGCGGGCCGTGCCGCGCCTTTGCTCCGGTGTTTGAAGCCGCAAGTGAGCGGCACCCAGATGTGGTGTTTGCGAAGGTCGACACTGAAGCCGAGCAGCAGCTCGCAGCGGGGTTCCGCATCACCTCCATCCCGACGCTCATGGTGTTTCGCGATGGCATCATCGTGTTCTCCCAGCCCGGCGCGCTGCGTGCACCGCAGCTTGAGCAGGTCATCGACGGGGTTCGTGCCCTCGATATGGACGACGTGCGTCGCCAGCTCACCGAACAGCAATCCGAGAACCGAACGGACGGCGCTCAGGTGTGACCCACCAGAGACGTTCCATGATCTGAAAGGAGTGAGCGCATGTTGCTCGAACGAATCTATGACGAAGATCTCGCACAAGCGAGTTACTTCATTGGTTGTCAAGCGCGGGGAGAAGCGATCGTCGTTGATCCACGTCGGGATCTCGACGTCTATCTGGAACTCGCGAAGAAACACGGGATGCGGATCCAAGCCGTGACGGAAACACACATCCACGCGGACTACCTCTCCGGAACCCGCGAACTCGCCGCGGCAACCGGCGCAACCATGTATGTGTCTGACGAAGGCGGGCCGGACTGGACATACTCCGACGCATTCGACGGAGCCGTGCGCATGAAGCACGGTCACGAAATCGAGCTCGGCAATATCACCGTGAGAGCGGTGCATACCCCGGGGCACACCCCCGAGCACCTGTCATTTCTGATTACCGATGGCGCGCAAAGCACCGAACCCGGATTCATGCTGACCGGCGACTTCGTGTTCGTTGGTGATCTCGGGCGACCTGATCTGCTCGACGAAGCGGCTGGCTTTGTCGATACTCGCTTTGGTGGCGCACGAGATCTGTTCACAAGCCTTCGCGACCACTTTCTGACCCTCCCCGACTACGTGCAGGTGCTTCCGGCGCACGGCTCAGGATCAGCCTGTGGCAAGGCGCTCGGTTCGATCGCCGCAACCACCGTCGGGTACGAACGAAAGTTCTCGTGGTGGGGGAAGTACCTTGCGGCGAACGACGAACAAGGGTTTGTGGACGAGCTGCTGAGCGGCCAGCCTGACGCACATGCCTACTTTGGGCGCATGAAGCAGCAGAACAAGCAGGGTCCTGCGGTGATTGGCGAAGCCACCGACCTGGTCGAATACACCGCGGCGGAACTTGCGGAAGCGCTCTCCAACGATGAAGTGGTGTTCATCGACACCCGATCCCATCACGAGGTGCACCAGGGAACGGTGTCAGGATCACTGAACATTCCTGGCATTGACAAAGCCGCGACCTACGGCGGGTGGGTCGTGAATCCCGAGGATGAGCACCGTCCCCTCGTGTTGCTCGCAGCAGACCGCGAGACCGCTGAAGCCATGCGAGACCACCTCGTCCGCGTTGGCATCGACTCCGTCCACGGGTTTATTCGCTCGCTCGACGGGCTTGACCTCGTCACTCCGCCACTGGTGCAGCCACAAGACCTCGAGCGCTGCGACCGAGTACTGCTGCTCGATGTGCGCAACAAGACCGAGTATGCGGAGGGACACCTGCCTGGCGCGGTCCAGTTGTCCGCAGGCCGCGTGCTCTGGCACCTTGATTCGCTGCCCGCACCAGATGCGGGCAGGCTGGTGACCTACTGCCAAAGCGGGGTACGTAATGCTGTTGCGGCGAGTGCCCTGCGACGCGCTGGCTATGACGTCGTCGAGCTCGAGGGAAGCTACGCTGCGTGGGCAGGTATCCCCGGCAATGTGCCCTCGCTCAGTGACGCCCGCGAACTTGTCTGACGTGCCTTCATCCCGGCATTGACACAGGAGACCGATGGAACCGCAGCTTCTGATCGCACTGCTTCTGGCAGCGCTCGTCGGAATCAGCCTTGGCCTCATGGGCGGCGGAGGCTCAATCCTGACGGTGCCGATCCTGACCTACGTGCTCGGGTTCCCGCCCCGGGAGGCGATTGCGGCGTCGCTGTTCATTGTCGGGGTCACCAGCGTGGTTGGGGTGATCAGTCATGCGAGAGCCGGCCGTGTGCGATGGAAGATGGGCGTCATCTTTGGTCTCGCTGGCATGTTGGGAGCCTTCGTCGGGGGCATCGCAGGCGGATTCATTTCCGGCGCCGTGCTGATGGTGCTCTTCGCTGTCATGATGGTGGCGACGGCCGTGGCAATGATCCGTGGCCGTCGCCAGCCGGCTCGGGTCTCAGGCGATACAACGCCAGCACTGCCGCTCGGTCGGGTGGTGTTTGACGGCTTTCTCGTGGGACTCGCCACCGGCCTCGTGGGCGCCGGCGGAGGGTTCTTGATTGTGCCTGCGCTCAACCTGCTCGGTGGACTCCCAATGGCCGCTGCGGTCGCCACCTCGCTCCTGGTGATCGTCATGAAATCATTCGCCGGTCTTGCGGGATACCTCTTTTCGGTCCACCTGGATTGGCCCGTGGTGATCTTGTTCACGGTGGTGGCCATCGTCGGATCATTCGGCGGGGTAAAGCTAGCAGGCGTGGTGCCCGAACGGGCACTGCGAAAGGCCTTCGGGTGGTTCGTGCTGGCGATGGGGGCGTTCGTGCTCTCCCAAGAACTTCCAGCAGTGCTCAGCGATCTCACCGCTTTCATTCGAATAGGAACCTCACCATGAACCGGTCACGACCAGATCGTGGCATTGAGAAAGGAATACACATGACACCACTGTTCTCCCGCCGTGCTGCAGCGGCAATCCTCGGTGCACTTGCCCTCAGCGTAGGACTCGCAGCGTGCTCGCCCGCTGCGGCGTCAAGACCGACGGTGACGTTAGGTACCGATGCGGTGCTGCTTGACGTGCGCACCCCGGCGGAGTTCGCTGAGGGGCACCTTGACGGTGCACTCAACCTGGACTTCAACGGGGGAGAGCTCTCGGCAGCTATTCCGACGCTTGACCCTGACGCGGAATACTACGTGTACTGCCGATCGGGCAATCGCTCGGGTCAAGCCATTGCGCTGATGCAGCAGGCAGGCTTCTCCAATCTCACCAACCTTGGATCTGTCGATCAGGCCGCGGGAGCCACCGGAATTTCTGTTCTTCGCTGAGTACACTACCCCTATCCCCACACACAAAGGAGAACCCATGTGCCAACGAGTTACTTGCCCGACCTGCAATAAGCCAACCTGGGAGGGCTGCGGTCAACACGTCGAAGAGGCGCTTGCCGGCGTTGCGGAAGCTGACCGCTGTCAATGCTCCAGGTAGCACCCCAGCGGTGATGGCGAGGGGTGGCTGACCGGGATGCTCACACGCACCGTCAGCCACCCCTCGTATGTGTGCGCAATCAATCCGTTGCAATTAATCCGCTGATAGCTGAGGGCGACCTCGCGATGCCAGTTGGGGGCGACCTCGCGATGAGGGTTGCCTTCCCTTGCTTGCGGAGAAGCCATATTCAGGCGAGAGTTGAAGTGGAACATCGGTCACATCATGGTGATCGGCGGAACGAAAGGGCACACAAGATGGTTCAGGCGAAAAAGCGCTCCGTGGTGGTGGCGAAAGCAGATCTCGATCGTTCCGTCGGCGTAGAGCGGTTCCTCACGCCCGTGGTGAGAGACCTGGTAGCTCTCGCGGTCAACGGAAAGCAGGCGCACTGGCATGTTCGTGGCGCCAACTTTATTGGTGTGCACGAATTCTTGGACGTGCTTGTCGCCCATGCGCAAGACGGTGCTGACCTCGTGGCGGAGCGGATCGTGTCCTTGGGATTGCCGGTCGATGCTCGCCTCGAAGCGGTTGCCTCACAGCACACGCTTCCAGAGTTGCGGGCAGGGTTTCAGCAATCGGATCAGACCCTGCACGAGGTCATCGCCCAGGTCGATGCTGCGTTGGTGACCGTCTACGCCGCAATCGAAGGGCTCGCTGAGATCGATCAGCCGAGTCAGGACCTGGTCATCAGTGTGGCGGAACAACTCGACAAAGATCGCTGGTTCTTGCACTCACATCTTGCGTCGTAGAGACTGACGGACCTGCCACGCAGCACCTGACACACCTGGGCTGAGGCGCGTACGTCGTCTCGGGCGGCGAGCTCTGCCCTTAGGCGTGGTGCTCGCGGAATGCTTTCGCGGCTTCCCGATTCGCTGCGAGTTCTGCCCGAATGCGCTCCCACTGGGCGTTCACTTCGGCGCTCGTGCGGGAGCCTGTCCACAGGTGTACGAAGCGGCCGCTGAGCGGATCGGCTCGGACCCACTCGTCGAGCCAGGCATTGGTGGCGTTCATGAGGCGAAGGCCTCCGAGATCAACACCCGCCTCACGCACGAGCCAGGTTACCCCCACACCGGGTGGGGTCTCGAGGGTGTCCACCTGCGCGGCGGAGTCGACTTCGAGAAACACGTGGCCGTAGCTCTTGCGGGGGAGTGAGGCACACCACTCACGAAGCGCCGGCAGGTCATCGATATCGCCAGCAGCCAACACACACTCGAGGTGGCTTGGGCAGATGAAAATGAAGTCTGACGTGGTGTTCTCATCAGACTGGTTGGTGGCGCTCACCCTTCAAGTGTACGCAAGAATCCCTTCATCTGACGAATAATTTTTGTGGACGAGAAAAGAACTGTGAGCTACGGGAGCCGAGGAACGATCTCGGCGAGCAGCGCGGCTAGGCGTGGCTCCGCATCACGACCCGCTTGAATGACCTCCTCATGACTCAACGCCGTGTCGGAGATTCCAGCGGCCGCATTCGTGATGAGTGAGAAGCCGAGCACCTCCATTCCGGCCTCTCGTGCGGCGATGGCCTCAAGTGCGGTCGACATGCCGACGATCTGGCCACCAATAATGCTCGCGTAGCGGACCTCCGCGGGTGTCTCGTAGTGCGGTCCGGGAAATTGCACGTACACCCCCTCGTGCAATTGGGGATCGATCGTACGAGCGAGCATTCGCAATCGTGGCGAATACAGATCCGTTAAATCGACAAAGGTGGCCCCCTCCAGCGGTGAGGTAGCAGTGAGGTTGATGTGGTCGCTGATGAGCACGGGCATCCCCGGTGTGAATCGTGGATCTACACCGCCGGCCCCGTTTGTGAGCACCATGGTTCGTGCACCGGTCGCAGCCGCCGTGCGCACCCCGTGGACGACCGCGCGAACGCCGTGCCCCTCGTAGTAGTGGGTTCGTGCACCGATGACGAGGGCGTGCCTGCCATCTGCCAGGCGAATTGAGGTCAGGGTGCCAGGGTGGCCAGCGACCGCCGAAGGGCGGAAGCCCGGTACTTGATCGGCAGGGATCTGTGCCACAATGTCACCGATCTGTTCCGCGGCCCGACCCCAACCGCTGCCCAGGGTAAGCGCGATATCGTGACTCGCGACGCCGCTGAGCCGAGCGATCACCTGCGCAGCCTGCGAGGCAAGTTCAGCGGGTGAGGGGTCGGCGGGTGACTGCGCTGATGTGTTCGTCATGCAGCCACTGTACCGAGCCTACCTGACGGACGGCACCTCCCAGAGAAGATTCTGATCCCACGGCATGGCCCAGCCGATCGTGTCGAAGATACCGGCGAGCAAGAGAGCGGTAAAGCCCCATACGACGTGTCCGCCGAACTGTGGGCCGAGCACAAACGCGGGCCCACGGTACACCTCGCCACCGCGACGAAGCACTGCGGTCCGGCGAGCAGCGGGATCGACGAGTTCCGCAACGGGAACACGAAATACCTCCACCGACTCGCTGTGGTCGGCGGCGACCTCACTTGGCAACCGCCACCAGCCAATCACCGGCGTCACCACATAGTTGCTGACAGGGATGTGTGCTTGTGGCAATGATCCCAGGATGTCTACGCCACTGGGATTGAGACCGGTTTCCTCGTGTGCCTCGCGCAACGCGGTTTCGGCATAGCTTCGATCGCCGAGTTCGACGCCGCCTCCGGGAAACGCGATCTGACCGGCATGGTTTCGGAGGCCGTGTGACCGTCTGGTGAGCAACACATCGAGTTCACTCGGCACGGGGGCAACAGCACTGCTCAGGTCAGCAGCGGGGACACGGTCGAGTGCGCCGAAGAGAATCAACACGGCGGAGTCGCGCACGCCGTTCCCGATCTGTGGCACGGGAGGAACCTCGAAGGGAAACGTGAACCCACGCGAGAGGTGTTCCTCAAGCTGAGCGCGCGCCTGCTCCGCCGAAAGAGTCATACCCTTCAGCCTAGCGCGATGCAGAAAGCGTTACCCCTCGGCAAGCAGGTCGCTGATGCCTTCGGGAACCCGCTGAGAGCGACGCCACGGTTCGCGTTCGCGGCGCTCCACTCGGCGCACCCGTTCCGTTTCTTCAGCGCGAACTTTGGTGAGCACCGCGATGACTGCCGCACGCTCCTCCTCGCTCAGATTGCGGGTGTGGAACCGAAACCCATCTTCGCTCAAGACCGGCTCGATGGTGCCGGCTTCCGCGCGCTTCGCGGCATCTCGCGCGGCCGCGTCAGGCGGCAACGGAATCCCCGCGGTCATCGTGTGACTGAACTCAGTGGAACTGATCA
This sequence comes from uncultured Leucobacter sp., assembly GCA_964547775.1. GTDB lineage: Bacteria > Actinomycetota > Actinomycetes > Actinomycetales > Microbacteriaceae > Leucobacter. Next base: position 12,916 of record CAZJOZ010000008.1, read on the forward strand.
TGCGTCGGCTCACCCTTCGTGCCCCGCCTACAGCGGGATATTGCCGTGCTTCTTTGCCGGCTGCTCAGTGCGCTTGCCGCGCAGCCCACGCAGTGCTTTGATCACGGCAAGGCGTGAGCCTGCGGGTTCAAGCACGTTATCGAGCTCACCGCGTTCGGCAGCGAGGAACGGAGAGGTGACCTCGGCATTGTATTTCGCCGTCAATTCGGCCCGAAGCGCTTCGACATCCTCGCCGGCTGCCTCCGCAGCGGCAAGTTCCTTGCGGTAGAGAATGTTCACCGCGCCGGCGCCACCCATCACTGCAATCTCTGCCGTCGGCCAAGCAATATTGAAGTCGGCGCCCATCTGCTTCGAACCCATCACGATGTACGCTCCGCCGTAGGCCTTTCGCGTGATGATAGTCACGAGTGGAACCGTCGCTTCGGCGTACGCGTACAAGAGCTTCGCGCCCCGGCGGATAACCCCCTGGAACTCTTGGTCGGTCCCCGGCAGGTACCCCGGCACGTCGACGAGCGTCAAAATCGGAATCGAAAATGCGTCACAGAACCGCACAAATCGAGCAGCTTTCTCGCTGGCGTCAATATTGAGTGTGCCGGCCATCTGCTTGGGCTGGTTCGCCACAATACCGACGGTGCGACCTTCGACTCGACCGAAGCCGACGAGCATGTTGGGAGCGAAGAGCGGTTGCACCTCGAGGAAGTCGCCCCCGTCGAGGATCGCCTCAATCACCGTCACCATGTCGTACGGCTGATTGGGGCTGTCGGGGATCACACTGTTCAGTCGGCGGTCAGCATCAGTGATTTCGAGGGCGGTGTCGCTGTCGTAGATGGGGGCTTCCGCCAGGTTGTTGTCCGGCAGGAAACTGATGAGCGCACGGGCATAGTCGAGCGCGTCATCCTCGTCACTTGCGAGGTAGTGGCTGACACCGCTTGTCTTGTTATGGGTGAGCGCTCCGCCAAGTTCCTCGAAGCCCACCTCTTCGCCGGTGACGGTCTTGATCACGTCGGGCCCCGTCACGAACATGTGGCTGGTCTTGTCGACCATGATCACGAAGTCAGTGAGCGCCGGCGAATAGACGGCGCCGCCAGCCGACGGGCCCATCACAATTGAGATCTGCGGGATGACGCCGGAGCACATCGTATTGAGGCGGAAGATTTTCGCGTAATTGCTGAGCGCAACGACGCCTTCTTGAATGCGCGCCCCGCCGGAATCGAGAATGCCGATGAGGGGAACACCCGTCTTTAACGCAAACTCCATAGCCTTCACGATTTTCTCGCCGGCTACTTCGCCGAGGGACCCACCAAAGGTCGTGAAGTCTTGCGAGAACACAACTACCTGGCGGCCGTGGATTGTGCCGGCGCCGGTGACAACCGCGTCACCGAAGGGACGCGAGTGTTCCATGCCGAAGCCTTGAGTGCGGTGCCTGACGAACTTGTCGAACTCGACAAAGCTGCCGGGATCAAGCAGCGTGGCGATGCGTTCGCGCGCCGTCATTTTGCCGCGCGGATGCTGCTTGGCGGCGGCGGCCGCATCACGGTCGCCCACGGCCTGCTGATACTTGTGGCGGTGGTCGGCGATTTTTGCGGCGGTCGTCGAGAGCGTGTGTGAATCGGTCTGTGCTGTCACGAATGCCAGCCTAGCGCGGCGCACATGCCTTTCGTCGTAGACTTCACCCAAAGAAATTGAGGATTCGGTGGTGAAATCCTCTGAAACAGAGGCTCGATAGACTCGCGGTATGACCCCTCTGCTCCCACTCACCCGTGCCACGCTGCCCGAGGTGCACTGGTTGGTCAGCACACCCTCGACGAACACGGTGTTGCGTCAGCGGGCAACTGCGGAACTGGTGCCGCACGGCAGCGTCGTCGCCACCGCGAATCAGACCGCGGGTCGTGGGCGCCAGGATCGAACGTGGGTGACGCCGCCGGGGCTTGCGCTTTCGGCTTCGATCCTGGTGCGAGCGGACTGGGGCGCCGCAGGTGACGAACGCAGTGCCGGCTCGCTCGGTCTGAGTTGGCTGCCGCTGCTCGCGGGTTCGGCCATCACACAGACCCTGCAGCCCCTGTTTCGCGACGCGCGCAGCGAGCGTGACGGCTCTGCTGTGCGGGTAGGCGTGAAATGGCCCAATGACGTGCACGTGCGTGATGAGCAGGATGCGATAGCGGGTGTGCCGGGTGCGAAGGTGAGCGGCGTGCTGTGCGAAGTGCTGCCTTCTGGCGAGGTCATTGTGGGATTCGGTATCAACCTGCTCCAGGAAGAGTGGGAGCTTCCGACGGAACGTGCGGGCTCCGTGCGATCGTGCGGCGGTGACCTGCAGGGAGTGCGCGAGGGGGACACCCTTGACAGCGACGCAGGCATGGCTCTCGTGGACCGCATACTTGCCGGCGCGGGTCAGTCGTTGCTCGACCTGGTGTCACTGGCGCACCAGGACCCCGAAGCCGCCCGCGGTCGCGTGCGTCGTGATTCCCTGACCATCGGCGCTGAGGTTCGGGTGCACTTACCCGGGGGAGACGCGGTCGATGGACGTGCCGTCGGTTTTGCCGACGACGGTGCGCTGATTGTAGACCGGCCCACCACGGGCCAGCTGATCGTCAGCGCCGCAGACGTTGAACATCTGCGGTAATGAACGCAACGGGGGCGGCGAGCATACGCTCCGCCGCCCCCGTGACCGTGCTGTTGTTCGTCTGATCGACTTAGCGCTGCTCGCCCTCGAGCGGGTAAGACTCAGCGATCGCATCGATCGTCTCGGTGGTTGGATCCTGCTCGCTGAAGTCGAGCTTCGGCACCGGCTTCCTGAAGCCCTTGGTGACGATTGCGATGATCACCACACCGAGGGCGACCCAAATCGCGCCGACGAGCCACGTCGAGGCTTCGAGAGAGGTCCAGAGCCAAATCGTCAGGGCGAAGCCAATGATCGGAGCGATCAGGAAGCGAATGACCCCGCGTGCCCCCAGAGGCTGGCGACGACCACCCTTCGGGAACACGTAGGTGCGAATCACCGACAGGTTCACCATGGCGAACGCGGCGAGTGCGCCGAAACTGATCATGAATGCTACCGCGTCGAGGCTCAGGAAGAGTGCGGAGAGGGCAAACACCGACACCGTGATCGCGGCGACGGTGGGGGTGCCAAATCGGCGACCAAGACGAGCCAGCGGCTTTGGCAACATGCCATCGCGACCCATTGCGTAGAGAATTCGAGTCACCGACACCTGACCGGTCATGCCCGAGCCAAAGGCGCCCACCACGTACACAGCGACAAAGAACGCGGTGAACGCTTCGCCGCCGATGTTATCCATCACCGTGACGCCAGCCGCATCGATCTCGGCCGCTGAGAGCGTCGCCCAATCCGGCTGGTAGGCGAGGCCGCCAGCCCAGGAAACGAGGATGAAGAAGAAGCCGCCGACCAGCGTTGCCAGCACAATCGCGCGCGGAATGTCACGGCGGGGGTTCTTTGCCTCTTCAGAGAGCGTAGACACTGCGTCAAAGCCGAGGAACGACAGCGCAAGAATCGCCGCACCCGACGCGACCGCACCGATGCCACCCTCGCCGAAGGTGAACGGTTCGATCAGGCTTACTGAGGTGTCTCCACCAAACGCGTGCTTAAAGGCGAGCACCATGAAGAGCACTACGAGGATCACAGAGAGGCCAATAATCGCCATGTTGATCTTGTTGACCAGCGTGATACCGAGCAGGTTAAACACAAGTACCAGCAGCAGCGCAACCAGGGTGAAAACCCACACCGGAACCGCGGGGAACTGCGTGTTCAGGTAGATGCCGATCAGCATGAAGTTAATCATCGGGATGAACAGGTAATCGAGCAGCATCACCCAACCGGTGATGAAGCCGACCCCGCCGCCGAATGACTGCTGGCTGTAGGTGTAGGCCGATCCCGCGACAGGATACCGCTTCACCATGGCGGCGTAGCTTGCAGCGGTGAAGAGCATCGCGACAACCGCCAAGACATAGGCCGCCGGAAGGTGACCATCGGTGACCTGGTTCACAATGCCGTAGGTCGTGAAGACCGTGATGACGGTCATATAGGTCACACCGAACAGGGTGAGACCGAGCAGGCCGAGTGCTCTTCTGAGCTTCGGCTGTTGAGACGGGTGTGCGGTCACGATTCTCCTTTGAATGTGTAGAAGGAATGGATGGACGGTTTGTAGGTGTACAAGGGGAAGACGATCTATTGAGTGCGATCACCACTCAACCAGGTGCCACGCACCTGGATTCGAGGGATGTCGAGCGGTTCGGTAGCAAGTGGATTCTCTGACAGCCACACCGCATCAGCGACCTGACCGACCGCGAGCGTTCCGCGTTCGGGAGCAAGCGCCTGCGCTGCGATGCCTTCGGTGTAGGCGGCAAAACCGGTGGCGAGGTCGATGCGTTCATCGGCAAGCCAGGGTTCGGCGTCTGGTTCAAGGTGGCTGTGCCTCGTGACGGCAGTCGAGAGTGCCGGACGCCAGTCATTCGTGGTCACCGGCCAGTCGCTGCCAAAGCTGAGTGTTGCGCCGCCTCGGTGCACGGAGCCGATGAGGTACTGCCAACCCTCACGGTCGTGCCCAATGTGCGGAATGGTGAGGTCACGCATGACCGCATCGCACTGTGCCCAGTACGGCTCGAAGTTCGCGATGACACCCAGCTCCGCGAATCGCTCTGCGTCACCCGGCGCGAGCATAGCCACATGGGCGATGACGTGCGGGGTGGTGAGGTCGGGATGCTTGGCGCGCAGCGCCTCGAGCGCATCAAGCGCGAGCCGGTTCGCTGCGTCACCAATAGCGTGCAGATGCAACTGGAACCCAGCAGCACCAAACCCGAAGACCGCATCGCGGAGACCATCGGCGGTCCAGTTGGGTAACCCGCGATCATCGGGCCGGTCTGCGTACGGGTCTGTGAGTGCAGCAGTGTGGTTCTCAATCACCCCGTCAAGGAAGAACTTGACCGTGTTCGCGGTGAGCCGCCACCGCGTCGGATCCTCGGCGCCAGTGACCGCCGCCGAATGCTGGTGTACGCGGTCACGCTGCTCGGGGAACTGCGCGAGCTGCTCGCGCCACGTGAACGGATCGGCGCGGAAGGCGAGGTTCACCCTGGAGTGCATTCGGCCGGCCTCGAGCGCTGCAAGATAGCCGGGAATATCAGACGGTTCGACCCACGCATCCTGCACCCAGGTCATCCCGAGCGCTGCGTACTCC
>CAZJOZ010000008.1:18201-44574 GCA_964547775.1 uncultured Leucobacter sp.
GGTGGCCTCCCGAATGCGGGGACCGGCCTGTTCGAGCGCGCCAAAGATCGGATGGGCATGACCATCACCGAGGGCCGGAGCGAGGGTGCCTCCCTCGAGGTCGATGACTTCTGTGGCGTCGGTGATTGCAGCGAGCGCGTCATCCCCGAGCGCGATGACTCGGCCATCAGCGAACGCAATGGCATGTGTGGTGCGTGGAGTGGCGTCGGCCGATGTACTGACCAGCACGGTTCCGCCAGTGAAGCAGATCTTCGCCATTTTGCCCTCTCCCTTAATGAACACCGTTCGTTATTCTAGATGACAAGCGAAAGGCTTGGTCAACATCGGCGTTGAATATCTTTGAGAAAACTCTGACACGCTGAGTGAGAACCCACAGTGGTCGTGGAAAGGATGCGGAGTGCACACACGTCGCGCAGTCGGGCGCCCCTCGGTAGGAGTGTTGAGCCGTGACCTCATTTTCAGCACGGCACTTCACCTCCTTGATGAACGAGGGGACCAGGGACTGGGAATGCGAGAAATTGCGCGGGCCCTCGGTGTACGACCATCGGCACTGTACAACCATGTGCGCAGCAAGAACGAAGTCGTTGATGGCATCCGCGATCTCATGGTGGAGCGATTTGATGTGAGCGGCTTCGGCGTGGATCCCTGGGACGAGGCCCTCGCTCGATGGGCCCGCTCCTATCGTGATCAATTTGCCGCTCACCCGTTAACAATTGCGCTCCTCGCGGTGCAACCCGTTGCGTCCGGTTCACGGGCGAGTGCGATGTATGAGACCGTCACTGCGGGGCTCATTGATGCCGGCTGGCACGCGAGTCGAGTGTTTGAAGTGATTGTGGCGCTGGAAAGTTTCATCCTCGGGAGCGCGCTCGATCTTGCTGCTCCGCAAGACATGTTCGACCCCCGTGGCGACGAACGGCTTCCCGCAATGCAGCAGGCCTACGCTGCTCGGGCCGCATCCCTCGCCGGGCTGACACCGTCGGAACGGGCATTTACTCGCGGACTCGACACGATGCTGTCGGGTCTCCGTCAGGAGTTTGCTTCTGCGAGGGTGGGCTAGCGGAAAATAATCGTGCGATCCCCGTCGAGGAGCACCCGATTCTCAGCAAACCACCCGACGGCGCGACGGAGCACCCTCGCTTCTTCGTCTTGCCCAAGCTGCTGCAATTGGGTGGGTGTGTAGGAGTGGTCGACGCGCACCACATCCTGTTCGATGATGGGTCCTTCATCGAGGTCTGTGGTGACAAAGTGTGCGGTTGCGCCGATGAGCTTGACGCCCCGACCGTGCGCTTGGCGGTATGGATTCGCGCCTTTGAAGCCCGGCAGGAACGAATGATGAATATTGATTGCCATTCCGGCGAGCGCCTCACACAGTTCCGGTGAGAGTATCTGCATATACCGGGCAAGCACCACCAACTCGATGTGCTGTTCCTGCACTACTTCGAGCACCCGCTGTTCAAATGCAGCTTTCTCGTCAGGGCCGGCGATCGCCCGGTGCTCAAACGGCACCCCATAGAAGTCGGCGATGTCTCGCACCGTCTCATGATTCGAGAGAATCAGCGGCACCTCAATCGGCAGGTGTCCGCCACGCTGGCGGTACAGCAGATCATTCACGCAGTGAGTCGCAGTGCTCGCGAGAATCAAGGTTCGCACGGGGCGACCCACCGTATCTAGGCGCCACGCCATGTGGTAACGCTCGGTGACCGGTGCGAGCGCAGACTCGAAGCGGGCGTCAAAGGTCTCCGGCTGCGACACTGCGCTGACCTGTAGCCGCATAAAGAACCGGCCGGTGTCATGGCTCGCGAACTGCTGGCTTTCCTCGATATTGCCGCCCGCTGCCACGACCGCTCCGCTGATCGCGTGCACAATGCCAGGGCCATCGATGCAGGACAGGGTGAGGACCCACTGCGTTTGGTTCAACGTTGCTGCGTTCACGAGGTCTAGGCTAGCGGATCGTTTCGGGTAATATTGGAGGAGTCGTGACTGGCGAAAGGTGGATGACCACCGGGAAGCGACGGCGTCACTGTGACGCAAGTAATGGCCGCTCGCCTGGGCCGCAGATCCTGGAAACATCACACAACGGAGACGCACATGTCGAACCAGTCAGAATTTTTCAACGAACCCATTGAGGTTGTTGACCCCGAGATCGCCGACGTGCTCGCCAAAGAGCTCAACCGTCAGCGCACCACGCTCGAGATGATCGCGAGTGAAAACTTCGTACCTCGCGCGGTGCTCGAAGCGCAGGGATCAGTGCTGACCAACAAGTACGCCGAAGGCTACCCCGGCCGTCGCTATTACGGTGGGTGCGAGTTCGTCGATATCGCCGAAGAGCTCGCTCGTGACCGTGCGAAGGCGCTGTTTGGTGCGAGTTACGCGAACGTGCAGCCACACTCGGGCGCATCAGCGAATGCCGCGGTGCTCTCGGCGATCGCCGAGCCAGGCGACACGATCCTCGGCCTCGAACTCGCGCACGGGGGCCACCTCACCCACGGCATGAAGCTTAACTTCTCAGGAAAGCTCTACAACGTGGTCTCGTACGGAGTTGATCCTGACACGATGCTCGTCGACATGGACGTCGTTCGGGCGAAGGCACGTGAACACCGACCAAAGGTCATCATCGCTGGCTGGTCAGCGTACCCGCGCACGCTCGACTTTGCGGCATTCCGGGAGATCGCTGATGAGGTTGGTGCCACCCTGTGGGTCGACATGGCACACTTCGCGGGGCTCGTGGCCGCGGGGCTCCATCCGAATCCGGTGCCACATGCCCACGTGGTGTCGTCGACCGTGCACAAGACCATCGGTGGTCCTCGCTCGGGTTTCATTCTCACCAACGACCTCGAGCTCTACAAGAAGCTCAACTCGAATGTCTTCCCTGGTCACCAGGGCGGGCCGCTGATGCATGTCATCGCAGCGAAGGCAACCGCGTTCAAGCTCGCGGCCACTGACGAATTCAAGGATCGTCAGGTGCGCACTCTCTCGGGCGCAAAGCTTCTCGCAGCAGCACTCACTAGTGACGCTTCGAAGGCGGCCGGTGTCGACGTGCTCACCGGTGGCACCGACGTGCATCTGGTGCTCGCCGATTTGCGAAACAGCGAGCTCGACGGTCAGCAGGCCGAAGATGCGCTCCATGAGGTCGGCATCACGGTGAACCGCAACTCGGTGCCGTTCGATCCACGCCCACCGATGGTGACCTCGGGGCTGCGCATCGGTACGCCTGCGCTCGCAACCCGCGGCTTTGGAGACGCCGAGTTTGCTGAGGTCTCCGACATCATCGCACTCACGCTGCAAGGCAATGCAGACACCGAGGCACTCCGCGCGCGCGTCACCACCCTCGCCGACGCGTTCCCGCTGTACCCCGGCCTTGAGCAGTGGTAACCCGTGAGCGCGCACAAGCTTGATGGAACCGCCGCAGCCGCTGAGATCAAAGCGGAACTGACCGAGCGGGTTGCGGCACTCGCCGCACGTGGAATCGTGCCGGGCCTGGCCACCGTGCTCGTCGGCGAAGATCCCGGATCTCAGTGGTACGTCGCAGGGAAACACCGCGACTGCGCTGAGGTAGGCATTGCCTCAATCAAGCGAGAGCTCCCCGAGACGGTCACGCAGGCCGAGCTCGAGGCGGTACTCGACGAACTCAACGCCAACCCAGCGTGTACCGGGTACATCGTGCAGTTGCCGCTGCCAAGGCATATTGATACCGATCGCGTGCTCGAGAAGATCGACCCAGCGAAGGATGCAGACGGACTCCACCCCACGAATCTCGGTCGACTCGTGCTCAACGCGAACACCGAGATCACCTCGCCGCTTCCCTGCACCCCTCGAGGGGTTATCGAACTCGTGGAGCGAAACGGCCTGACCTGGAACGGTAAGCATGTGGTCGTGGTGGGCCGTGGAGTGACCGTCGGGCGTCCCATCGGACCACTGCTGACCCGCCGAGAGTACAACGCGACCGTGACGCTCACACACACCGGTACAGTCGACCTGGGTGCGGAGCTCCGTCGGGCAGATGTGATCGTTGCCGCGGCGGGAGTCGAAGGAATCGTGCGTGCGGAAGATGTGAAGCCCGGAGCGATTGTGCTCGACGTGGGTGTGTCACGCAAGGTTGATCCTGAGACCGGCAAGAGCCGGGTGGTCGGCGATGTCGATCCCGCGGTTACCGAAGTCGCTGGCTGGGTATCCCCGAACCCAGGCGGTGTGGGACCCATGACGCGGGCCCTCTTGTTGAAGAACGTCGTCGAAATGGCGGAGCGACAGGCCGGTTAATTGGGCTGGTCGGCGTCACGTTCCTGACGTTCGAGGAGTTCGAGGGCGGCCTTGCGAGAGAGCCGCGCATCAACCACGGAGAGCACCGCGACGACCAGGAAGCCTGCGACGCCCAGCGCCAGCGCAAGGGGCCAGTCTGAATCGGGAGCGAGCAGCTCGCGACGCTCACTCTGCCACGGCCAGAGGGTGCGCATCGCACCGACCATGACACCGGTGAGAATGACCAGGGTGATTCTGCGGCGGTGCTCCAGCAACCATTCGAGGCCTTTGATGATGGAGGCAACACCAATGACCATGCCCAACACGAACAGCGAAAGATAGCCGAAATCTCGCTCGCCGACCGCACGGAGCGTCGGCTCATAGAGTCCAAAGGTGAGTAGGAGAAACGATCCAGACAGCCCCGGGAGTAAGAGCGCGCTCACCGCAACCGCGGCTGCTACGAGAATGACGACCGGGGTCGGTTCGATGGTGGTCGGCGGAATGGACACGAGCCAGAACGCGATTGCCGCGGCGAGCACACCAGCGAGAACATGAGGCCAGCGGATCCCCGAAATGCCTGCCATCCGAAGCGGTATTGAAATTGACGCCAGCACTAACCCGAAGAATGCCGCTCGAGTCATTTCCGGGTAGGTGTCCACGAGGGTTGCCATCGGGCCCGCGACGGTAAACACCGCAAGTACCATGCCAAGGAACACGGGGAGAATGAGTTTCCACTCCACATCGGTGAGGTGCTTGCGAATCCGCGGACCTCGATCAGGGCCCGTAACGAGCACACGCATTGCGGAGACGACGTGCGACGCCGACTGGATGAGCCGAGCGTAGATCCCTACCACGAGGGCGACGGTACCTCCCGATACACCGGGCACGGTCTCAACGAGGCCGATCAGCGCGCCGCGAATGAAGTCACCTACCACCGAAGTCTTTCGTTCAGCCGGTGACGGGGCGTGGTGCGACGAGTGAGTGGTCGTCGGGAGCGAACGATTGACGGGATGGCGAGGATCGTTCGGAGAGGTTTTGGAACTCATTCGTCCTAGTCTACGCATGAGGACCGACTGAGAGATCGCAGCACCGGTGGGGAAGTGGGCTGCGACCGAGCTCCCGTCATACGTACTGCGGTCGAGCAACGCCGACGCAGTCTGTGTGCACGGGCCCCCACGAAACAGGTCTATTTGTTGACGCAAATATCGGTGAAAATGTTCTCGTATTTTTTGGCACCATGGTGGAAGCTAGAACCATGAAGAGCACTCACTGGTTTGCTGCCGCTACCGCAGCACTTGTCATCCTCGGGGTTAGCGCATGCGGCACCTCATCAAGCGAAGAGCCGATTGGCGGAGACGTCATCGCCCCGGTCACGATGAGTGTCAATGAACTCCAGGGCGCTGAGGTTGAGTTGCTGGTGGGTCAGGTGCTCAATATCAACACGGACTCGCTTGCAGTGGACAGCTACCAGGGTGAGGTGTCCGATCCCACGGTCGCCCGGTTTGTGGCAGGAAAAGACGATGGCAGCGCCACCTTCAACCCGGGCGTTGAAGCGCTGGCCGAGGGCACTGCCGACGTGACCATGGTGAATGATCAGGGCGGTATTCAGCCCCTGGAGTTCACCGTCACAGTTGTCACGCAGTAGGTACCGCGAGAGCGAACCCGCAGCAGCGGACTGGCTCAGGCGAACCCGCTAGAGCGAACCCGCAGGCACCGAGAAGGTGTCACAGGCTGCGGCGCCCGACTGATACCCGGTTTGAAACCACTGCTGCCGCTGTGCTGAACTCCCGTGGGTAAAGGAGTCCGGGCTGACCGCGTGGCCGGTCAACTCCTGAATGGCGTCGTCACCAATCGCCGCAGCTGCGTCGAGGGCGTCGGCCATTTCCTCGGCACTGACCGGTTTCAGAAAGGCCACGCCACTCGAGCTTGTCGTTGACGACGCCGCGCGCACCCAGGCGCCGGCGAAGCAATCGGCTTGCAGTTCGAGACGAACGGAGTCAGAGTCTGCGCCTGATCCCTGGCCGACCTGATCGAGTTGACCGGTCAGGTGTGAGATGTGGTGACCCCACTCATGAGCTAAGACATACATTTGCGCGAGCGGGCCGCCGGTTGCGCCGAAGGTCTCTCGTAGCTCAGCAAAGAATGCGGTATCGAGGTAGATCGACTCATCTGCGGGGCAGTAGAACGGGCCAATCGCCGCGGAGGCCTGGCCGCACGACGACGACGTGGTGCCCTGATACAGAATGACGGACGGCGGCCGGTAGCCGGTGCTGAACTGGTCTGCCCAGAACACATCGAGCGAATCAGCGGCGCCGGCCATGCGACATTCATCGTTTTCGTTTGCGTCTGCGCCGGTTTCACACGCGTCGAAGGCCATACCCTGCTCGTACACACTCGAAGTTCCGCCAGGAATGAGCCCGGATAGGGCAGAAAGATCTACGCCGAATAGCTGAGAGGCAAGTGCGAGCACGACCACTCCGAGAAGTGTTCCGCCACCAATCGCGACGGATCTACCACCTCTGCGGCGCTGCACCTTGCTGGTATCAATTCGCGCATCTTCGTTGAAGGTCACTGATGCTCCTCCCGGTCCAACGGTTGCGCGGCGCAAAAAACCGAGCCGCAGAACGCCTCTCGGCGAGAGGCCGCTCGAAGCGGCGAAAATTGGAGCCCGGGGTTACTGCGACTCGGCACTCCCCAGTGTACTCCCTTCTGGTGTTGCGTCATTCTTCTCGCACTGCCTGTTCAGGCTTAGTCGAGGTTCCCTTCTCGCCAACGTCGTGCACCGCTGCGAAGGTCATTCGCAAAAGCGTCGTACCTGAGGGCGCGGGTGGTGAGCTCGGAGGAGTGGTCGTCGTCATGAGGATCCCGTTCATCAGCGAGCGCCGCGGCGCCCATGGCGATGACTCGGCAGTAGCTCGAAGCTCGTTCGAGGGCGATCGCTACATCGCCGGTGAATGCGCCGCGCAGAATCGTGTCGCACAGCTGCACGAGTGATTCTGGGCTGATCGGTTCGGCCGCTCCCGCAACGACGGGGTCGATGGTGGCGGCAATGTCGATCCCTCGTTGGAACAAATCGGTGGTGCCCAATGGGTTCGCGCCGACGACGCGCCGTAGGAGGTAAATGCGCCAAAGTTGACCTGCCAGGGAATGAGGGCTGGCCGTTGACCAGAGTTCGGCAATGTCATCGATGCCCTCATTGGAGGCTATCTCAATCACTCGTTCAACCACGCGTGGGTCGGCGTCGCCACGCACGCGGTGTAACAGGGCCCACGAAGTTTCTTGAGCGATTCGCTGAGCAGCGCCTGCATCGTCGCTGCCGATAAGCCAGTCAAACTGGTGGGCTGGCTGCAAGACAGGACGACGATGCTCAGCGGCCATACGCGCTCTCTTTCGTGTGGGGTGTGTTCGAACCGACAGGTTCTATCGTGACATGTCGCCCTGTGGGCTCGATGGACGATGACTCATCGAAGTGGCATGGCCTCCGTTCTTGGAGATTCGGAGAACGGGGACAGCAGTGTACCGGGGTCGCATGAGCTCCGCGATGCGGGCAGCGCGGTGCCTCTTTACTGCCGCGCTCAGGGCAGACGAATGAGGCAGATGGTTGTTGTGCGCGTCAAGAGGGGTCTGACAGATACGGGCAATGTTCACTGCCCGATCACGGATGAAGAAACGAGGTTCAGATGACCCCTCCAGGTGTGACGTCTTGGCGCACGAGTATGCGCAGAGGAGTGCTGGCACTGTTGCTGGTGATTGTGGTCTGTTCGGGAGCCCTGGTATGGCTGCCGAAACCTGCATTTGCGGCAGCGACAACAGGCGCAGGAGGAGCGTGGAACGCGTTCAATCCCGGTGTGGGTTGGTTGGGAAACTACATCGCCGAGGATGGGAAGCGAGTGTATTGTATTGATCCACTGGTTCCGACTTCAGCCTCTGGCAGTGCCGCGAGCGCAACGCTCGTGACCGACACCGGAACCGGGCCCGCTGGGAACAGCTCTCCGGTGAGCGGGAACGATCTTCGGCGTATGAACTATGCCGTTACGGTGCACGGCCAAACGAGCAATGACATTACGGCTGCCGCGGTGTCAGCATACGTGTACAACTTCGTGAGCGTGAACAACCGAGGTCATGGCGAACGATTTATCGGCGGCCCAGTCGCCGCTGCCGTGCACGCTGAATACGAGCGCATCAAAGCAGACACGGAAGCACATTTTGACCGTCAGCCGCCCAACGGAAGCGCACACCTCGCGATCACGACTGACCCGAACAATCATTACCTTGGCGAGGTGCGGGTGCAGCAGGTGTCGCCCAGTGAAGCCAAAGGCACCCTCACCCTGACCAACGCGGTGTTCGTAGATACCGGTTTGCCCTCTCGTGAAGGCGTCAGCGGCAATAGTGCATTCCCGATTCGAGCCCTCCCGCCCTCCGGGGTGAACGAGTATCGGGTGTCAGCGCACGCTGAGTTCCGAGCACCTGGCGTGACCATCTACGAGCCAAATATCACGATCTATTCCGACGGAGGCGGAAAGCAGCGATCGGTGTCACCGGGGCGCACCACCTCATCATCGACGACTTTCGCCTCAACCACGAGTGATTCGACGCCGCGCTCGACGCTCTTCCGGCCGGTGGTTGGAACCCGAGTCGCCTCCACGTACGTTGCCGATGGCGAGGAGCTCGCCGATGTGCTTCGCTTCTCGCTCGAGGTCGCGCAGCACACGCCTGAAAATGAATGGTTTCGAAACGCTGACGGCTCGTACGTACAGATCGTGGCCCGGGCGTCAATCTATGGCCCATTTCTCGCGCAACCGCTTGAATCCGACGACGTACCAGCGAATGCGCCCCTCGCTTTCTCTGGGGTGACGGTGAGCACTGATCCGAGCACAGGCCCGGAGCGGGAGTACACGGTGAACAGCGGTTTTGTGCCCGATGAACCGGGGTTCTATACCTGGGTCTGGCAGATTGTCGCAGAGGACCAACCCGCCGAGACGCAATTGCACCTTCCCGCAGGATATGTGGCCCAGGACCGGTTCGGGCAGGTCAATGAAACATCGATACGTCCGAGTCAACTGGCGATCACCACACAGGTGACCAGACCTGAAGCAGGGATCGCAGAAACCGTCTCTGACGAGGTCACCGTCTCCATGCATTCCGGTGGGTGGCTACAAGCGAACGGTGGGCGCATCCCTGTAACTCTCCGCGGGACGGCATACTTCTCCGAGACACGTCCGACGCTCGCGGACGAGCCGCCCGCTGACACCGAAATACTCGGGGTGCTCACCCACACGACTGATCGACCCGGTAGCGCCATGAGTGAGCCATTTCGACTGCCCGTCATACCCGGGTTTGTCACCTTCCAGTGGTGTATTCATGACGAGGATCAGCCTGAACAGGTTCGCGGCATGATCGGTGAGACATGTGACCTGTACGGGCAGGAATCAGAAACAGTAGAAGTACATGCCCCGCAAGTATCGACCCGTGCGATGCCGGCGGCCACCGTGTATGACGTGCTGACCGACACAGCAATCATTGACGGGTACATTCCCGTCGGCACCTCGTTACGCTTCTCGCTGTTCAAACAACCGGAGGAGGGTGACATTCGGAGAGGTGGCGACCACGAGTCTGATGAGGAAGCTGGCGGTGATGCTTCGACGAACGCGACTTGGACCGCTGCGGAGGTGCGTGAGCTGGAGGGACAGCCACTGTGCACGACCGAGAACCGGGTCGTGGTGACCGATGCCATCGAGCTTCCACCGGGGGCATACGACGGTGCAGAGGTCTCATCACCCGAGGTACGGGTCGATGCTGAAGGTACGTACTGGTGGGTCGAAACGCTTACGGTGGCTCATCCAGACACGGGTGAGCACGTGCTCGTTCACGAGGGCGCGTGCGGTTTGCCGAATGAAACGACGATTGTGACCGGGCCGACGGTCACGACCGAGGCTATTCAGGTCATCGACCTCGGTGAGACAGCGCACGATATTGCTCTGGTTGAGGGGGTGCTGCCCGGTGAGTCGAGTGGCGTCACTGCTGCACTGACCTTTCAAGTCTTCCGACACGAGGGTGGGGCCATAGTGTGTGATGCGTCAACCCTCGTACACGACCTCGCGACACCGATCACGGTGAATTCGACGGGACGTTTCGCCTCGGCGGACGTACCATTCACCGCACCGGGCACCTACTACTGGGTGGAAACGCTGACCTACCACTTCGCTGACGGCCGGACCGAGGTGGCGCACGTCGGGGCCTGTGGACTAGCAAACGAACGAACGATGGTGCGTATACCGAAGCTGGCGCAGACCGGAGAACGAGCCGGTGAACGGTGGTCACACGTCTACCTGTTCGGTGGAGTGCTGGTTCTCACAGCGGCCACACTCCTTGGCTTACCGATCATTCGACGGCGGACCGGGGCGAACGACCCTCGCGTGAAGTAGCCGAGTTTCCCGGGCCTGCGCTGTACCCTCGGGTGCGGCGCAGGCCCGGGATGTTCCTGCACCGCAGCAACACACACCCGCACCGTAATTGGTGCCCCCAGCAGGGATCGAACCTGCGACCTGCGGATTAAAAGTCCGTAGCTCTACCGCTGAGCTATAGGGGCAACACGACAAGCTTAGTAGGCAACAGTGGCCGGGAAAAACTCGGCGAGGCCACTGACCTGCACAGCGCACGGTTATTCACAGAAATTCACCTTGTGACGCGACTGCAGCGCAACCTTGTTACGGTGGCGACACCTGATGCCACCCATCGGTGGCGGAGGCTCCACCCAAGGAAGATTGGAGACATCATGGGTCGCGTTATTCGTCGAGAAATCATTGCACTGCGTTGCGAACTGCGCTCATGCGAAGCGACAGTGCCGATAGGTCCGCTCCCTCTCGGAATCGCTGCAGATGAGGAAGCCAGGGAGCTTCGGAACGCCGTTGAGCAGGGGTGGAGCCTCGTGCTCACGCCGCAACTTCGAAGCTACTGCCCGGTGCACGCCTGGCGCGTGCAAGCGTGCACGTGCCGCACCAACCCTGACCGGGTACACCTGTGCGTGCAACACACCCGCGATGTCGCGGCGCTGATACGGCACTCAGTGCCGAACGCGGCAGACGACGGGGACCTTATCGCAGAGCAACCTGCTGCGGCATGACCTCAACGCACGGTAAAGTTACGGCCCACCCAGCACGGTGGCAGTGGGTCGAACTCGACGCTATTACCGTAGGTGAACGCCTCCGGGAGGTATCGCCAGCGCACGTGGCCCGCTTGCAAGCCTCGTATGAACGGCTGGGCGTTGGCGGGCAAATACAGCCCATTGTGGTGGACGAACACTCGCGACTTATCGACGGCGCACACCGGGTTGCGGCCGCCAAGCGAGCGGGATGGCAGGGTATCGGGGCGATGGTGGTTACTGGAGTGGAACCAGACCGCAAAGTGCTCCTTGAACTCGAAGCCAACCTCGTGCGCAAGAATCTTTCCCTTCGCGAACGGGAAGAGGCGTGGAGCGCGCATTACGAGCCGATCTTTCGCGAACAAGCGAAATCTCGACAGCGTGCTGGTCTTCGCAGGGGAGTCGTTCCGGGCCGGTCCGGGCGAGACCAGGCAGTGAAAGGTGAAACGCTCCGGGCACCGACCCTGGCTCGCGCAGCGCGGCAGACCACGGGCCTCTCAATCGATACCCTGCGGCGAATCGCCGAGATTCGAAACGTTGCAACCTCCGAGCATGCTCCCGCTGCGCTGCGTATTGTCGCGCAAGCCGCGCTTGAGAGACTTGACCGCCCCGGAGCGAGTGTAACGGCGCTTCATCGTCGTGTGCGGGAGGCGAGGGAGCAACTGGGACAGCCCGGGCACCCTGCGAAAGATCTCGCAACGGTGTCCGCGGAACGCACCCTTGAACGCACCGTTGATGATGCGGCTCGTCTGTGCACACGACTCGAAGGGGGCCTTGCGGCGGTGCTCACCCGTGCAGCCAAGGCTGATCAGGCACATGCTGATCACCTGCGCGCACTGCGCGTCGCACTCGCGCGATCGTTGGCCGTGGTGATGGCCGTTGAATGCGGTCTCACCGCTCACCCCACCACGAAGCTTCGAGCACTCGGCCACGAAGTTGAAACCGTATTGTCGGCCACCTCACTGCAGCAACTCAGAAAGCAGGGCGACCTTGCGTGATACCGAGGTGTTCGATGAGTTTCGTCAACGTCGGACGTTGCGCCTGCTTGCCCACTCACTTACCTTCCTCAACAGCTCCGAAGGCCAAGCATTTCTTGATCAGCTGCGTGGGGTGATTGCACCGCGTGCGGCGTCCGCCGCGCGACAGCTCGGCATCAACAGCACCTGGCTCGATAGCGACGATCTTGTTCACACCGCAATTGTTGAGCTCACACAAGAGAACGGGCGGGTCGCCAGGTACGCTGCGGCGTCAAACGGGGAGCCCTGGGCGTATGTGTCGGCCTGTCTTGTCGGCTGGATGCGGGCGCAGTGGGGTACCAGGGGAGAGCCATTTGACGAAACCGCACATCTGAAGCGCACGGGCGGAGGGCACCGTACTCTCGCTGAAGCCAGTGACGGCACCCAGGTGAACGCGACGACCGTCACCGCTCTCGAAACGGTTATTGAGCGTACCCACGTGCTTCTCGCACCCTCGCTGCCAGCGCACTACCATGAGCCGCTGCGTGCATTGCTCCGCTGGTGTGCCCTCAATCCGCCACAACGGCGATCGTACGAGCACGTCGATCGTGAGGCCGCGACCGCGGCATTTCCCGTTTTTCCTGAGCGTGTGGTCCGTCTGATCACGCACCTCTGCTGGGGTGTTCGGCCGCGAGTGGCGGATACCTCGCTCATGGGCGCACTGTTGAGAGATGCACGGTTTCGCCTCTCAGATTCACCGACGCACGTGCGAGCAGTTCTGAGGTTTACGCGTGAGGTGAGGTGGCTACCAGCATACGAACCCTGCTAACGGCTGCTGCGGGCGGTGCGGCCACGCATGAAACCGATGAGGTGCTGAATATCATCGCCATCGCGTTCGCGCTGCCAACTTGCCCAAATATGTGAACCCTCAGCAGGGGAGACCTCATCGGGAACCACCGTGAGCACCACATGTACGCGCTTCGCGCTGAGGTGCTGAGCGAGCGGTTGCGGCATCAGTGCAGCCCCGGTACCGGTTGCGACGAGCTCAAGCGTCATCCGTGCATTACAAGGCATCCAGCTCGGGTCTGCCCACGGTTCGGCTGCCGGCCAACCAACGCTGTGATCCGGGTGGTCAAGGAGACGTACCAGCGACAATTCTTCCCATGAGATTGTCTTCTGCGACGCGAGCTCATGTTCCGTGTTGACGACGAGGGCCAACTGTTCTTCATACAGTCGCACCGCATGCCTCGTCGGTTGCGGGGGAGCGGTACCAGCAGGGGTGTCGCCCGGCATTGTGCGCTCGAGCAGCACGTCCACCGTGTTTCGTGCCTCGTCGACCTCGTCCAGGCCGACGGGGACCAGTTCCAACGGTTGGGAAGAGGCGCGCCGCCAACGCTCGGCCCACTTGCTCGGCGACACCCCGCGCACAAATCCCAGCCGAATGGGTTCGAGCGTGGGTGTTGCGAGAGGTTCCTGTTTTGAGGTACGCGACCGTTCCGTTGTCGCAGGGGTCACCCGAGTCTTCCGCTGCGTCGTTGAGCGGCTTGGGGTGTGCCCGCGTGATCGGTTCCCACGAGCGGCGCGTCCACGACTCATGGGGCGACCTCGGCATAGATGTCGTGATCGTAGCCAAGGCGGGCCGACGACAGTGCGAGCCGATACTCATCCGGCGAAGTCACCGTGCGCAAGGGGGTGCCTTCATCGAGATAGTGCGGGAGCGCGAGACGTGCATGACCCTGCGGCGGTAAACCCGTTGCGGGTACCACGCGCCACCAGGGGACGGAGTGTCCATAGTGTGCCAGAACCCGGCCCACAGCCCGGGGTGCATTTGAACCCAAGGCCCACGCAATGTCACCGTAGGTCGTCACTCTGCCCGCAGGGATCCGTCGCACCATCGCTAGGACGGCGTCGACGAACTCGGGGCTGGGCATAGGTCTCAGTGTAGAGCGTGAGGGCCGCGAATAACCCCAGGAAATGGACTCCTCCTGGGGATCAACCGAGCTGAGACACCCCAAAGAGCATGCCAATGATGTAGGTTGCGACCACCGCGATTCCTCCGAACAGGAGTTGCCTCCCCGCGCCAAGCAGGGGATTTCTGCCGGTAAACCTCGCCGCAGTGAACCCCGCAGCGAGCAATCCGACGCCGCCACAGGCGAGCGCGATCGGAAGCGAATCCATGCCGATGAGGTAGGGGATGAGCGGAATGACCGCACCAAGGCTGAACGCAATAAACGACGAAAAGGCGGCAACCAGTGGCGAGGGCTGCTCATCAGGACTCAACCCCAGTTCATGGGCAAGGTGCACGCGCAGCGCCTGCTCGCTGTTGGCGTGCACCTGCGTGGCTGCATCCTCAGCCGTATCATGGCGCATTCCGAGCGACTCGAAAAGCGCGGTGAGTTCCGCTCGCTCCCCCTCAGGGTTTCGCTCCAGTGCTGCACGTTCAGTCTGCACCTCGACCTGCATCTGCTCATTATGGGTGCGCACCGACGTATACTCTCCGAGCGCCATGGAGATCGCTCCCGCAATCAACCCGGAGATGCCCGTGATTGCCACAATCGCCGGAGCGGCGCCCGCGGCAGCAATGCCGGCGATCAGGGCAATGTTCGAGACCAGCCCGTCCATGGCACCAAAGACCGAAGCTCGAAGCCAACCCGTCCCCGCCGATGACGAATGGTTGTGATCATACTCGTGGGGGTTCGCGATATTGACCGGTTCCACTTCAGCTCCTTTGTGAGATCCAGTGGCGATGCGCACCCCGTTGGGTGCGATGGGGAGGGACGTGCAGAGGTGATCAACTGCCGTATGGAACAGTAGCAATTTGGGTGACCGCGTGAGAACTGGGTACTGAACGTTGCTGGGGCCGGGCGTGCGAATTCGTCACGCCGTAGTTGGGGTGTCGGGATCCACCGTACTCGGCGCTTGGTGAGCGCACGCATGAGCCAGGAGGGGCGCAACCGGCGCTACCGAGGCGGAACGGAACCAGCTACTGTATTGAACAGGTGTCCAGGTGAACATGAGGTCTGCCGTACGCAGCCCAACGGAGGGGAAGCCAGTGGCTGAAGTGACGGATAACGATCTTGACGCGCTGCGCCAGCAGGTGTCAGCGCTCGAATCGCGAAATAAAGACCTGGAAGAAAAGGTGAAGCGCTCGCAGCGCCAGGCCGAACGAGCGGTCGTTGGGGATGCTGCGCAGCGGCGGTTCAGCTGGCGCAGTGTTTTTGCTGCCATGTTCGTGCTCATCAGCATTGTGCTTGCCCCAGCAGCGGTTATGGGAGCATGGGCGAGGGTGCAGCTCGTCGACACGGAGCGATTTGTGCAGACCTTCGCACCATTGGCAGAGTCTCCAGCGGTGCAGGAACTCATCGTGGATCAGGTGGTGCTCGGGATCGAAGAGAGCATTGATCTTGACGGGCTCGTCACCGACGTATTTTCCGGGCTTGCAGCACTCGACCTTCCCGATCAGGCGCGAGCCGCGCTGCCGTTGCTCGAGGGGCCGGCGGTGCAGGGCATTCGGTCCATGATGCGCACCGGTGTCACGACTTTGGTGGAATCACAGCAGTTCGCCGACCTGTGGGCCGCGACGCTGCGCGAAACGCACAGCCAGGTCATTGCCGTCATTCAAGGTGACCCAGACGCGCTTGTGCAGCTTTCGAGCGACGGGACGCTGTCGGTGAGCCTCAAGAAGGTGATCGAAGGCACGAAAGAATACCTTGCCGACCAGGGCATAGGGTTTGCCGACAGCATTCCCGTGATTGATCGCTCCATTCCGATCGTCGCGTCAGACGCCCTCGTCTTGGTGAGGGTGGGGTATCAACTTTCCACTGCGGTGGGATATTGGCTGCCCTGGATCGCGCTCGGTGCCCTCGCACTTGGCGTGCTCGTCGCACGCAATCGGGCGCGAACCCTCGCTCTCGCAGGTGCTGGATTGACCGTCGCGTTCCTGACGCTCGTTGTCGGTTTGAAGGTGGGAGAAGCGATTTTTGCGAGCGCGGTGAGTCCATCGATCATGTCGGCTGCTGCAGCGCATGCG
The DNA here is from genome assembly GCA_964547775.1 of uncultured Leucobacter sp. Taxonomy (GTDB): domain Bacteria; phylum Actinomycetota; class Actinomycetes; order Actinomycetales; family Microbacteriaceae; genus Leucobacter. The sequence continues at coordinate 34,565 of CAZJOZ010000008.1, forward strand.
ATTTTTGGGCAGCTGACCATGACCACATTCTCCACACTGACGGCACTCATTGTGTTGAGCCTGGCCCTTGCGATTGGCGCATGGATGTCGGGGCGTTCGCCGTGGGCGGTGGCGCTGCGTGATGCGAGCGATCTCGGGTTCTCGGCCGTGCGTACCGCTGCAGATGCAAAGGGACTGAACCCTGGTCGACTCGGTCGGGTTCTTGAGCGGTGGCGACGTGCCATTGTGGTGGCAGTGGTTGCCATCGGTGTAGCGGTGCTGTTCATGAACCGGCCCATCCAACTTGCAGGAGTGATCACCACCATCTTGGTGGTCCTGCTGGTCTTGATCGTGATCGAGGTCCTCCGACGCCCCGAGGAAGAGGGACGTCTATCGGAGGTCCCGTCACCGTCAATGTCGTCACCGTCAACACCGTCACCCGTCTCGGACCGTCTGCCGGAGGCGTAACTCGACGGAACATCCCGGCGCTTCGCTCGGAAGAAAGATGGGCTCTGTCTGCACAGACCATGTGCAGACAGAGCCCATCTTCAGCGCCTGGCGATGGCTGCGCTACCGCGCAACCCACTCGATGAGGGAGTGCGCGACAACTCCATGCACTCCCTCATCGTGCACCACTACCTTCACCGCGCACGGTACGCCGTGTTACATCACACCGTGGTTACATCAGCTTCGTTGACTGCAGCTGACGTTCCATCATCTGGTTGAGCCCAATGAGGGGCTTCCGTAGCACGAGCGCGAGGAGCAGCGCTGGAATCAGGAAGGCCAAGAGCCATCCAAGCGCGATCCAGTAGTCCCCGTGATAGGTGCCAGCGAGCGCCGCTCGAATTGCATCAATGGAGTGAGTTGCGGGGAGGAACGGGCTTATATTCTGGAACCATTCAGGCAACAGCGGTAGCGGATACGCGCCACCAGCACCGGCAACCTGAATGACGAGAACAAACACCGCGAGCGCCTTGCCTGCGTCGCTGAACGACACCACCAGCGTGTAGATAACGAAGGTGAACACGAGGGAAGTGACCCAGCCTGCGAGCATGAACAGGAACGGGTGCGCCGGTTGCAGGCCGACCAGGAAAATATTGCCAAGGAACACGAGGGTGCTCTGTGCAAGGCCAAGCACTGCGAAGATGCCGTACCTGCCGAAGAACTGCTGATCGAGCTTGAGTGTCGGCCCGCCGTCGAATGCCTGGCGCGGTGCCTCTACTCGCAGCGTCACCGCCATGAGAAGGGCACCGACCCACAGCGACAGCACGGTGTACAGCGGGGCCATACCGGCGCCGAAGCTGACGACCGGATACACCGGAATGCGGTCGATCCCGATGGGCTGCGCAAGCGCAGCGGCGAGCGTCTCAGGGTTTGATCCGATGATCGTGCTGATCTTGCTGAAATCGCCGGTGGCGTTCGCGTCAGCGACCACCTCTCGCATATGTTCGAACGAGTCCGAGGTGTCGGAGAGCGTTTGGGCCAACGCCGCGGTATCCGCTGCTGCGCGCTCAAGCACCGTGACGATGGTGCCCGTGTTTCCTGACAGGCCGGAGAGCTGACCAGGGATCGTGCCCAGCATGCTGCCGACTGCGCCGAGACGATCGGCGAGTTGATCTAACAGGGGCAGCAGCGAATTCTGGTAGGCACTGCTGGCGTTCTCGATGGCGGTCTTCGCCGCCGTGATGTACCCGAGAATTTCGCTTTCTGCTTGTTGTGCACTGGCACTCCCCGCCGAGAGCCCAGCTGCTGCGTCATCCAGCAGCCCCTGCAGTGCGCGCTCCTGATCGATCGCGAGATCAAGTTCGAGAATGATCGCGTCAAATGCGGGGAGGTTCTCTTCAGGAATGTTCGGTCGAACATCATTGATGAGGGAGGCCCTGAGCGCTTCATGCCGGTCGGCGAGTTGGCCCACCTGATTCGCCATGTCGCTGATCCCCGAAATGCTCGATGCTGTCTTGTCGTCGAGGTCTTGGAACAGAGTCGAAATACGTGCTTCGAAGTCGCTCAACTGTGCCACGCTCGCTGAGAAGGCAGCGGTCAACGCGTGGGAGGCCGCGGTCAGCGACTCGCGTGCGTTCGATGCTGAGCCGAGTGCTGTTTGGATATCGCCGGTCGCCGACGTGAACTCTTGTTCAACCGCGCCCAACAAGTGCGACGCGCTCTCGACGAGCGGCACACTCGACTGGATCAGCGAGGTAAACATGGTCGCTGTGCTCGACGTAGCACGCAACTGCACACTGACGATGCCGAGTTCGTCTTCGAGGTGCACGATTGCCGACTGCGTTTCTGGTGAGTCGAGGTTCTTCACGAGCGCGGAAACGATGCTGAGTGCTACATTGCTGAGCTCTTTTGTGAACTCCTCGTTGATCTTTGCGGAGAGATCGTCCGCTCCCTCGCTCGTAATCAGGGGTGCAAGCGGGTTTGACTTATCGTTCGTGTAATACTCGATCTCGGTTTGCTTCGATCCCGCAGTGTAGAACGTCATCATGCGCTTACTGAAGTCCTTGGGAAGCACCATCGCGGCGTAGTAATCACCGGAGGTGGTGCCGGCGATGGCTTCTTCTTTGGACGTAATGATCCAGTCGAGCTGATCATTTGCGCGGAGCGTCGACATGACGGTGTCACCGATATTGATATGCAGCGGTACCAGTGGGCTGGTGTAGCCCTCGTCGACACTCGCCACGGCAACTTTCAGGTTCTTTGTGTTGTCGAACGGCTCCCAACTACCGATGACGTTGAACCAGGTGAATGCGGAGGGGATCACAACCAGGCCGCAGAGCACAATCACGGCCATCACATTGCTGGTTGCACGGCGCAGATCGCTGCGGAACAACTGCCAAGCCTGTTTCATCGCTGCGCCTCCAATTCATCAAGCTGCTTACGAAGCTCTGCCTCAGGCATCTTGCCCACCTCGGTCGACAATCGAAGGCTGTAGCGAATGTACTCAAGGGTGATCAGCGCTGCGAACACGATGATCAACCACAGGATCCACAGACCCACGTATTCCGTCTTGTTATCGGGGAAGATCATCGCGAGTGCGGCAAGGAGCACGATGCCGATGCCGCCGATTGCGACGATCGCACCGCGTACCTTGCGATAGGAACGCAGGAACGGCAGTCGCCGTTTCGCGAGACGTTCGTTGTACCGTGCCTGGTCGGCGAGGGCGCGGAGCAGGTGGTTGAGGCGGTACCCAGGGCCTGAGGGTGCCCCCTCCTCATTGGTGAACAACTCGGTGGTTCCCACCTCCTGCGTGAACAGTCGAGTGAGGTTCGCAACTCGCCGACGCACGAGCAATCCCAAGATGAACGCGAGCGCGACAAACAGGAGCAGGGTTCCGAGGTAGCGCCAGTACGCAAAGCCTGCGAACCCGCTGACCACCTCTCGCATGGCGTCGATGCCATAGGTGAACGGGAAGAACGGGTACAAGGATTGGAAAAACTGCGGCATCAGCTCGATCGGGTAGATGCCTGAGGCGCCAGGGATCTGCATGATCACGAGGATCACCGCGAGCCCCTTCCCGATGTATCCAAATGTCACCGAGAGCGCATAAATAATGCTCAGATAACTCAGTCCGATCAGGATCGGCGTCACAATGAAGGCGAAGGTGTTCACGTGCTGCACCCCGATGAAGAGGTTTCCGATGCTGAGCACGATCGCTTGCATCATCGCGATCAACGCAAAGAGCATCCACCTGCCCATATATGCCTGACGCTCAGTGAGGTCAGGGATGCCCTCGCGATCAACCTCGAGTTTCAAGATCACGACGAGCACGAAGGAGCCGATCCACAGCGACAGATTGATGAACAGGGAGGCCATCAACGAGCCATACGTCTTTGTAGGGAAGATGGTGTGCTGATTCACGACGACCGGCGTGGACATGAATTTCGCGATTTGTTCGGGGTTGAGCGAGCCCAACTGTTCGAGCTGCTGCCACGTTGCCGCGCCGCCGAGTGCGCGCAGGTCGGTGATGACCGCGTTGACGTCAGACTCTAGGGCAGCGAAATCACTATCGAGGCTTGCGAGCGCGGCAGAGGTTTGCACGAGTTGCTCGTCGATCCCCGCGAGGAGGTGTGAGGTTTCGCCAATGAGGGTGCGTTGGGAATTGATCGCGTAGGCCAGAGCATGGGTGCTCGAGTTGAGTTTGCCGATGGCGGCAACCGCCCCCGCGGCCGCCTCTGCAACCGCGGAGGAGCCAATGACATGGCCGGTCGTTGCGGTTGCCGTGAGCTTCAGAAGCTCGGCCTGTGCCTGATCGGCAAGGGTGACGGCCTCGTCGAGCACTGCCTGAGCGTCGGCGAGCGTTCCATCGACCAGTGAGAGGGTAGCTCGCGCATCACCGAGCTCACCCCTCGTAGCGTCGAGATGCACCTGCACCTCCGCGAGGTGGGTGCGCAACTGCGCAATTGCTTCGGCGGCCTTGTCCAGTTCACTGATGGCCCGATACTGCGCGTTTTCGAGCCCGCCCTCAATGCTGCCGGTGCCGCTCTTGACTGCTTCAGCCACCGCGGTCGCGACCTGAGCGGTGAACGCATCGATCATTTGCGTCTGAATCGTGGTGGACCCGGTGTCCGTAATCTCTGGAGCCACGCCATTGAGTTTTTCGTTGACGTAGTACTCAAGTTTCGGTTCGGTAAAATCGCCAGTCGTAATGCTGAGGAGGTCTTTCGAGAACGTCTTGGGCACCACGAACGCCGCGAAACTCTCGCCGCTCTTAATCGAGGTCATCGCCTCGTCTTCGGACATGAAGTGCCAGCCGAGGTCGTTGTTGTCTTTCAACTGGGCTACGAGCTGATCACCCACGTTGACTTCACCGGTGAGAGACGTGCTCGCACCCTGGTCGAGGTTGACCACCGCGATATTCAAGTTCTTGGTGTTGTCGAAGGGGTCCCAGAACGCAGAAATGTTGAACCAGGCATAGAGGGATGGGGTGATGAGTGCACCGCCGATGATGACCCACGCAAGCGGAACTTTTCCGAATCGCTTCAGATCACGTACGAGTACGCGCCACGCATTGCGCATTCTGTCCCCTTCGCGAAAGACCTATCTCTCCCGGACTCCACTGTCTGGTGCACGGGTTGGTGCAAACGAGCGTGCCCTGTTTCCCACCGTCTTTCACTCTACTGGCAATTTTTCAGATGACGGACGAGAACGTTGCTCTCGCTGCTGTTCTGATAACGGACCGTAACGTTTACATCGCGGTGCACGCCCGCGGTCTTCCATCAACTCAGGCTGCGTGTCACGCAGACCCTCAGATCGGGTACCCCTCTGCGGGTCCTTCCCAGTTGGGTTTCCAACCGAGAGCGGGCGCGACGTGCTTCGCGAACGACTCTAAGATATGCGCACAATACGCAACACCGAGCTGATTCGGAATGGTCAACATGAGGGTGTCAGCTGCCATCACCGCATCATCAGCACGCAACTGCTCGATCAGTCTGTCGGGAGTGTCCGCGTAGGTCTTCCCAAAGGTGCTGCGATGCCCGTCAATCACCCCAACCTGGTCATTCTTTTCTCGAGAGGGCAACCCGAAGAACATTTCGTCCTCCGCGTTCATAATCGGAAACACACTGCGGCTCACACTTACGCGCGGGGGTCGTGTATGCCCGGCAGCACGGTACGCGGCGCGATACCGCTCAATCTGTTCGCGTTGCAGCTCATGAAAGGGTTGCCCCGTCGACTCAGTCAGCAACGTGGAGCTCATCAGGTTCAGACCAAGGGTGCCGGTCTGCTCGGCAGTCTCCCGGCTCCCCGCGCCCCACCAAACCCGGTCACGGAGCCCCGGCGAGAGCGGTTCAACCGTCAGACGCTGGCCCGGTCCCACGACCTGTGGGTCACCTTCGACAACGCGGTCACCGTCGATGGCGTCAAGGAAATACTCGAACTTGTCGCGGGCAAGGTCGGCTCCGCGAGGATCCTCGGACCCGGTATACCCGAACGCCTCGTAGCCTCGAAGTGCCGGTTCGGGGGAACCTCGGCTGACCCCTAGCGCAATACGGCCGCCAGCGATGAGGTCAAGCGCAGCTGCTTCTTCTGCGAGGTACAACGGATTTTCGTACCGCATGTCGATCACGCCCGTGCCCACTTCGATGTGGGTCGTGCGTGCAGCGATAGCAGCCAGCAGTGGCATTGGCGAGGCCGATTGGCGGGCGAAGTGGTGCACACGCATATACGCACCGTTCACCCCGATCTCGTCTGCAGCCTGAGCGAGCTCGATGGTTTGGTGCAACATCTCGCCGGCGGTTCGAGTTGCGCTGCCGCGAACCGGTGCATAGTGACCGAATGAAAGAAATCCGAAAGCCTTCACACAGAAGGTAACGCGCGATCTCCTGCAGCATTCCCGCCCAGGGGTCAGTGAGGTGCGAGAGCTAGGCTAGTGCCCATGACCGTTATCATTGATCCCGCATTTGACCCAGCACCGTCGCTCGCCAGAGAAGTAGCGGTCACGGTGTCCACCGATACCGCAGGCGCCGACGCAGTAGCGGTGTTTGTTCCGGCAAGCGGCGACCTCCCCCCGGCCGTCCCCGCAGATCTCAGCCGAGAGGCGCTCGCCGCCGCAGGTTTCACTGCCAAACAGGGGCAGACCCTCGTGCTTCCAGGATCACCGCTCACCGTGTTGGTCGGCACCGGCGCGGGCGTGACCACCGTAGCGAACGTTCGAGATGCGGTCGCCACGTTCACTCGCGCCGCTCGAGAATCCTCGTCGCTCACCGTTGATGTGCGGAGCCTGTTGCAGGGCGACGCAGAGAAGGCTCCTGAGACAGAACTGACTGCAGAGCTCGCCGCACAGGCAGCAACCGAGGGTGCGGTGCTGAGCCGCTACCGCTTCGACGCGCTGAAGTCCGACCCGAAGACAGTGGAACTCGAGAAGTTGGTGCTGGTCTGTGACGAGAGCGACGCGGAAGCTGCGGAGATTGGGGTGGAGCGAGGGTTGATCCTTGCCCGTACCGCGAGTCTCGCCCGCGACCTGGGAAACACCCCGCCACGGCACCTCAGCGCCGCCAAATTCGCAGACCTTGTGACTGCGATTGGCCCTGACTACGGCCTTGAGGTTGAAGTGTTTGACCGCCAGCAGCTCATTGATTTGGGCTGCGGAGGCCTGCTCGGAGTGAATGCGGGCAGCACCGAAGAGCCGCGCATGATCAAACTTCGGTACGTACCGGAGGGCAGCAGCGAAGATTCACCACATCTCGCGCTGGTCGGAAAAGGCATTATGTATGACTCCGGTGGCATCAGCTTGAAGCCATCCAACGCCATGCATGCCGCCATGAAACTCGACATGATGGGCGCCGCTGCAGTGTTTTCTGCGATGACCTCGCTGCGGGAATTGGGTGCCGAGACAGTCGTCACCGGCTGGTTGATGTGCACCGACAACATGCCCTCAGGGAGTGCCACGAAGCTTGGCGATGTGCTGACCATCCGGGGTGGCACCACCGTCGAAGTGAAGAACACTGACGCTGAGGGCCGTCTCGTGATGGCTGATGCACTGGTGCTTGCGACTGAAGAGGCACGTCGCCCCGACGCAATCGTAGACATTGCGACGCTGACTGGGGCAGCGATGATGGCGCTGGGTACGAAGACGGCCGCCATGCTTGCGAATAATGACGACGTTGCGGAGCAGCTGCAGGCAGCCGCTGATCTCACGGATGAGAACACCTGGCGGATGCCCCTCGACCACCGCTACCGCGACCAGCTCAAGAGTGACGTCGCTGACCTCTCGAACATCGGTGGTCAGTACGCAGGCGTGATCCTGGCTGCACTGTTCTTGAACGAGTTCGTCGATGGACTGCCGTGGGGGCACCTCGACATTGCCGGCACCATGCAGGCAGAAAGTGACGACCTGTGGCGCTCGACAGGATCCACCGGTTTCGGCGCGCGTCTGCTCGCAGAGTTCGCCACCGCATTTGAAGCGCCGGCGAAGGAGGAAGGCGAGGCATAAGCATGACCACCGCACCCGCGCCGTTGCTGTCAGACCGTGACACGTACCTCGAGCAGTTCATTGACTTTGTTGAGGCCTCGCCCACGTCATACCACGCCGTTGCAGCGGTAGCCGCCGCGCTCACCGACCACGGGTTCGCCGAGGTGCGTGAGGAGGAGCAGTGGCAGCCACTCACCTCCGCAGCGAAAGCGTTCGTGCGACGTGACGGAGCGATCATCGCGTGGCACGCGGGGAAAGACATCAGTGCGTCCAGTCCCGTGCGAGTGCTGGGGAGCCACACAGATTCCCCGGGGTTGATGCTGAAGCCTCAGCCAGACTTTCAGGCATCGGGCTGGGCCCAGGTCGGGGTTGAAGTGTACGGAGGGCCGCTCCTCAGTACCTGGTTTGATCGCGACCTTGCGCTGGCGGGCCGTATCGTCACGACCGATGGCACCGAGCACTTGGTCTGCACGGGGCCAGTGGCGCGAGTGCCGATGCTCGCTATTCATCTTGACCATGAGGCGGGGAGTTCACCTCGGATTGATCGGCAGCGGCACACACAGCCCGTGCTGGCGGCTGGTGAGGCCTCCGCGCTCGAACTGATCGCAGCGGCCGCAGGGGTCGCGCCAGGCGAGGTGAGTGGGGCTGACGTGCGACTCGCCGACACGCAGCGGGCGGCGCGCATTGGCGCCAATGGGGACCTGTTTGCCTCGCCCCGACTCGATAACCTGAGTTCAGTGTGGGCGAGCCTGGTTGCGCTCATCGAGACAGAACCGGCGCCCGGCACCATTGCGATGCTCGCAGCGTTCGATCACGAAGAACTGGGATCAAGCTCCCGCTCTGGCGCCCATGGGCCCATGCTCGAAGAAGTGCTCCAGCGGCTCCGAGAGGGCCTCGGGGCAAGCGTTGAAGATGCTGCCCGGGCGACCGCTCAGTCATGGTGCATTTCTGCGGATGCCGGGCATTCGGTGCATCCAAACTATTCCGACAAGCACGACCCCAACGTGCAGCCACTTGCCGGGAGAGGGCCGATGCTCAAGGTGAACGCAAATCAGCGCTACGCATCTGACGCGCACGGCGCTGCGCTGTGGCGGCGCTGCTGCGAGGCGGCGGGAGTGCCGACGCAGGTGTTCGTGTCACACAACGCGGTGCCGTGTGGCTCTACCATTGGCCCCATCACGGCGACACGTATCGGCATTCGCACTGTCGATGTTGGTGTGCCCCTGCTGTCGATGCACTCCGCCCGTGAACTCGCCCACGTCGACGATCTGCACGGCCTCGCGAAGGTCGCAGGGAGTTTCTTCGCAGGAGCATGAACACGCGCAGACGTGTACTGACAAGGTGACGGAAAACCACGGTGCACGTGTGCCGGGTATTCGTTAGGATCGAGACATGAGTCAGGTGCAGCAGTCAGGTGAGGTTACGCTTTCGACGCGAGCCATGGTTCCAGTGATGCAGCGTGTGGGGAACCGAGAGATTGAAGTGACGTTTCTCGGGAACAACACGCACGGACAGCCCACATGGGTGCTCTGGAACCCGAATGAACCGTACCTTATCGGTCTGCTCATCCAGGGCAAACTCGGTTTCGACTTTGAGCAACGCACCGACTCTGGCGTGATGCTGCACGAGAATATTTCGCTGCAACGCGTGCAACGCGCACTCGCAGGCTATTAGGGAAGAGGGTCGCGCGATCCGCGGAATTCTGCGGATTTCGAGATGAATTTCAACGAAATTGCTTCTCGATTTGCGTCAGGTGCGACATTCATCGTAAGCTTACTTCTCGGTAGCCGATGGCGTGAAAGCGCTTAGGCCCCATCGTTTAGCGGCCTAGGACACCGCCCTTTCACGGCGGCAGCACGGGTTCGAATCCCGTTGGGGTCACTGGCTACCACCCACAATTGAATACACCATGGCCCTGTAGCGCAGTTGGTTAGCGCGCCGCCCTGTCACGGCGGAGGTCGCGGGTTCAAGTCCCGTCAGGGTCGCAGATGAGGCGCCCTTCTTCGGAAGGGTTTCTTCATCTCTGGCGATGCACTCGTCAGGGCTCTGTAGCTCAGTTGGTAGAGCGTTCGACTGAAAATCGAAAGGTCACCGGATCGATGCCGGTCGGAGCCAC
>CAZJOZ010000009.1:0-38576 GCA_964547775.1 uncultured Leucobacter sp.
GATGGAAGATCGGTTGGATTACCGGCCCGGCTGATCTCATCGAACGAGTACTTGCAGTGAAGCAGTACCTCACCTTTTCCGGGGGTGCTCCATTTCAACCTGCTATTGCCCGAGCGCTCACTGAGGGCGGTGCCGACATTGAGTCGCTCCGTGTGACGCTTAATCGCCGTCGAGAGATGCTTCTCGCCGGTCTAACTGCGGCAGGCTTTGCCGCAGTTAGACCGGCAGGCACCTACTTTGTGTGCGCGGATGCGAGTCCGTTCTTGAGCCCTGAGGTGCCTGACGGAGCCGCATTCGCACGCTGGCTCCCTGGCGCCCTTGGCGTCGCATGTGTGCCGCTGTCAGCGTTCTGCCGCGAGGGATCAGTCACTGCCGATCGTCTGAAGAATTGGGTTCGTTTTACCTTTGTGAAGAACGACGACACCCTCGCGCTTGCATGTGAGCGGCTCCGTCGGCTTTCGGCGCACTGAAAGGGATCATAGTCTCGCCATTTGGCGCGGGCGGGGGCTCGTGCAGCTCCCTGTTGGTCCTTCATGTGGGATGAATTGATCACCTTCCTGCCAGTGGTGGCAGGAGTCTTGGCACGAAACCAACGCTCATTGCAAATGCCTGCTCACGAGGCACTCTTTTGGTGGATCTGAGGGGACTCGAACCCCTGACCCCCTGCATGCCATGCAGGTGCGCTACCAGCTGCGCCACAGACCCAGGAAGTCGGACGAATACTCGCCCGACAACCCCTCTACTCTACACCACGGACGGTGTCTCCTGACAAATCGTCGGCCTGATCGAGGAACTCGCTCAAGTCGATTGCGGGGCAATCCTTCCACAACCGTTCAAGACCATAAAAGTCTCGCTCCTCGTGATGGAACACGTGAACGATCAGATCACCAAAGTCGAGCAAGATCCAGCGGCCAGTTTCTCTGCCTTCACGCCTGATGGTTCGTACGCCTGCGGCGTTGAGCTGCTCTTCAACTTCATCGGCGATTGCCTGCACATTGCGCTCAACTGAGCCGCTGACAAGCAAGAATATGTCGGCCAGCGCAAAGTGCTCCGCGACATTGAGTGCAACGGGTGCGGTAGCCCCTTTTGAGAGGGCAGCGGGAGCAGCGATCCGTAACGCGTCCATCCCTGAGAAAGTCACGTCGTCACTCATCCAAAGAGTCCACTCGACGCTGCCCACACAATGAGCGCCACGGCACCCACCACGAGCACCCCTCCAGTGGCAATGAGTACCACTGGCACCTTGCTCTTATCTTTCGCGGAATCCGCGATCAGTGACCCCTGCGCAGATCGTGCGCTCACTGCCCTCGCAGCCGACACCGGAGCCATCAACGTGTCTGCAGGGGGCTCCTCAACGAGGCCGAGATCATCCAGCGGTTCAATCTCGATGGAGTCATGAAAGGAGTGACCGCCAGTTTCTGACAAAGACTTCGGCATCTCGATAGAACCGGTAACGAACAGTTCACCGGTATCCCCCAGCGAGCCTGACAAATTCTCAGTGTCAGGCATGTTCGGAAGGATCAGCGCAGAAGTACTGCTCGTTCCGCCTTCTTGCGCGACCGCACGATGAATCAGCTCATCAAAGTCGCCCCGAGATTCAGCGGGTGCGTCAGCATTCGCATTTCGACCCAGCAGTCTGAGCGCGGGGTCATCAAATACCGACTGGCCATCATCAAGCGGGACAATGTCGGGAAATGAGTAATTCGAGGAGGACGAATCGTTGCCCTCTCGCGAGTTATCTCCGTCTTGGAGATCGTCCCCGGATTCCGGAGCTTCGATCGCCGGCTGATCCCCTGCTTCTTCCGTGTCCTCGAGAGATGGTTCATCATCGGATTCTGAAGAGAATAAGTCTTCAAGTACGGATTCGCCTTCTTCTGCGTCGTCTTCGACGGCGGGCTCCGCTTCTTCTGCGCCTTCAGCAACCACGTCCATCGCGACTGTGGGCGGCAAGTCGATCTGCGACGCTGTCGTCTCAGGCTGATCGACGCGGTCAGTGGGCTCCTCTTGCTGTTCAGCAACATCCTGCGGCACGGCAATGTCTTCGAGCTCCGAGACATGCACGTCCTCGGTGCGGTGCTCGCCAGATTCAGCATCCTCGGCGCGGTCTGTGCCTTCCTCGGCATCGGGGTCGGCAGAAAACGCGGCGGCAGCTGCCTGACGCGCGGCAAGGATCTCTGCAGCAGCGCGGGCTCTCAGCTCCCGAATCTCACGCCGGCTCCGCAGGTTGCCCTGCTCATCAACAATGGAGATCTCCACACCCTCGAGCAGGTCGTCGATCGCTGACGTATCGAGCGCAGGTTCACTCGTGGGCGAAGCAATGGGCTCCGGAGCCACCACCCCAGCTTCAGCCATCGCGCGCATGCGCAGTTCACGCCGGGTGAGCGGACGGCTCTCGTCAGTTTCACTCATACCTCAGTCACTTCCGTTGCTGTACAGCCTATGTTTAGCGATGTACTGCACTACTCCGTCAGGCACGAGATACCAGACAGGGTGACCTGTCGAGACTCGGCTGCGGCAGTCAGTTGAAGAGATCGCCAACGCAGGAACTTCCAATAAGCTTACGTGTTCGTCTGATAAACCAGAAAGCGATAACTCGTGACCGGGACGAGAAACACCAATAAAGTGGGCAAGTTCCCACAGCTTGTCGGCGTCTTTCCAACTGACAATCTGCTTCACCGCGTCTGCACCAGAGATAAAGAAGAGTTCATCGTCTGGAAACAGCTTCCGTAGATCTCGCAGCGTATCGACCGTATAGGTAGGCCCCTTCCGGTCAATATCGACTCGGCTCACGGTAAACCTAGGGTTGGAAGCTGTGGCGATGACCGTCATCAGGTATCGATGTTCACTGTCGCTCACCTTGGTTTTCTGCCAAGGCTCACCGGTCGGCACGAAGATGACCTCATCGAGCGAGAAGCTTGCTGCCACTTCGCTCGCGGCAACGAGGTGGCCGTGATGAATCGGGTCGAACGTTCCGCCCATCACCCCGATACGTCTCGGGGCTGTCGATGACTTAGTGCTGCGCGGAGCCGTGCTCACGAGCGTAGGCCTCAGCCTTCTCACTGTGACGGTTCGCAACGTTACGGAAACTCATGGTCACCAACGCACACACGGTGAAGATCGCAAGCGTGAGCACACCGAAGAGTGGCGCTGGCATGATCAGCTCATTGACTACGTGGCTCTCTTCAGCAGCAACGGCAACGGTCGCGAGAACAGACATCAACACCCCTGTGGTTATAACGTAAATGATTACTTCTCAGTCTAGCGCGAATGACACTGCCGCGTGACCAGCAGTGCCGACGCGCCCTCACTATCGAATGTGGCCTGACCCTCGAACGATCCACTTGGTGCTCGTGAGTTCCGGTAAGCCCATTGGTCCGCGAGCATGGAGCTTCTGAGTGGAAATACCAACCTCAGCTCCAAAACCAAACTCACCACCGTCAGTAAAACGGGTGGACGCGTTCACCATCACCACAGCGGAGTCCACTTCGCTAATGAAGCGTTGTGCATTGTCGTAACTCTCAGTCACAATCGCATCGGTGTGACGCGTGGAATACCGCTCAATATGCGCAATTGCCTCATCCATGGAATCGACAATCTTCACACCCATTTCGAGTGCGTGATGCTCGGTAGACCACACTTCATCCGTAGCAGCAGTCACGTCCGTAAAGACCTCGGCGACGTGTTCGTCCCCGTAGAGGGTGACGCCTTCATCACGCAGTGCTGTCAGAACGTCAGGTAACAGTCGTTCAGCGGCGTCACGATGCATCAACAGCGTTTCCGCAGCGTTGCAGACGCTTGGTCGATGCGTTTTCGCGTTGCGCACAATACTGATGGCCTTGTCGCGGTCTGCGGTGGCATCGACATACACGTGCACGAGGCCCGCTCCCGTCTCGATCACCGGCACGGTGGACTCCTGCACCACTCGAGAGATCAACCCAGCTGAGCCTCGTGGAATCAACACATCAATGTAGCCTCGTGCCCGCATCAGGCGCCCTGCACCTTCACGGCCAAATTCGTCAATCGTTTGAACGACGTCACCCTTCAGGCCAGCGCTTTCAAGCGCGCCCTGAATGAGTTCCACCAACACACGGTTTGAGTTCTCCGCGGCGCTTCCTCCGCGCAACACCGCACCGTTCCCACTCTTCAATGCCAAAGCTGCGATATCAACGGTGACGTTCGGTCGAGCCTCATAGATTGCACCAACCACGCCAAATGGCACACGCACCTGAGTGAGTTGCAGACCATTGGCGAGCGTGCGTCCACGAACCACATCGCCCACAGGATCAGGGAGTGCGATCACCTCACGGACCGCTGAGGCAAGCCCTCGTAGTCGCGCCTCGTCGAGCATCAGACGGTCAAGCAAGCCGTCACCGATCTGCTGCTCTCGACCTCGTTCGAGGTCCAGCGCATTCGCGGCGACAACGTCTGGAATTCCCTGCTCGATCGCTACAGCAATAGCTTCGAGGCCGGCATTCTTCTGCACGGTGGTCGCGGTGGCGAGTTCGCGCGCAGCGCTGCGTGCGCGGCTCAGCTTGTCAAGAAAAGCATCGCTAGTCATGCCTCCAGCATAGTGCTGAGCCAGCGTGTGGACCTCGAGCTAGATGGACTTCGCCTCAAACAGGGTGCCGTGTTCGCCGCCGTTGAGCACAGAATCAAGCAGACGGGTTTCGGTCAGCAAGACGGTCGCTCCTGCCTCCGTGGCAAGGCGTGCCGCTTGCACCTTCGTTGCGGCACCTCCGGTACCCCAACCAGACTGCGAGGCTCCGATTTCCACCCCGTGCAGGGGGTCACCGAACGGTACAAAAGCGATGCGTTCAGCACCTGGCTCAGTCGGTGGCGCCGTATACAGCGCATCAACGTCGGAAAGCAAAATGAGGTGGTCTGCGCCAACCAGGCGCGCGACGAGAGACGCAAGGTGGTCGTTATCACCAAATCGAATCTCGTGGGTGGCTACCGTATCGTTCTCGTTAATGATGGGAAGAATGCCAAGTTGCAAGAGCCGTTCAACCGCTCGCTTTGCGTTGCCGCGGTGCACGGGATTCTCGAGGTCACTTGCGGTGAGAAGCACTTGGCCCGCAATGATCTCGTGCACGCTGAGTGCGCGCTGGTAGCGATTCACGAGAATATTCTGGCCAACCGCCGCCGCAGCCTGCTGCGTCGGCAAATCATCCGGGCGTTGATCGAGTCGAAGAAAGGGAACCCCTGTTGCGATCGCGCCACTTGACACCAGAATAACTTCGGTGCCGGCCGTATGAAGTCTCGCAAGCGATCGCACGAGGGTCGGAATCTGGCTTGCATTCTCGCCGCTTACCGAGGAGGAACCGACCTTCACAACCACCCGGGAACCGGCGAATCGTGGTGGTTGTGGAGCGTGTTCCCCGTTCACCTGCTCGGGTTCCATCTTGCTGTCTCGGTTCACTCGTTGTCTTTCCACATACCGGCTTCGCGTTCACGCTCCAGCTCTGCGCGCGCTTCTGCTTTCGCGTCCATCAGCTCATAATATTGCTCTCGGCGCTCTTTGTTGGTGCGTCGCGTATTCGGGTCGATCCGAGGATCAGTGCCTCGCGCACCAACCTGTACCTCTGTCGCCGTGGTAACCGATGGTTCCCAATCGAACACCACCCCTGATCCTGGACCGATGACGACGGTAGATCCCGGTGTCGCGCCAGCCTTCATCAACGCTTCATCAATTTTGAGCTTCTGCAGCCTGTCGGCAAGGTATCCCACCGCCTCGTCATTCGCGAAATCAGTTTGAGCAACCCACCGCTCGGGCTTCGCGCCGAGAATGCGATACACAGTTCCATAGCTGCCGCCCTCGGTGACTATCTCAAATTCTTGTCGGTTCACCGCTTCGGGACGAAGCACAATCCGCGGGGACGGAGTTGCCTCTGCGTGCAACGCACGTGACTCCGCAACGAGCTCACCCATGGCAAAACTCAATTGACGTAGTCCCTCATGGGACACGGTTGAAATTTCGAACACCCGGTATCCGAGGGCTTCAAGTTCCGGTCGCACAAATTCAGCAAGCTCACGAGCTTCGGGTACATCAATCTTGTTCAGTGCCACCAGTTGGGGCCGCTCAAGCAGTGGAATCTGGCCTTCGGGCACCGGATACGCAGCGAGTTCGGCTCGAATGACTTCGAGATCGCTCAGTGGATCTCGACGGGTCTCTAACGTCGCGCAATCAATGACGTGCAGTAGCGCACTACACCGCTCCACATGTCGTAGAAAATCAAGACCAAGTCCCTTTCCTTCGCTGGCACCCTCGATCAACCCGGGAACGTCAGCGACCGTGTAACGATAGTCACCGGCTTGCACAACGCCAAGATTCGGGTACAGCGTGGTAAAGGGATAATCAGCGATCTTTGGTTTTGCGGCGCTGAGCGCGGCAATCAAACTGGACTTTCCGGCAGACGGGTAGCCAACGAGCGCCACATCGGCGATCGTTTTCAGTTCGAGAGTGATCGTGCCACTCTCACCGTCGGTACCGAGTAATGCGAAACCGGGTGCTTTCCGCTTTTGACTTGCAAGGGCTGCATTTCCGAGACCGCCTACGCCGCCCTTCGCTGCGATGTACCGCTCCCCCGGCTCTCGCAGGTCGATGAGCACTTCGCCGTCGGATCCCTTAATGACGGTGCCGACCGGCACTGGCAGCACAAGATCTTCACCGTTTACTCCCGATCGCATGTCGCCCATGCCGAACCCGCCGTGCTCCGCACGCAAATGTGGCCGGTGGTGAAAATCGAGAAGCGTCGATACCTGTGGGTCAGCAACGAACACGATGTCGCCGCCGTGGCCTCCGTTGCCACCGTCAGGCCCTGCCAGGGGCTTAAACTTCTCGCGTTTGATGGAAACGCACCCGTTCCCACCTTTGCCTGCCGTCAGATGCACATGCACCTGGTCCACAAACGTGACCATGCCATGCCTCCCTTCTCAAACGGCTCGAACATTGTGCCCAGAAACGGCAAAAGGCGAGCCGAAGCCCGCCTCGCCGTACCCCACAGCCTAAGCCGCAGTAACGATATTTACGACCTTGCGGCCGCCCTTCGCGCCAAACTCGACTGCACCAGCAGCGAGTGCAAAGAGCGTGTCATCTTTCCCACGCCCCACGTTCGCACCGGGATGAATCTTTGTGCCACGCTGACGGATCAGAATCTCGCCCGCATTGACCTGCTGGCCACCGAAGCGCTTGACGCCCAGTCGCTGTGCATTTGAGTCGCGGCCGTTCTTGCTGGAGCCGACGCCCTTCTTGGATGCCATGTGCCTGTCTCCTTAAAACTCTTCGAGCAATGCTCGCTACTTGATGCCGGTTACCTTGAGGCGGGTCAGATCCTGACGATGACCCTGGCGCTTCTTATACCCGGTCTTGTTCTTGTACCGCTGAATCACGATCTTTGGGCCACGCAGGTCGTTGAGGACCTCTGCGGTGACCTTCACCTTCGAAAGCTTGGCCGGATCAGTTGTCACGGTGTCACCGTCGACGAGCAGCACGGCAGGAAGTTCAACCTTGCCCTTGTCGTCACCCGAGACACGGTTCACGGTGATGATGGAGCCAACCTCCACCTTCTCCTGTCGGCCGCTTGTGCGCACTACTGCGAAAACCACTTGTCTACCTTTTTCTGTCAAGAACGTATGATCACTGCGGATGAAGCATCCGCCGAAACCGATAAGCGCACCGGCAACAGTGGCACGCATCACCACTCAAATAAGAGCGGCGCCAACGACCAACTTTATCGCATCGATGAAATGTGGTCAAATACCGGTGTCTGGCGTGTTGCTACTCGCGCGACGATTGGTGCGTTTCCGTGCACCCTGGGATGGCGCTGGCGGCAAGGCATCGAGCACTGACTTGAGCATATCCTCCGCAGTGGAAGGGTCAGTCCCCTGCTCTTCCGTTTTGTCTCCTCTGCCACCTGCCGACACCTGCGCAGGACGCGACGCGAATTCCGCTTCGAGGTCAGCAATAATTTCTGCTGGCTCCACCTGTGCCGGTGCAGCGCTCCGTCTCGTCCGCTTGCCGGGTCCACTCGACGGCGTCGTGGCCGCGGTCATGGTTGTGCTCTCAGGTGATTCAGCAGCATCTGCGGCAGCCGGGATCGTGGATGCTGCGATCTTCGCGAGAGCGGAACGCGACTCATCGGTAATTGCGTGAGCCTGCGCCGTAGGCGTCTGCTGCTGGGACGCGTTCTTCCGCTTCGAACGTGACGGAGTGTCGTTGCGGTGGCGCGAGACCGGGTCGTGATGAACGATCAGTCCACGCCCAGCACACACCTCGCAGGATTCACTAAACGCCTCGAGCAAACCGAGACCGAGCTTCTTCCTCGTCATCTGCACGAGTCCAAGCGAGGTCACTTCTGCGACCTGGTGCTTCGTGCGATCCCGACTCAGACACTCAACCAGGCGCCGGAGCACCAAATCACGATTCGACTCAAGCACCATGTCGATGAAGTCGATCACGATGATGCCGCCGATATCGCGCAGGCGAAGCTGCCTCACGATCTCCTCAGCAGCCTCAAGATTATTCTTCGTGACTGTTTCTTCGAGATTGCCGCCGGAACCAACAAATTTTCCGGTATTCACGTCAACGACGGTCATCGCTTCAGTGCGGTCTATGACGAGTGACCCGCCAGAAGGCAGCCATACCTTTCGGTCGAGCGCCTTGATGATCTGCTCGCTAATGCGGTACTCGTCGAAGATGTCCCGATCTTGTGAATACTGTTCAACACGTTCGAGCAGCTCGGGCGCAACTTGAGCGAGATACCCTTCAATCACCCGATAGGTGTCTTCGCCTTGAATAACGAGCTTGTTAAAGTCTTCGTTGAACACGTCCCTGACAATTTTGATAAGCATGTCAGGCTCAGAATGCAGGAGCACCGGCCCTCCGCCCTGGGTCACCCGCTGCTGAATTGCATCCCACTGACGGGTCAGTCGTTGCACGTCTCCGGTCACCTGGTCTTCAGTGGCGCCCTCTGCTGCCGTGCGCACAATAACACCGGCTCCCGAAGGCAGCACTTCCTTCAGAATCTTCTTGAGACGTGCCCGTTCAGTATCAGGTAGTTTCCTCGAGATGCCATTCATTGCTCCCCCTGGCACGTAGACCAGGAAGCGGCCAGGAAGAGAGATCTGACTGGTGAGACGTGCACCCTTGTGTCCCACAGGATCCTTAGTCACCTGCACGAGCACCATATCGCCCGGCTTCAGTGCATTTTCGATCTTGCGAGCAGAAGCGCTTCCCTCGAACTCGCTCCAGTCCACCTCGCCGGAATAGAGCACCGCGTTTCTCCCTCGCCCGATATCGACGAAGGCTGCTTCCATACTCGGCAATACGTTCTGAACGCGACCAAGGTACACGTTGCCAATCAGCGAAGATTCACTTGATCTCGCAACATAGTGCTCGACGAGGACTCGATCTTCGAGCACGCCAATCTGAATACGATCCGCTGATGTGCGGACGATCATTTCACGGTCGACCGACTCTCGCCGAGCGAGAAACTCGCTTTCCGTGATAACCAGGCGCCTTCGACGTCCTACGTCACGACCGTCACGGCGGCGCTGCCTCTTCGCTTCAAGTCTGGTTGACCCCTTCACTTTCTGTGGTTCAGTGATGGGGGTCGGTGTCCGTTGCTCGCGGCGAGGCGATTCCTCTTCACTCGGTGTTTCGGACTGACGGCGACGAGTGCGTCGTCGCGATGAACCGGCGC
Source organism: uncultured Leucobacter sp. (assembly GCA_964547775.1). GTDB lineage: Bacteria > Actinomycetota > Actinomycetes > Actinomycetales > Microbacteriaceae > Leucobacter. Next base: position 9,702 of record CAZJOZ010000009.1, read on the forward strand.
TTTCACGCTCGTCGTCATCCTGTCGATTGTGTTGCTCGCGTCCACCGTGGAACTGGCGATCAAGCAAATCATCGAGCTGACGGAAGTCTCTTCTTCGCTGACGCGGCTGTACCGGCGGCACGTCGGGTGCGAGAAAAATCAGTCGTGCCGTTGCCCGAAAGCGCTCTTCAGGGGTCATCTCTGCGAGTGGAAGCACGAGCTGCGGATGCGAAGGGGGCGTTGTAGCTTCGCTCGACACAGCTGCGCTTCCGTCAGTTGAGGTGGAGGGAACTGACCCGCCGTCACTCGGTGCTCTGTCATGAGAGACAGCACTTTCAGAACCAGACCCCTCGACAGGGTCGCTCACTGCGGCATCTTCGGAGGGAGACGTTCCCTCCACATCGAGGGCTGGGTCTCCGGAGTGAGCGACTTCCGCACTGGCATCTCTTACAAGCTCCGAAACCTCGGACTCGCGGTGGTCGTTGCCATCCTCAGGCTCTCCGCCTTGTACGACAACTTCGTGGGAACTCTCTGTGGGTGACTCGGGAAAATTTTCTTTTGTGTGCTCATTCACCATCGCTGGTGTACTCCTTACGCCGCGCATGTCGCTCGGCGAACATCATTGTGCGGCGGCATTCCGCCGCGAACTCTATCTGCGCGAGGCGGTTGCCTCACACCCGGCCACTCTCTGACCGGAAGCCGCATTGATGCGACTAAAAGACTGTCGTGCCGGGAATCAATCTGACGCGAGGCAACAGAACCATTATGGCACGCCTTCAAAACTTTCTGCAGATTCAGTCGATAACATGATCCGTATGAGTCTTGCAGCATCCGAGCGCGACACACGCACTTCCGCATTTGCGATTTTTTCCATCGTCGCAGGAGCAATCGGATGGTTTGCATCGTTTGAGCTTCTCACCGAGTTCATCAAAACTCTTAAGAACCCTGAATACGTACCCAACTGCTCGGTCAGCATCCTCGTCACCTGCGGACCGAATATGGAGAGTTGGCAAGGCTCTCTCTTCGGCTTCAGCAATACCATCTTGGGCGTCACCATGTTCACTGCCCCGATCGCGGTAGGGCTTGCGCTCCTTGCGGGCGCCAGGTTTGCTCCCTGGTTCTGGTGGCTGTATCAGGCAGGCCTGCTCTTCGGCTTTGGTTTCATCCTGTGGCTGAGCTATCAGAGCATCTTCGCTCTTCATACACTGTGCCCGTGGTGCATGGTCGTCTGGTCCGTGATGATTCCACTCTGGTGGATCAGTGGTTTTCGGCCTCAAGCAGTTGGGATGGTTTCCCTCCCTGAAACTGTCCAGAAGTGGTACGCGGCAGTGTACTCCTGGAGCTGGGTCTTGATTGTCTTCACGTTCCTGCTCATTGCGGTTGTCGCTCAGGTACAGCTCGACTGGCTTGGTGAATTTCGGAGAATGTAACGCTTTTCGCGTCACTGACTCGCAGCAATGCCGCGTACTCACCGCTCGTTCTTTATGAGGTTTCTCCAGAGCGCATCGGTCTGACGCAGGGTCTCTTCAACCGAGGAACTGGTGTCGATCACCACGTCCGCTACGGCGCGTCTTGCACTATCGTCCGCCTGGTGAGCGATACGACGCTGTGCTTCCACTTCGCTCATGCCACGAATCTCAATGAGTCTTCGCAAACGCTCTGGGGCGGGAGCTTCCGCAATCACGACGAGGTCCCATGGCAGATTCACGCCCGCTTCAACGAGAAGCGGCACGTCATAAATCACAATTGCGTCATCGTCTTGTGCACGGATCTCATCGATCCTCGCGGTTGCAAGCTTGCGTACCTCAGGATGAACAATTGCATTGAGAGCTTCAAGTTCTGTCGCATTCGCAAACACACGCGCACCGAGCTGAGCACGATCAAGCGTGCCATCCTTGCTGATGACACCCGGACCAAAGTGCTCGCGAATATGTCGCAGGCCCTCACTCCCCGGCGCGACGGCCTCACGGGCAAGCAGGTCCGCGTCAATATGGTGGGCACCGAGCTCACGGAGCCTCTTCGCGATGGTGGACTTGCCCGCCGCAATTCCCCCGCTCAGCGCAACTAATTTCATAGATCCATCCAATCAGAAAGCCCGGCCCCTTTCGGGACCGGGCTTTCTTCTCACCCACGCAGAGGGTTAGTTTCCTTCAAGCTGCTGCTTCAGTGCTGCAAGCGCTTCATCGTCAGCGAGCGTTCCACTCGAAGCGGAATCGCTTGAGAAGCTCTGCTGGCCACCAAGCTCGTCTGCCGCGGGGGCTTCCGCCTGAGCAGCAAGGGCCTCGCCGACCTGCTTCTTGTGTGCCTCCCAGCGAGCCTGTGCAGCAGCGTACTCCTGCTCCCATGCCTCGCGCTGAGTCTCGAAGCCTTCTTTCCATTCCTGAGTCTCAGGATCGAAGCCCTCTGGGTACTTGTACTCACCGTTCTCGTCGTACTCTGCGGTCATTCCGTAGAGTGCCGGATCGAATTCGGTTCCTTCTGGGTCGACACCCTCGTTGGCCTGCTTCAGGCTCAGCGAGATGCGGCGGCGCTCAAGATCAATGTCGATGATCTTCACGAAGACTTCCTGGCCGGCCTTGACGACCTGCTCTGCAAGCTCAACATGCTGGCCCGACAGCTCGGAAATGTGCACGAGACCCTCGATACCGTCTGCGACGCGAACGAATGCGCCGAACGGAACGAGCTTCGTCACCACGCCTGGCGCAATCTGGCCGATCGCGTGAGTGCGGGCGAACAGCTGCCAAGGATCTTCTTGGGTCGCCTTCAGCGACAGTGAGACACGTTCGCGATCGAGCTCGACCGAAAGCACCTCAACGGTGACTTCTTGGCCAACCTCAACGACATCACTCGCGTGCTCGATGTGCTTCCACGAGAGCTCGCTGACGTGCACCAGGCCGTCTACTCCGCCGAGATCAACGAATGCACCGAAGTTGACGATCGAAGAAATAACGCCCTTACGCACCTGACCCGGCTTGAGGTCTGCGAGGAACGACGAACGGCTTGCCGATTGAGTCTCTTCAAGGAGCGCACGACGTGACAGCACGACGTTATTGCGATTCTTGTCGAGCTCGAGAATCTTCGCTTCGATGGTCTGCCCCAGGTATGGAGTGAGATCGCGCACGCGACGGAGTTCAATCAGCGAAGCAGGCAAGAAGCCGCGAAGCCCGATATCAACGATGAGTCCACCCTTGACGACCTCGATGACCGTGCCCTCGACAACACCATCAACCTCTTTGATGCGTTCGACGTCGCCCCAGGCACGCTCGTACTGCGCACGCTTCTTGGAGAGAATCAGACGTCCCTCTTTGTCTTCCTTCTGCAGCACCAGCGCCTCAACGCTGTCGCCGACCTTGACAACCTCATCAGGGTCAACATCGTGCTTGATGGAAAGCTCGCGAGAGGGAATCACTCCCTCGGTCTTGAAACCGACATCGAGGAGAACCTCGTCGCGGTCAATCTTCACGACGGTGCCTTCAATCAGGTCACCGTCTTCGAAGTTTTTAATGGTCAGTTCGACCGCGGCAAGAAAATCTTCCGCAGATCCGATGTCGTTAATCGCGATCTGCTTGCTTGCCTTTTCGGCCGTTACGTTCGTCATGTAATTGGTCTCCAGAATGGACATGGGGTCAGGCAGGACACACAAGTTCACCACCATGCGAGGGGTGATTCGCGAGCCCGGCATGCGAATACGGGTAAAACGTCACGAAAGTGACACTCCACCCTATCGCGTTTTTCCGTATTTTTCTAATGCGCAGCGGCGTTCCAATTTGGGCCTCGGCCAACTTGCACCTCGAGTGGTACCGAGAGTTCAGCAGCATGACCCATTTCTTCCCGCACAATCTGCTCGAGATCCTGCCATTCTCCATCAGCGACCTCAAACATCAACTCGTCATGGATCTGCAACAGCATTCGAGAGTGGAGCTGCGCCTCTCGCATTCGACGCTCAACCCCAATCATCGCGATCTTCATAATGTCGGCTGCGGTACCTTGAATGGGCGCGTTCAACGCAGCTCGCTCTGCGTTCTCTCTCAGCACGCGATTCGGACTTGCAAGATCTGGAAACGGTCGTCGCCGCCCAAAAATGGTTTCCGTAAATCGATCTTGCTTTGCCTGCTCCACAACTGAGCGGAGGTAATCTCTCACCCCACCGAATCGATCGAAATAGTCGGTCATCAGCTGTTTCGCCTCGGTGGCAGTGATTCCTAACTGCTTAGCGAGGCCGTACGCTGATAGACCGTATGCGAGCCCGTATGACATTGCCTTGACCTTGGCCCTCATTTCACTGGTGACCTCATCAGGCGAGACCCCAAAAATTCGAGCACCCACAAAGCGATGAAGATCTTCACCCTCTCGGAACGCTTCGATCAAGCCTGGATCACCCGAAAGGTGAGCCATGATGCGCATCTCAATTTGCGAGTAATCCGCGGTCATGAGGGTCTCATACTCGCCCGAATGGATAAAGGCTTCACGGATTCTGCGGCCTTCTTCCGTGCGCACCGGAATATTCTGCAGATTCGGATCGGTGGACGCGAGCCTTCCGGTGCTGGCCCCAATCTGAACGAGTGTGGTGTGAATACGGCCGTCAGACTGTACCGCCTTCATCAACGTTTCGACAATTTGCCGCAACTTATTTGCATCACGGTGAGCAAGGAGAGCGTCAAGGAACGGATGCGGTTGCTTGATCTGAAGTTCTGCGAGGGCCGCTGCATCGGTGGTGTACCCGCGCTGGGTCTTCCGAGTCTTGGGCATGTTGAGCTGGTCAAACAACACCTCTTGAAGTTGCTTCGGAGACGAAAGATTCACCTCTCGCCCAATAGCCTCATACGCTTGCTGTTCACACTCCGCGACGCGACCACGCAGTTCAACATCATGCGCCTCAAGCAACGGAAGGTCGATCTGCACCCCGCGAGTTTCCAGAGCAGCGAGCACTGGCAGGAGCGGTAGCTCAATCTCTCGATAGACGTGTTCCGTTCGCCCTTCGAACCGTCGTACCGCTTCGATGTGCGCCCGAATGAGATACCAAGCCTGGACTTCGGGGCCAGCAACGGTTCCCTCCGCTGGAATCAGTTGATTTGGGTCACCCTCAGGAAGCTGTTCACCGAGAAAGCGGCTCACCGCATCGGCCAACGTCTTCTCAGGTGTGCTGGGCCGGATCAGCCATGAGGCCAGCATCAAATCACCGGCGATCCCATTGAGTTCGACTCCGTGACGTGCAAGGAGATGGAGTTGCCGTTTTGCATCCCAGAGAATCTTCGGTGAGGCGGACTGAAGCCATTCTTCAAACTGCGCATAGTCGCGACCGCCGGGTTGCCACTGCAAGGCAACAATCGACTGTTCGGTTGCGAGGCCCACCGATACGGTGTCGCCCGCTAGGTTGTCGCTCAGTGCCACCCCAACTGGCCCTGCTTTTGCAAGCCAGTCACCAAGTTCTTCGTCAAGCAAGAGTTTTGCCTCGGGAAGTTTCGGCACAAGTCCTTGGCGGCTGCCGTTCGTTTCTGCAGCGGACGCCTGATCAGCTACGCCTGCGAGCTTCGCCACCCGCTGGAGCAAGGTGCGGAACTCGAGCTTGGCGAAGACCTGACGGACTTCCTCCATATCGATGTCACCGCGCGAGAGTTCAGTCAGCTCAACGTCCAGATCAACGTCGCGCACGAGTCGGTTCAATCGGCGATTGCGTTCCGCGAGATGCGCGTGCTCTCGCAGGCTCTCACCCACCTTTCCGGTGACCTCGTCCTGACGTGCAAGCAATTCGTCAAGTGACCCAAACTGGTTGATCCACTTCACCGCGGTCTTCTCACCGACGCGCGGAATTCCGGGAAGGTTATCGCTGGTTTCTCCGACCAGTGCCGCAATCTCAGGGTATTGTTCAGGCCGGACGCCGTAGCGTTCTATCACTCGCGCAACGTCGTATCTGGTCAGCTCACTCACACCCTGCTTCGAGGGATACAAAAGGGTGATACGGTCGTCGACTAGTTGGATAGTGTCGCGGTCACCACTGACCACCAGCACCCGATACCCGGCGTCGGCGCCCCGAGTAGCAAGAGTTGCAAGAATGTCGTCGGCTTCGTAGTTTTCTTTCTCAAGAGTACGCACTCCCATGGCGTGTAACGCCTCCTGGAGCAGAGGGACCTGTCCCTTAAACTCGACGGGGGTTTCGGCACGGGTCCCCTTATATTCCGGATACTCTTCAGTTCGGAAGGAATGACGCGAAATGTCGAACGCTACTGCGAGCGCATCGGGTTTTTCATTAGCGAGCAAATTAATCAGCATCGCAATGAAGCCGTGGATTGCATTGGTGTGCTGACCGGTCTGGGTCTGGAAGCTATCAACCGGCAGTGCGTAAAACGCACGGAACGCCAACGAGTGGCCATCGATGAGCATGAGAGTAGGCTGGGGCTGTTGTGACACACCCCCAGCTTACAAGCCGCGCTCTCGGCAACTTCGGACGGGGGTGTACCTGAGCGTGAAAGGACCGCCCATGAACCTACTGAGCACGTTCTCGACGGATACTGACCCACTTGAGTTCTTGAACGAGCACGGGCTCGGCGCACTGGCCGATCGCATGGGTATTCACGTCACTGAACTCAGCAGAGAACGCATGGTCGCAACCATGCCGGTCGAGGGAAACACGCAGCCCTTCGGGGCAATGCACGGTGGTGCGTATGTGGTCCTCGGCGAGTCGCTCGGCTCTACTCACGCGAACCTATACGGCCCTGAAGGCATGTATGCGGTCGGTATTGATGTGAATGCTACACATACGGGATCACTCACCGATGGTCACGTCACAGCCGTGTGTACGCCCGTGCACCTCGGAAAGACGATGGCTGTGCACGAGGTGATTATTTCAGCACCGGATGGAAAGCGTTGCTCCACCGTGCGAATCACGAACTTCTATCGTCCCCGGCCCTGAAACAGGTTCCCATTTCGAGCTCTCACTTTGTCACCATCGTGACGGGAAGCGCCGAGGCCGGGAATCGAAGCGCTACTTCTTCGTGGTGAACTGGTCGATGATCGCCTGGGCGACATCCTGCATCGTCAGACGGCGGTCCATCGATGCCTTCTGGATCCAACGGAACGCCTCCGGCTCGGTGAGGCCCATCTTCTCGTTCAGAATCCCTTTTGCACGATCAACGAGCTTTCGGGTCTCAAAACGGTCGACCAGATCGGCAACCTCATTTTCGAGAGCAATAATTTGCTGAAAGCGCGAAAGCGCGATCTCGATTGCGGGAATCAGGTCTGCTGGCGTGAACGGCTTGACGACGTAGGCAAGTGCCCCCGCCTCGCTCGCGCGCTCAACCAGTTCTCGCTGACTAAACGCGGTAAGCAACACCACCGGAGCGATCTGTTCTTTATCGATCTGCTCAGCTGCCGAAATGCCGTCGAGCTTTGGCATCTTGACGTCCATCACCACAAGATCAGGACGAAGCTCCCGCACGAGCCGCACGGCCTCTTCTCCGTCACCTGCCTCGCCGACAACGTCAAACCCGTTGTCCCGAAGAGTTTCGACGATGTCGAGACGAATCAGTGATTCGTCTTCAGCTACGACAACTCGACGTGCAGTGTTTTGCTCGCTCATACTCTGTACCCTACCTCTTGCTCACTGAGCTTGTGCCGAATGAGGGACTCGAACCCTCACGCCCGAAGGCAACGCATTTTGAGTGCGTCGTGTCTGCCAATTCCACCAATTCGGCTCAGACATTCAACCTTATCGCACGTTAGAGCGGAACGTGACCTCGCCCAATCTGGTGTGTCCGCTCTCTCTGCTCTTCCAGTGCGCCAAGGGTCTCGCCCATGCGATGAATACGCATGGTATTTGTGGACCCGATGACTCCGGGAGGCGACCCTGCAATGATGATTACCTTCTCACCGAGCTGAATTCGATCTGCATCGAGCAGCACCTCATCAACCTGCGAGAACATCTCGTCGGTGCTGAACACACGAGGCACTTCATAGCTGCGTGCCCCCCAGGTCAATTCCATCCGACGGCGAACAGCGCGGCTTGGCGTGAACCCAATAATAGGAATCGGTTTACGGAGTCGCGAGACCCGTCGAATGGTATCACCCGATTCGGTGAACACGCAGATGTACCGCGCTTCAACAAACTCAGCCACGTCAGCTGCAGCGAGTGTCAGAGCGCCTCCCTGCGTCCGAGGATGCATGGTTAACGGCTCGATACGGTCAAGCGCGTGATCCTCGGTTGCCTCAATAATTCGAGCCATCGTTTGTACGGCTTGTACGGGATAAGCTCCAACGCTGGTCTCCCCCGAAAGCATCACTGCGTCTGCACCGTCAAGCACTGCATTCGCGCAGTCGCTCGCTTCAGCACGGGTCGGACGAGGGTTATCAATCATCGACTCCAGTACCTGCGTGGCAACGATTACCGGCTTCGCAAGGCGACGAGCAATCGCGATTGCCTCTGTTTGCACGAGCGGTACACGCTCAAGAGGAAGCTCGACACCGAGGTCACCTCTCGCCACCATGATGCCGTCGAATGCCTCGGTGATGCTCTCGAGGTGATCAACCGCCTGTGGCTTTTCAATCTTGGCGATGACCGGAAGCGTCACGCCTTCTTCCGCCATGATTTCGTGTACGCGGGAAATGTCGGCAGCATCACGCACAAATGAGAGTGCGATGTAGTCGACACCGAGTTTCAATGCCCAGCGGAGGTCAGTTTCATCCTTTTCTGACAGCGCGGGCACATTGACCGCTACACCGGGCAGATTTATCCCTTTATTGTTCGATACAGTTCCAGGAATCTCGACGATCGCGTGCACGGTATCGTTTGTCACCCGAACGGCACGCAAGCCCACTTTGCCGTCATCGATGAGCAACGGATCACCTGGACGAACATCGCCAGGCAGACCCGCATAGGTGGTGCTGCAGATTGTGCGGTCGCCAACGACGTCTCGAGTCGTGATAGCGAACTCGTCGCCTTCCTCGAGTTCGTAGGGACCATCAGCAAATTTACCGAGCCGAATCTTTGGACCCTGTAGGTCGGCGAGCACCGCGATGGGTCGTCCTACCTCATTTTCGGCCCGTCGAATATTGCGGTAGACACCCTCATGGACATTATGCGTACCGTGAGACATGTTGAGTCTGGCAACATTCACACCGGCGCGGATGAGTTCAAGCGTGTGATCGTAGCTCGAAACAGCCGGGCCCCAAGTAGCAACGATCTTTGCGTGACGCATGACCTACTTCATTTCTCGTACGTGGTAGAACTCATTGGGATCCGCGGTGAGGCGGTCAACGGCGTCCATCGGATTGCTGCGTCCCGGAAGGTACACCGAGTTTTCAAGGCCAACATGGCGACGGCGTTGCACCAGAATAATGACGATGCCGAGCAGAACGGCCAGGAGCGCGGTGAACTCATTCGTGCGAAGTCCAAGCACGATAAGACTTGGATCGACGCGCATCCCCTCAATGAAGAAGCGGCCAATTCCGTACCAAATCAGGTACATTCCGAAGAAGGCGCCCCAGCGTGGACTCCAGCGACGCTCGATTGCAAGAAGAATCACGATGCCAACGAGATTCCACAGAATCTCATAGAGGAAGGTCGGGTGAAAGAGGGTGCCTTCGGGCAAACCGATCGGGAATGCAGGGTTACTCTGTTCAATCTGCAAGCCCCAAGGCAAGGTGGTCGGTCCGCCAAAGAGCTCATGATTGAACCAGTTGCCGAGTCGCCCGAATGCCTGGGCGAGCAACAAGCCAGGAACTAATGCATCGGCAAATGACCAGAACCGGATGCCGGTGATTCGAGAAGCAACCCACACCCCAAGCGCCCCACCGATGAGGGCACCAAAAATTGCGATGCCGCCATTCCAGAAGGCGAAGACCTCGAGAGGATTCTTTCCCTCACCGAAGTAATCACCCCAGTGGGTGAACACGTGATAGAAACGGGCCCCGATAATCCCGAGAACGACAGACCACACCGTGAAATCGATGACGGCGCCGCGTTCACCACCACGCTTACTCAGTCTGCTCCCTGCCCAAATCGCGGCAAGCACAATGCCGGTAAGGATGCATAGCGCATAGAAATACACGCGGAAAGGCCCGATCTGCAGAAACTGCACGTCCGGGCTCGGGATGCTTATTGGAAAAACCATGTACCGTTCTTTCGCAGTGATTCAGACACGCTCAAGCGTCTGAAAGCATTCTATCGTTGTCTCCAGCACCGTTCAGTTGGGTGCCGCGTGCGATCTCGCGTACCGTCTTCGCGAGGCCCTCAACGCCCCCGTCGCGAAGCGCCCGGACAAAGACCGTGCCGACGATCGCGCCATCCGCGTACGCAAGAGTCGATGCGACGTGTTCGGCGGTAGAGATGCCAATACCCACGCATGCCAGGTCGGCTCCCTGTGCTCTCAAACGTTGGGTGAGGTCCTGAGCCGCCGCGTCGAGAGACTCGCGTTCTCCCGTGATACCCATCGTCGAGACCGTGTACACAAACCCAGTTGACGACCCCGCGATCATCCTGAGGCGTTCATCTGAGCTTGAAGGCGCAGCCAAGAATACTCGATCAAGACCGTGAGCTTCGCTCACGCGAATCCACTCCGTCGCGGCATCAGGGGTAATGTCGGGGGTAATCAGGCCCGCGCCTCCGGCGTTGGCAAGATCAGCGGCAAAACGATCCACACCGTATTGCATCACTGGGTTGATGTAGGTCATGACGAGCACCGGTACATCGACGGCCTCACGGACGCGCCGAACCGCTTCAAACACGTCACGCACTCGAAACCCTCCGGCAAGCGCATCACGAGTCGCTTCCTGGATAACGACACCATCCATGACGGGATCGCTGTAGGGTAAGCCGAACTCGATCACATCAACTCCGTTGCGTGCCATGGCAATGGCGGCATCAACGCTGGTGTCAAGATCCGGGTACCCTGCTGGGAGGTAGCCAATGAGCGCGCCGTTTCGCTCGGACGTTGCCTGACGTATGGCACGGGATACTGAAGACTGATGGGTCATTGTCCCGCCTTGTCATCGATCAGGTGGAAGTAGCGGGCCGCAGTTTCCATGTCCTTGTCGCCGCGCCCTGACAGACTCACCAGAAGCACTGACTCCGGCCCAAGCTCATTACCAAGACGCATCGCTCCGGCGAGGGCGTGGGCTGATTCAATTGCCGGGATAATCCCCTCAGTCTGGCTGAGAAGCCGTAATGCTTGCATCGCTTCGTCGTCAGTCGCTGGAATGTATTCGGCACGCCCAATATCTGCAAGCCAAGCGTGCATTGGCCCGACGCCCGGGTAGTCGAGTCCTGCTGAGATGGAATGAGATTCGATGGTTTGACCGTCTTCGTCCTGCAGCACATACGTGTTTGATCCGTGGAGGATGCCTGGCCGTCCTTGGCTGATTGACGCTGCGTGTCTGTCGGTATCGATACCGTCTCCCGCTGCTTCCACGCCATACAGTCGCACCTCGGGGTCGTCGAGGAATGCATCAAACATGCCTATCGCATTCGAACCTCCCCCGACACACGCAATCACGGCATCCGGCAAACGCCCGATGCGGGCCAGGATCTGCTCCCGAGCTTCTTCCGAAATGATCTTTTGAAAACCACGCACCATCATCGGGAACGGGTGGGGACCCGCTGCGGTGCCGAACACATAGTTGGTGGTCTCTACGCTTGCTACCCAATCGCGATAGGCCTCATTGATTGCGTCTTTGAGGGTACGGGATCCCGTTCGGACGGCCACGACCTCTGCGCCGAGCAGTCGCATCCGCGCGACATTGAGTGCCTGCCGCTCCGTGTCGACTTCGCCCATATAGATGGTGCATGACAACCCCAGCAGAGCGGCAGCAGTGGCGGTCGCCACACCATGTTGGCCGGCACCGGTTTCGGCTATGACCCGAGTTTTGCCAAGTCGCTTGGTCAACAATGCCTGGCCAAGCACGTTATTGATCTTGTGTGATCCGGTGTGATTGAGATCTTCTCGCTTGAGAAACACCCGAGCGCCACCGGCGTGCTGGGCGAATCGCGGCACCTCTGTCAAGGCGGAAGGGCGCCCCGCATAGGAGTGCAGGAGTTCACCAAGTTCCGCATCAAACGTCGGGTCCGCTACCGCACTCTCGTAGGCAGCCGTCAGTTCGTCAATTGCCGCGATCAGAGATTCGGGCATGAATCGCCCACCGTAGGGGCCGTAGAACGGTCCCTGTTCATCTCTGAGCGCGCCTGGCATTGAGGGTTCGCGATCAGTAGTCATACCATTTTCTTTCTCTGACGAAATCAACGTCAGCGAACAGAGAAGCGCCGATGTGGTCAGACGCTCATGAAACTCTGCAGTGTGGCCACCGGATCTCCAGTCACCAGTGCTTCACCGACCAGCACCACATCGGCGCCATCGGCGCGGTAACGCTCAACATCTGCGACCTCGAGCACTGCCGACTCTGCAACCCGAATAACGCCGGCGGGAATCTGATCGGCAACTCGACCGAAGAGTTCACGATCAAGTTCGAACGTGTGCAGGTTTCGCGCGTTCACGCCGATGAGTTGCGAGCCGAGATCAACGGCACGGGCCACTTCGTCGGCACTGTGCGTCTCAACCAACGGGGTCATTCCGAGCTCACGAATGAACGTGTACAGGCGTTGCAGCGTTGCTTGTGGTAACGCTGCAACGATCAGCAGGACGAGATCGGCACCCGCTGCTCGAGCTTCGAGGATCTGGTATTCGTCACCGATGAAGTCCTTTCGAAGCACCGGAATGCTCACAGCCTTTCGAACGGCTTCGAGATCTTCAAGGGATCCTTTGAAACGTCGTTCTTCGGTGAGCACACTGACGGCGCTTGCGCCGCCGGCTTCGTAGCGCGCAGCAAGGACCTGCGGATCGGCGATCTCCGCAAGATCACCCCGAGAAGGGCTCGCTCGTTTTACCTCAGCAATAACCTTGATGTGGTCTGCGGGTGCCAGCACCTCGAGGGCATCGAGAGCGGGAGTCCGCTGCAATGCCTCGTTCTCAACCACGCTGTATGGGCGCGTCTGACGTCGTGCCCTCGCGTCGTCGAGCGACCCTGCGAGCAGTTCTTGGAGCACGCTAGTTCTGGTGAGTTTTTGGCGAGTACTTGGGGCCCTTGACGCCGTAGCCGGCCTTCGCAAGAATCCACCCCAGAAGTGCACCAAGCACGACAACACCCGCGCAGACCCACACGAGCCATGCCTGGTGAAGAACGAATGCTACAGTTCCAGCTGCAATACCAAGCAGCATGACGATAACGGCTGTCCAAGCGGCGGGTGAATCGCCGTGACCAGGATCAGTGGGCTGGTTGCTCATGAATCTCCTTGACGCGAATGGTTCGTATTGAGTCTACTGGGTGCGATCCGAACTGGTCGAATCTGATGCGGGCGGGTCCGGGAAGTCAAGAGATGACGGCGCTTCTTCATCGCTCGGATCTACACCATCATTCTGAGATTCCCAGTCGGAAATCCGATCTGGTTCGTCGCTGACAAGTCGTTGAGCACGTGTTCCTGCGTCGTATTTTCGGCCAGCGCTCTTCCAAGCCCCACTCATCACTGTAATCAACAGCCCTACGACTCCCACACACACACCGGCAATAATCGTCACCATGATCATTGGCGATGACGTCACTCCCGTGATCATGTCTCCCTGAGCGTCGCCACTGATTCCGGTGGCTTCCGCGAGCCTACTGAGTGCGGCAACAGTGGGATCAGAAAAAATACCAAATGCTGATGCACTCAGCGCAAACCCCAGTCCAGCGATCAGCACGCCGAGCACCCGCCGAAATACCCTGCCCGCAATGGTTAATGCAAGCACCGCAGCAAGCACTGCGATTGCCACCGGCGATACGGCCGGGTGGAGCTCCTGTCCGGTAAAGGACAGCTCGGAGAACGCCGCAGCGCCCTCAGCGAGTTCAACGGTTACCCAAGGCTGTGCACTCGCAAACAACGCGGTCGCCGCGCACACCGCGGTCGCCAAAAGGAGCCAGAGTTTACTGCGCATCAGCCATCCCGAGAGAGTGGAGTGTGTTCGCTACCGCGACCGCGCGAAGCGGTGCAGCAGCCTTATTTCGAGACTCAAGGTCTTCGAACTCGGCAACCGAATCTGCCACGATTCCGCCGCCTGCTTGGACCATCGCTCGTCCGTCCTGAATGGTAGCGGTGCGAATCGCAATGGCAAGATCGGCAGCCCCTCCCAGACCAAAGTACCCAACGACGCCACCGTAAACTCCACGCTGCACCGATTCAAGCTCATCAATAATCTGAAGGGCTCGCGGTTTCGGTGCACCGCTGAGCGTCCCGGCCGGAAACGTCGCACGCAGTGCATCGATCGGGTTCTGATCAGGCCGCAGCATACCCTCGACAGTCGACACGATGTGCATGATGTGACTGAACCGTTCGATTCTCATGAACTCCGTCACTTCAACGCTCGACGGCTCACACACCCTGAGAAGGTCGTTTCGAGCAAGATCGACGAGCATGAGGTGCTCCGCGCGTTCCTTCTCATCGGCGAGCAACTCCCGCTCGTGCTGCTGATCCTCGTCAACACTTACACCCCGCGGGCGGCTGCCAGCAATCGGGTGGGTCAACACATGACCGGACTCCTGCACGGTCACAAGCGCTTCAGGGCTCGAGCCCACCACCGAAAACGGCACGCCACGTTGATCCTCCAGCTGGAGAAGGTACAAGTAGGGGCTGGGGTTCAGGTGGCGAAGCACTCGATACACGTCGAGCGGGTCGGCAACGCAGGAATGATCAAATCGTTGTGACAGGACGACCTGGAAAATATCCCCATCGACGATGTACTGCTTACTCTGTTCAACTCCTGCGAGATAGTCAGATTCCGAAGTGATCCGAGTCGCTTCGACAGGCGCCTGCCAGTCAAGGGTGCCGAGGGGCGATGATACCGGAGCGGCAAGTGCATCCTGCATTGCGTTGAGGCGCCGCTGTGCGTCACTCCATTGCGCCTCTGCATCTGCGTTCTCGTCGTCGTTGAGTACGTTAGCCAGTAGCACGATGCTGCCTTCGCGGTGGTCTATCACCACCAACTCGCTCACGAAGCTGAGGCTCTGTGTGGGAAGCCCCTGAGACACCGTCGGCCCGTTCGGAAGGTGCTCAAACTGTCGCACCGTCTCCCACCCGAGGTACCCCACAAATCCGCTCGCCAGAGGTGGCAGCTCGGCAATGGGTGCTTGGTGCCAACGCTCATATACAGCGCGGAGCGCCTCCACCGGAGCAAGATGCGACACTCCCCCGGGCAACAGACGGTCCTCCCCGACGCCCGGTGTGGATCCCTCCCGCCAATAGGCCTTACCTTCTCGCTCAGTTAACTCTCCGAACGACGACACGCCCACAAAGCTAAACCTCGTCCACACCCCGCCTTGTTCGGCGCTCTCAAGCAGAAACGTTCCAGGTCTGCCACCGGCGAGTTTGCGATAGATACTCACCGGCGTATCAGCGTCTGCAAAAATTTCTCTGCAGACGGGAATCACGGAATGGGTCGATCGAGCAGCCAGAAACGCTTCGCGGGTGGTAGTGAGACTCACCCCACTACTGTAGCCGCTTGTGGAGCGACGATGAGGCATCAAACAGCGGAGACCAAGCGGTGCTACTCGTGTGCTGCGTGTTCCGGCGAACCAACGACGACGTCGAACGATCGGTCATCGAAACAGGTTCTGGTGCCGAGGTGGCAAGCCGCTCCGACTTGCTCGACCCGCACGAGAAGCGTGTCTCCGTCGCAATCTACCTGTACGGATCGCACGTACTGCGCATGACCCGAGGTGTCTCCCTTACGCCAGTATTCCTGCCGGGATCGAGACCAAAACGTCACTCGGCCAGAGGTGAGTGTGCGACGAACGGCCTCTCCATCCATCCAAGCCAACATCAGCACGTCGCCGCTGTCATCATCTTGAATAATGGCAGGGATCAGCCCCTGAGCATTGAATGAGAGGCCTTCAAGGAGCGCATTATTCTCTCGCGACACGTGAACTCATTTCCCTTCGCGCACGGTGTAGCCCGCCTGACGCAAGGAATCCTTCACTTCACCAACGGTGAACGTGCCGTAGTGGAAAACCGAAGCGGCAAGCACAGCGTCTGCCCCTGCGGCAACGGCTGGGGCGAAATGTTCGAGTTTTCCCGCGCCTCCCGACGCGATCACTGGCACTGATGAGAGGGACCGCACCTGGCGGATCAGCTCAAGGTCGAAACCGTCGAGGGTTCCATCCGCATCCATACTGTTCACCAGCAGTTCTCCGGCACCTCGTTCGACCGCTTCTGCGCACCATTCCAACGCGTCTAAGTCTGTCTCTCTGCTGCCGCCATGGGTGGTCACCACAAAGCCGCTTGGGGTCTTTGCGCTTCGCTTGACATCGAGCGAGAGCACCAAGACCTGCGCGCCAAATCGATTGGCAATTTCATCAATCACCTCGGGCCGGGCGATCGCAGCACTGTTTACCCCTACTTTGTCTGCACCGACAGCGAGAAGTCGCGCGACGTCATCGCCACTGCGCACTCCTCCACCGACAGTGAGCGGAACAAACACCTGCTCGGCGGTGCGCTGCACCATCTCGAACGTCGTCGCACGGTCATCGACCGTCGCGGTGACGTCGAGGAAGGTGAGTTCGTCTGCACCCTGTTCTGCGTACTTGATCGCAAGCTCAACCGGGTCGCCCGCATCTTTCAGGTTGAGGAAGTTCACGCCTTTGACCACGCGTCCCCCTGCGACATCAAGGCAAGGGATCACACGAACCGCGACACTCATATTCTTGCTTCCTCTCAGAGCCGAGCCGCGTGAATTGCGGTCACCAAAATGGCACGTGCACCGAGGTCGGAGAGCTGATCCATCACCGTGTTTGCATCCTTTGCGGGGACCATGACGCGTACGGCAACCCATCCTTCTTCTTTCAAGTGCGACACCGTCGGCGACTCCATGCCCCCAGCGATCACGGTCGCCTGCTCAAGCTTTGCCTCTTCGAGCACGTAGTCCATCACCACATATTTGCGCGCAACCAAGACCCCACGGAGCCGTTGCAGCAGCCGAGCTGCAGCCTCATGGGTGTGTTCACCTCCGATGAGCACAGCGGTTGATTCGAGAATGACGGGCCCGAAAATCTCGAGCCCGGCCGAGGCGAGGGTCGCGCCTGTCGACACCACGTCTGCGACCGCATCGGCGACACCGAGTTGCACCGCAGATTCAACCGCGCCATCAAGACGGACGGTCGTTGCGGACACACCGTGCGACCGAAGAAAATCTTCTACGAGCCGCGGATAACTGGTTGCAACACGCTTTCCCTCGAGGTCGGCAAGCTCAGTAATCCCCGCCCCTTTGGGAGAAGCAAATCGAAACGTCGAATCTCCAAAGTCGAGTTGTGCGATCTCCCGAGCCTCAGCCCCGGAATCGAGCAGCAGATCACGGCCAGTGATACCCACATGCAAAGCACCAGAACCCACGTAGGTAGCGATATCACGCGGGCGAAGGTAGAAGAACTCGACATCGTTTGGCACATCACGATGCACCAATTTGCGACTGTCTCTCCGACCGCTGTAGCCGGCTTCAGCGAGCATCTCAGCGGCAATCTCGGACAGTGAGCCCTTATTAGGAAGCGCTACGCGCAGCATGGTTACCCTTCGTTAGAGGTATCGATAGACGTCTTGCAAGGTGAGGTTTTTCGCCAGCATCAGCACCTGCAGGTGATACAGCAGCTGGCTGATTTCTTCGGCGCACGCTTCATCGCTCTCGTGCTCAGCCGCCATCCACACTTCCGCCGCCTCTTCGACGATTTTCTTCCCGATGCTGTGCACCCCAGCGTCGATGCGAGCAACCGTATCGCTCCCTTCGGGGCGCGATAGTGCTTTCTCGCTGAGTTCAGCAAACAGTTCGTCGAATGTCTTCACGAGGTCTAATCGTACCGGGTTTCAGCTGGAGCCAAGTTGACTCAGTGTGCGTGCACTGCGGCTGCGGCTCGCAGCTCCGCAATTCGCTCCTCGGGGACTCCACGATACACCGCAGAACCAGCAACGAAGGTATCTGCCCCAGCCTCGGCTGCGACGCCAATCGTGTCAACCGTGACCCCACCATCAACCTGCAACCACAGATCAAGCCCATAGCGACGCTTGGCCTCCGCAAATTGCCGGAGTTTTGGCATCATGTCTGCCATGAACTGTTGACCACCAAACCCCGGTTCGACCGTCATCACGAGCACCTGATCGAACTCCGGAAGCAGCTCAAGATACGGTTCAGCAACGGTTCCCGGTTTCAGCGCTATACCCGCACGAGCACCCATCGCGCGAAGGCGTCTGGCAAGCGCGACGGGGTCCTTCGTTGCCTCGGCGTGGAAGGTAACCGAGAACGCACCAAGTTCAGCGTAGGCAGGCGCCCATCGGTCGGCATCGGTAATCATGAGGTGCATATCGAGCGGGATCGGAGATACCGCCTGGATTCGCTCGACCACGGGCGGCCCCATCGTGAGGTTCGGAACGAAATGGTTGTCCATAACGTCGACATGCACCAGGTCGGCGGTTCGAATTGCCTCTAATTCGGCCTGCAAGTTCACGAAATCAGCAGAAAGAATACTTGGGTTGATGCGCTGAGCTGCCACGGTATTAGCCTAATCGATCACCGATGCGCGATCGCTATGATGCGATCTCTTGGTACGCGAAGTGCAGCACCGATTCATCGGCGCCAGCAAGCACGCGAGGTTTCGCAATATCATCGAGCACGATAAAACGCAGCATGCCAGCGCGAGCTTTCTTGTCTCGTTGCATGGTCGCGAGGAGCGTCGGCCAGCGATCCGCAGGGTAGGTAATCGGCAACCCCAGAAGGCTCAGGACCCGCCGGTGCCGGTCGACGACGGCGTCCGAAAGCTGGCCAGCCATTCGCCCGAGCTCAGCAGCGTAGACCATCCCAATGGATATTGCCACGCCGTGCCGCCATTGATAACGCTCCGCATGCTCGACCGCGTGACCGAGCGTATGTCCGTAATTCAGAATCTCCCGCAGGCCTCCCTCGCGAAAATCCTCGCTCACCACACGGGCCTTCACCCCAATGGAAAGTTCGACGAGTCGGCGAAACTCCGTGGTGGAAGGATCAATAGCCCGAGCGAGATCAGCCTCAATAATGTCGAGAATCTCTGGCTCTGCTATGAAGCCATACTTTGCAACCTCAGCAAAGCCCGCTCGAATCTCATTCTCAGAGAGGGTCTGCAACACATCGATGTCGCAGACCACCCCGTGGGGAGCGTAGAAACTTCCTACCAAGTTCTTTCCCTCGGCGGTGTTGATCCCCGTCTTTCCGCCAACGGATGCGTCAACCATGCCAAGCACCGTGGTGGGAATGTGAATGAGCGTTACCCCGCGTAACCAGGTCGCGGCAACAAACCCAGCGAGATCCGTTACCGCTCCCCCGCCAAGGCCAATGATTGCATCGGTCCGGGTGAAGTCCGCCTGACCGAGGATCTGCCAGCAAAACGCAGCTACCTCTACCCGTTTTGCGGACTCAGCGTCCGGCACCTCTGCGAGGAGCACTTGATCGTAGTGTTCCTGCAAGCTTGCCCGAAGCTCGTCTGCGAGCCTACCCACGGTTGAAGTGTGAACAATCAGAATCTTATTCACTCGTTCCCCGAGGAGTCGAGGTACCTCGCCGAGAAGGTTTCGGCCAATAAGAATTGGGTAGTCGCTCTCGCCTGACACCGAGATCGTCGTGTGGTCCACCGCGTCGATGGTCATCCTTGTTGGCCCTCTTCCCTTCGGTCTTCTTCGCGTCGCTTCGCTGCCCGAGCTTGACGTCGCCCGTAGGCCCGAGCCCATTCAATCACCCGACGAGCGAGCTGGTCTTTCGTGGCCCGATCAGTGCGGAACGTCACATCAGCTACTTCGGCGTAGAGATGCTTTCGCTCGCTGAGAATCCGGTTCCACGCCTCAGGATCGTCCCGCAGGAGCGGGCGGCGGGAAAGATTCGCAGTGCGAAGCACCGCCGCTTGCGTTGTCATGAGAAGCACGACCGGAACGTCTCGCAGCAGGGCTCGAGTGGCATCGTGAATCACAGCTCCACCCCCGAGGGCAACCACTCGTAATCCTGGTTCGGCCAGTTGTTCCGCAATGATTTCAGCTTCAATTCGTCGGAACTCGGGTTCTCCGTGCGTCTCAAAGAACTCAGTGATCGGTCCATGCCGCGATTGAAACACTGCATCAGAGTCAACGAACGGAACTTTCAATTCCTTCGCGACAAGACGCCCCAGGCTGGTCTTTCCCGCGGCCATAGGCCCGATGAAGACGATGGGTCGATCAGGGAGCCGACCTCGTGCTCTGCGTCGGCGGCGCCGACGTTTTGTCGCCGTCGAATCTGGGAGCTGCACCGGCTGCGTGATCGGGTGCCGCGGCGGCGCAGGAATGGGGCGTTGGCCCGATTCGGACTGGTCTGCGTTCACGACTCGATCAACGTGTGCAAGTTTTCGGGTATCGAGGCGAGAAAGGCTTCAAGATTGCGTTTCGTCTCAAGAACACTGTCCCCGCCAAACTTTTCCGTCACTGCATCGGCCAGCACCAAAGCCACCATTGCTTCGGCGACGACACCGGCCGCTGGCACTGCCGATACATCACTGCGTTGGTGATGGGCTTTGGCTTCTTCGCCGGAGGCGACATCGACGGTTGGCAACGCTTTCGGAACCGTGGCGATTGGCTTCATTCCGGCGCGAACACGTAACACTTGACCGGTGGTCATTCCGCCCTCGATCCCACCGGCGCGATCGGTCTCACGTACGATCTGGTCACCGTCGAGGTGAAGTGCATCGTGGGCACTCGACCCTCGGCGACGGGTTGTCTCAAACCCATCACCAACCTCGACCGCCTTGATCGCTTGAATGCCCATTAATGCACCTGCGAGCCGAGAATCCAAACGACGATCCCAGTGCACATACGATCCAAGACCAGGAGGAAGGCCATATGCCAGCACCTCGACGATGCCGCCAATCGTGTCGCCCGACTTCTTCGTATCGTCAACCTCAGCAACCATGCGCGCGCTGGTTTCGACGTCGAAACAGCGCAGCGGATCGGCGTCAAGCCGCTCAACGTCTTCTGGCCGTGGCACTGCGGCACCTTCGGGAACAGCCACCGTGCCAATGGAGAGTGTATGGCTCACCAGACGGATACCGAGCTCCGCGAGAAAAGCTCTGGCAATCGCTCCGAGAGCAACACGAGCAGCGGTCTCACGGGCGCTCGCGCGCTCAAGCACCGGCCGCGCCTCGTTGAAACCGTACTTCTGCATCCCGACGAGGTCTGCGTGCCCGGGGCGGGGTCTTGTCAGCGCGGCCCCTCGGCCACGTGACTTTTCGGTGAGCTCCACCGGTTCCGCGCTCATCACTTCAACCCACTTGGGCCATTCCGTGTTACCGATGCGAATGGCGATGGGGCCGCCAATGGTGACTCCGTGCACGACGCCACCAGAGAAGTGCAGTTCGTCCTGTTCAAACTTCATTCGGGAGCCTCGACCATAGCCGAGCTTGCGGCGCGCCAAATCCTCCCGAATCGCGTCAAGTGACACCGGCACGCCCGCAGGCAAGCCTTCGAGCACAGCAATAAGTTCTGGGCCGTGGGATTCCCCGGCCGTGAGCCAACGAAGCATGTCTTCTATACTTTCACATTTCGACGACCGCTTGCCGCATCGCGTCTCGCACGGCGGCTTCATCGGGCAATGCGACCCCCGGATCGCCGTTGAGGAAAATTCGTACTTGGATAAGCGCCTGGTGCACCAGCATGTCTAACCCAGAAGCGGCTACGCTCCCCTGTTTCGTCCAATACTCCGCAAATGGCGACGGCCAGGGATCATAGGCCACATCAAACAGGGAAGTATGGGTCGGTAGCGATGCCGCGTCGAGCTGTGCCTGCGCTGTACCGGGGATGGTTGAAATGACACAGGTTGTCGAGCTTGCTGATTCACTGTGCACACTCGTAAACGTAGCGGACGAACACTCGAACTCATCGAGCTTGCTTGAGAACTTATTCGCCAGTGTGGCTGCGGCTTCTTCTCGTCGCGCGACCACCTGCACCGTTTGGGCGCCAAGCATTCTCGCCGCCATCACTGCGGATACAGCCGTGGCGCCGGCACCCAACACCATGGTGTGCTGCATATCGAAGGCATGGTCAGTCAGCGCCGCTGCAAGCCCTGCAACATCAGTATTGAATCCTGCCCAGGCTGGCAGACCATTATGGTCAATTAATCGCAGCAGGGTGTTGACAACGCCACTTTCCTCAGCCAAAGGGTCACGCACTTGGCTGAGCCGATGCGCTTCCTCTTTGAGCGGCATCGTCACAGAGCACCCGAGCCATGACGGGTCACGCGAGTCAAGAAAAGACTTCAATTCTGGTTCCCTCAGCTCGATCGCTTCGTACTCCCATGGAAGGTCGAGCACGCGGTATGCCGCCGCATGAATACGAGGCGATCGAGAGTGAGCAATTGGTGATCCAAGCACAGCGAGGTGGCGATGCATCAGCAACCGTACCCGGGGTTCTGATCGCACCATTCCCGGAGCACTTCGACGTCTGCTTCATGTTCTGCCAGGGTCTCGTTAAAACGGGATTCACCCGTCTCGAGATTCACCGCAACGAAGTACAGCCAGTCGCCGGGTGCAGGATTGAGCGCAGCTTCGACAGCTGCTCGACCCGGGTTAGCAATCGGGCCGAAGGGTAGCCCCTCATAGAGGTAGGTATTCCACGGATTATCGTCACTGAGCGCCTCGCCTGATGACCACACACTTCCATCGTCGTGTTGACCGAGCCCGTACTGGGCCGTGGAATCCATCTCAAGCTTCATGCCGATGGCAAGGCGATTATCGATGACTCTCGCAACCCTGCCAAAGTCTTCTGCGGTGCCCGCTTCCCGCTGAACGATCGATGCCGTGGTCAGCACCCTCTGGCGGTCAGTCTCGGCAACGCCAAGGTCATCAAGCATCGCGATCTGATAGTTCACCATTGTGGCAATCGCGTCATGGGGCGATGTCTCTGGCTCGTACTCATAGGTCGCGGGATGAAGCCAGCCCTCAAGAGAGGTCACTCCGTCGGGCAAACCGAACGCCTGAGGTTCAGACGCCGCCTCGATGAGATCCTCGAATGGTATTTGTGCCCCCTCTGCTACTCGTTCGAGCGTTTGAGCGACCGTCAAGCCCTCAGGAATGGCAGCGGTGAGTTGCACCCTGTTGGCGGGGTCGAGCAGCGCGTCTAGGGCTGATTGGGCACTCATCTCCATTCGGAGTCGATACGAGCCCGGGTGAAAATCGACTGCTGGCTCCTGTTGGAGGAGCAATTCATAAAATGCCTGCGATGTTTTCACGACGCCCGCGTCAGCAAGTGTGAGTGCGACGTCTTCACCGATGTCACCGCTCGAAATTGTCACGATGACCTCACCCTTCCCCTCGCCCTCGTAATCGTTCGAAGTCCAACCGAGTTCAAGCGCAATGCGATCTCCGTACTGCGACCACACATAGGCCGCAACGGAGCCGAGAGCGAGGAGGAGCACAAGCAGCACGCTCAGCGAAATTATCCAGCGCTTGCGAAGCTCAGCACGTCGCTCCTTAGGAGCGTGAGGACGGTGGCTCATTGACGGTCACTTTCCACTCCCGCTGGGGAGTTTTCCGCAGGAGGATTTGTTTGGGGCACCACGACGACACCCGGTGGCACTCCTTGCGCACGTTCAATGTCGAGTGCGTGTTCGAGAATAATCGTGGCGGCCGCCTGGTCAATGACATTCTTGCTCTTTTTTGCGGTGCGCCCCGCGGCGCGCAGCTGCTGCTGGGCAGCAACCGTTGAGAGTCGCTCATCGACGAGTCGAACGGGCAGGATCCCGTTTGCGGGTAGCCGATCTGCTGCCCCAGACGCCAAGCGTTGAGCGAATGCTTCCGCATCGTCGGTGGACGGCGTACGGTGCCCGCCAAGCCCCAACGGCAATCCCACAATGATCTCGATAGCGTCGAGTTCGTGAGCAATCGCAAGGAGTCGGTCGATGTCGGCATTCCCGTCTGTCGCACGGGCTACCGTCTCGAACGGCGTGGCCAACATCGCGTGTGGGTCGCAGCGGGCTACTCCGATGCGGGCTTTGCCCACATCGACTGCAATTCGGACGCCTGCACGCATCGATCAGCCAGCGAGCTCGCGACGAACGGCGTCGAGTGCGTCAGGAATGTTCTGCGGATCAGTTCCACCACCCTGCGCGAGATCATCCTTTCCGCCGCCGCCGCCGCCAAGCACACCCGCGGCAAGCTTCGCTAGCGCGCCTGCACGCAACCCAGCTTCCCGTGCACCCGGGGTTGTCGCTGCAATGACCACCGGTTTTCCAGCGGCATCACCGGCAAGCACGACCACTGCGGCCTCGGCTGACAGTCGTTCACGAAGTTGCTGCGCAAGTGATCGCACGTCGTCCGCCGAACCGACAGTTCCCACCGACTGAATCACCGCTTGCACTGCACCGAGTCGCTCTGCTGATGCTTCGAGTCGTGGAAGTTGTTCGGCTAGACGCGAAGCTTCTAACTGCGCAATCTTCTTCTCCGCTGCTTTCAACTGTGTGGTCAGTTCGGATACCCGCTGCACCACTTCGAACCGGGGAACCTTGAGGCCGGTGGTGAGTTGTTGCACGATTGCGCGTTCGGCGGCAAAGTTCTGGAAGGCTTCCAGCCCGACAAACGACTCAATACGGCGGTTCGTGCTCCCGACGGAAGTTTCGCTCACGAGGTTGATCATGCCAACCTCTGCTGCTCGACCCACATGGGTGCCTGCGCACAGTTCTCGCGACCACGGCCCACCGATGTCGACGACACGAACCCGTTCACCGTACTTTTCACCGAACAGTGCCATCGCTCCGAGTGATTTTGCTTCGTCAAGCGACATCTCGCGGGTGACAACCTCGTAGTTCGCGCGCACAGCCTGATTCGCGATCTCTTCGATCTCACTTTTTGCTTGCGCGCTCAGGGCCTCGTTATGTGCAAAGTCAAGACGCATGTACCCGGCTTTGTTGTACGAACCGGACTGATGAGCATGGGGGCCCAATACATCGCGGAGCGCGGCGTGCATGATGTGTGTTGCTGAGTGCGCTTGAGCAGCACCTCGTCGATATTCGGCATCGACCCTGGTGACTGCCCGAGCATCAACGCTTACCGTCCCAACGGTCATCTTCACGGTATGAACGATGAGTCCCGGGACGGGCTTCTGTACGTCGAGCACCTCGGCTTCGAAACCATCCCCCAGGATGAGCCCCTGATCGCTATCTTGCCCACCTGATTCAGCCCACAGGGTCGTTTCGGCAAGTACCAACTCTGCGATATCGCCCTCGCTGGCGGCTTGACTCGGCACGCCGTTCACGACGATGCCCAGCACACGACTTTCATGCTCGAGCTCCTCATAGCCAACGAACGAGGTCTCGCCGAGCCCACGCAGCTCCTTATAGACCGAAAGATCAGCGCGCTGACCTTTCTTCGCCTTCGCGTCAGCTTTGGCACGCTCCCGCTGTTCCTGCATGAGGGATCGGAACACCTGCTCATCGACATGCAGCCCGCCTTCTTCGGCGATCTCCAGTGTGAGCTCAATGGGAAATCCGTGAGTGTCATGAAGCATGAAGGCCGTTGCGCCATCGATCACACCGCCTGCCTGCGATGCGGATTCAACGGCGTCGTCAAGAATCTGCATCCCCGATGTCAGCGTTCGCATGAAGGTACGTTCTTCAGCGAGCGCAGTACGAGCGATAAAGTCGTATCCCTCTGACACTTCCGGGTAGGCGTCCTTCATGGCATCTCGCGACGCCGCGAAGAGTATCTCGAACGTGGGCTGTTCCACCCCAAGAAGGCGCATCGAGAGGATGACCCTGCGAAGCAACCGACGCAGAATATACCCTCGTCCCTCGTTCGACGGGGTCACCCCGTCGGCAATGAGCATCAAACCGCTTCGCACATGGTCGGCGATAACGCGCAATCGAACGTCGTCTGCGTCCCCGGCTCCGTAGGTCTTGCCGGCAAGTGCGGCGGCAGCATCGAGCACGGGACGGACCTGATCGATCTCGTACATGTTTTCAACGCCCTGTTTCAGAAACGCAACACGCTCGAGCCCGAGGCCTGTATCGATGTTCTGTTTTGGAAGCGGTCCAACGATCTCAAATTCGGTTTTCGACCGGACCTGGTCGATCTGGTATTGCATAAAGACGAGGTTCCAGATTTCGACATACCGATCATCATCGGTCGCTGGTCCC
Source organism: uncultured Leucobacter sp. (assembly GCA_964547775.1). Taxonomy (GTDB): domain Bacteria; phylum Actinomycetota; class Actinomycetes; order Actinomycetales; family Microbacteriaceae; genus Leucobacter. The sequence goes on from CAZJOZ010000009.1 coordinate 35,855, forward strand.
CCATCAACTCCGTATGCGGGACCACGATCGAAGAAGATCTCACTGCATGGACCCGCGGGTCCCGGCTGCCCAGTCGACCAGTAGTTTGTGTCTTTGCCGAGACGCTGAATTCGCTCGTCTGGAAGGCCAGCAATCTCGCGCCATAGCTGATATGCCTCATCGTCATCCTCGTAGACGGTCACCCAAAGATCGCGCGGGTCAAACCCAAGCCCTCCGTCCTCCTCAGGTGAGGTGAGGAATTCCCAGGCGTACCGAATGGCTCCCTCCTTGAAGTAGTCGCCAAAGGAGAAATTGCCGCACATCTGGAAGAAGGTGCCGTGCCGCGGAGTCTTGCCTACTTCTTCGATGTCGTTTGTGCGGATGCACTTCTGCACGCTCGTGGCGCGGGGGTAGGGAGCCGGCACCAACCCCGAAAGGTAGGGCACAAAGGGCACCATACCCGCGACCGTAAACATGAGACTGGGGTCGTCACTGACGAGCGAAGCGGAAGGGACAACGGTGTGATCTCGCTGCTCGAAAAAAGCGAGCCACCGTCGGCGTATTTCAGCGGTCTGCATAGTTACTTCTTCGCCTCCAGCTTGGCGAGACGGCGCTCGACATCATCCAATGCCTCCGAAAATTCCTCTTCGGCAACGCGATACCCTTCGGCGACCGCATCGCTAAACTCCTTCGCGCCGCGGTTCACCTGCTCGAAGAAACGACGGCCCCCGGGGGTTTGATTGACGAAGTGTGCGCCCACAAACCCGAGCGCCACTCCGACAAGAAGCCACGTGAACTTGCGCATGTTCTTCTCCAGTTCTTCACAACTGATGCCCCGAGAGGTTCGAGACCAGATTGACTCGCCAAGTCTACCGTCCGACATGTACAGAAAAACGAAAGGGCGCTCGATCCTCGGAGAGAACCCAGCGCCCTTTCTTCGGCAGCGTACTTATCGAGCTGCGTAGTACTCCACCACGAGCTGCACATCACAGGTCACGGGAACCTCTGCGCGCTTCGGGCGACGAACCAGGCGTGCCTGCAGCTTGTCGAGTTCTACCTCAAGGTAACCGGGTACCGGTGGGAGCACCTCGGCGTGTCCGCCTGCTGCCGCGACCTGGAACTGCTCGGTTCCCTCTGAACGCTCCTTCACATGAATGAGCTGGCCGGGCTTGACCCGGAATGAGGGGCGATCGACAATCTTGCCGTCGACGAGAATGTGGCGGTGCACCACCATCTGACGAGCCTGTGCGGTGGTACGTGCGAACCCTGCACGAAGCACGAGCGCATCGAGACGCATTTCGAGCAACTCGACCAGGTTCTCACCGGTCAGACCGTCCTGGCGGCGCGCCTCCTGGAACGCAATCACCAGTTGCTTCTCGCGAATACCGTACTGGGCGCGAAGACGCTGCTTCTCGCGCAGACGGACTGCATAGTCACTGTCGCTCTTGCGCTTGGTACGACCGTGCTGGCCGGGTCCGTAAGGGCGCTTCTCCAGGTAACGAGCGGCCTTTGGGGTCAGTGCGATACCCAGTGCACGTGACTGACGAACCATTGCGCGGGTACGAGTGGTTTTCGACACACGAATCCTTTCGAGTTTCTGTCTTCAGTAATACGTGGGAACCTGATGCGCTCGCACCGGAACCCACTGTTCTCTCGGTCAATACCGAGCCCGCACTGCAGTACACAGCGCACGCGACTCGGCACACTCTTCAACGACACACGTCACGGAAGAGTAAGGGAACGACCAGCGCAGAAACCCGGCTACAGGGCGACTGCCGTCTTGCACTTCTTCGCAGCCGTGAAGAAGATGCGACGTTGGCCATCGTCTATCGTAGCACGCCTACCCTCACTCGCGCGTGATCCGGCGGATCTTTTGGAGGCGGTCGCTGATCTCCCGTTCGTTCCCGTGGGCCGTTGGCTCGTAGTAGGTTTTGTCCCGCAATTCATCGGGTAGGTACTGCTGCTTCACAACACCAACCGGGTCGCTGTGCGGGTATCGGTACCCCTTGCCGTGACCTAACCGTTTTGCACCTGGATAGTGTCCATCCCTGAGGTGTATCGGCACCCTGCCAAACGCACCCCCTCGCACATCAGCGATTGCCGCGTCGATCGCCCGAATGACCGCGTTCGACTTCGGTGCGGTGGCAAGATAGATCGTTGCCTCTGCAAGCGGGATACGCGCCTCTGGTAAGCCAATCAACTGTGTCGCTTCAGCCGCAGCAACCGCAATGGGCAATGCCTGAGGGTCAGCGAGCCCGATATCTTCAGCAGCGTGTACCATCAGGCGCCGAGCAATGAATCTGGGGTCCTCCCCCGCCTCGATCATTCGCGCTAAGTAATGGATCGCTGCGTCAGGATCACTCCCGCGAATGGACTTGATGAACGCACTAATGACGTCATAGTGCTCATCGCCATTCTTGTCATAGCGGAGGAGCGCACGATCCATCGACACGGAGACGATCTCAGCGGTGATCACCGGCAGTGTTCTCACGGGATCTCCATCAGCGTCATCAGCCTGAAGGGTGCCCCGTGCTGAGGCTGCAGCCGCTTCCAGGCCGGTCAGCGCTCGCCGCGCGTCACCAGACGCCAACTGTACAAGCGCCCGCAGCGCTTCATCTTCGAGTTCGAATGCGGCGTCGAGACCCCTAGGATCGTGAACGGCGCGCTTCAGCAGAAGCTCAAGATCAGTGTCAGTCAGTGGTTGAAGAGTAAGTAAGAGTGATCGAGACAGCAGAGGACTAAT
>CAZJOZ010000010.1:0-30062 GCA_964547775.1 uncultured Leucobacter sp.
TGCGTTTGCCATCGTGTCGTCGGACAGCGATTTCACTCGCCTCGCTGCCAGGTTGCGAGAATCGGGCGCGCGAGTCTTTGGCTTCGGTGAGCGAAAGACTCCAAAACCTTTCGTCAACGCATGTGACACGTTCACGTATTTCGATGTGTTGCAGGTGGATCCAGTCGAACCCGCGAACGCCGCAAAGACAGACACTGCCTCACCGTCAGATGATGTCAGCGCTGACGCGGAACGACCTCAGCCGCCGCGACAGGCCACCAGTAAAGAGCTTCGGCAAGACACCCGGCTCATGAATCTCCTGCGGGCTGGGATCGTTGCTGGCGCCGACGATGACGGGTGGGCTCACCTCAGTGGAGTCGGATCGACTGTACAGAAGCAAGCACCCGACTTCGACTCAAGAAACTGGGGATATCCAAAACTCAGCGATTTGATTGAGGCGGTCGGCCTCTTTGACGTGGACCGACGGGTTGAATCGAACGGTCACACGAATCTACGGGTGCGACTGCCACGTCAACCTCAGAAGCGGTAGCGACCTCACCAGGTTCGTTCCACCTCGGGTAAGAGAGTTCACTCGCCAGGCGCGCCGCCGAGATCACGCGCGAGCAGGCGAGAGAGATCGAAGGGAATGAGTTCGCCCACCGAAAGCCAGGTCTCAGTTCGTTCCACTCCGTCAACGGCCAACACCGTCTTGTTGATGCGGTACAGGTCGTCCGTATCCTTGCATGCTAGTCGGAGCAGAATATCTGCCTGCCCTGCAAGACCATGCGCTTGGATGATCTCTGGTACCTGCCTGAGCTGTGCAGCAACACTCTCCAGTTTGTGTTGATCAACATGCGTTGCCATGAACACCGTGAGTGGGTAGCCAATAGCCGGGGTGTGCACGCGACGGTCATAGTTTCGAAGCACGCCGCGTTCTTCGAGTGAGCCGAGCCTGGCCTGCACCGTGTTTCTGGCTAGTCGCAGCCGCTCCGCGAGGGCTGCAATCGAAGACCGTGGGCGGTCAATGAGAGCGAGAAGAATACCTCGGTCGGAGTCATCGATGGCTTTCATAATGCTCAATTATACGAGACTCTTTGCTTATATACAGAGCATAATGCTTCATTAATTCGCTCTCTATTGCGCACTCTGACATGGCGGCGTAGGTTCTGACACAAGGTATCAGTGTTGATAGCGAGGCGAGAGATGCACACCATAGACGTTCAGCCACATGCCCAAGAAGCGCGAGATCCTGGTGCGCCAATCACCGTGCTCACTCCTGAGGGTGAACGCGTAGAGAGCAACCTGCTCGACCCGTTCCTTGACGATATTGACGTGACACAGCTCAGCGACCTGTACAGCGATATGGTCACGGTAAGAGCCTTCGACCGTGAGGCCTTTGCCCTCACCCGCCAAGGCGAACTTGCCCTCTGGCCACCGCTGCTTGGGCAGGAGGCGGCTCAGGTTGCTTCGGTTCGAGGGCTACATGACAATGATTGGATTTTCGGCAGCTACCGCGAGCACGCTGCGCCACTGCTGCGAGGTGCTGACCTCGGGCAATGGATGGCAACGTGGAAGACACACCGCTACGCCGGTTGGAACCCACATGAGTTGCGAGTTGCGAATCTGCAGATCATCATCGGGGCACAGTCTCTACACGCCACTGGTTATGCCATGGCCGCAAAAATTCGCGGCATGAACGACGTCGCGATGGCCTGCTTCGGTGATGGAGCAACCAGCGAAGGCGACGTGAATGAGGCGCTCGTGTTCGCCAGCACATTTGCCGCGCCGACCATTTTCTTCTGTCAGAACAATGGCTACGCCATTTCGGAGCCTGTCGAAGTCCAAGCAAAGTACCCCTTGGCACAGCGAGCGCTCGGGTTCAACATTCCGGCTTACCGCGTCGACGGAAACGATATTCTCGCCACTCTCGCCGCGGTCAGGCTTGCCGCAGAACGAGGCCGAAACGGTCTCGGTCCAACCTTCATCGAAGCGGTGACGTACCGCCTTGGTCCTCACACGACAACGGATGACCCCACCAGATATCGAACGTCCGACGAGGCCGAGGTGTGGAAGAAACGCGATCCCATCGCCCGGTTGGAACGACTCCTTGAGCGCCTCGGCGCCGACCTTCCGTCGATCCAGGAGCGGGCCGAGCAAGACGCGGCAGAGGTGGCCACTTCGTTGAGAAATGAAGTCGTCTCGATGATTCCCGGCGACCCGATCACAATGTTCGATCACCTCTACACGCTGCCAACGCACCAACTCAATGCGCAGCGCACCCATTTCCAACAGTTGCAACACAGTCTTCGTCCCGAGGAACTCGGAGGTAGGTCATGAACGAAACACCGCACACACACGACGCACAGCTGGGGAAGGCAATCGGCATGGCACTCGCTGACGCGATGGCCGAAGACGATCGTGTCATCCTCATGGGTGAAGATATCGGCACGCTCGGTGGAGTGTTCCGCGTGACGGACGGTTTGCAGGCACGCTTCGGTGCAGACAGGGTCATCGACTCACCCCTCGCAGAATCTGCCATCGTCGGCACCGCGATTGGCATGACCTATGCGGGACTGCGACCGGTCATTGAAATTCAATTTGACGGCTTCATCTTTCCTGCCTTCGATCAGATCGTCACGCAACTGTCGCGGCTGCACTATCGCACCCAGGGCGCACATCGAGTGCCAATCACGATTCGCGTGCCATATGGCGGCCACATTGGCTCAGTAGAGCATCACTCGGAGTCACCCGAGGCTTACTTCGCGCATACCCCGGGCGTGCGCGTCGTCACCGCTGCCACGCCTCAGGATGCGTACTCGACCCTGCGCGCGGCGATTGCCTCTGACGATCCCGTGATTTTCTTCGAGCCCAAAGCAAAGTACTGGACAAAGGGGCCACTCGACCCGACCATCTCCCGGGATCTCGATACCGCAGCGGTGTTGACCGAGGGTCGAGATGTCACCGTCGCAGTGTATGGTCCCACCGTCGATCTTGGGATGGATGCCGCCTTCGCAGCGGCGGCAGAGGGCATCGAACTTGAGGTTATTGATCTCCGCTCGCTCTCACCGCTCGACATCACGTCGGTCATAGCTTCCGTACGGAAAACCGGCAGGCTGGTGGTCGCGCACGAGTCTCAAGCCGAGTGTGGCATAGGAGCTGAACTCATCACGTCGGTCATCGAGCATGCCTTTGAGTCACTCGAGGCTGCACCGGAACGAGTCACCGGTTATGACCTGCCATATGTTCCTGCAACCTGGGAAACGCATTTCTTGCCAAATCTCGATCGGCTTCTTGACGCCGTCGACCGCACACTGGGGCGCCGCCACTCCAGAAGCGGCGGGACCCAAGGGTCGCCTTCCAACGTGGCGCTCCCAACGGAGGTGCAGCAATAATGACCATCACGTTCGCCCTTCCTGACCTCGGCGAAGGGCTCACGGAAAGCGAAATCGTGCGCTGGCATGTCGCTGAAGGAGATGCCGTTGCCCTCAATCAAGTGCTGGCAGAGGTGGAAACGGCGAAGGCGATTGTTGAGCTGCCGAGCCCGTACGCCGGCATCATTCACACCCTCTATGCTGCGGAAGGTGAGACGCTCCCGGTTGGAGCGCCCCTCATTGAGTTTGAAATACCGTCAGACAACCACGACAGTGGATCAGGAGCCCCGCATCGACCACCCGCTGAAATCCGCTCGGATGGATCTGGTGGCCCGTCACCGCGTGAAGGTACTCCACTCGCCGATCCTTCGCTCACTGACACCGAGCCTTCCTCGCAACGCGAAGAGAAGCTCGACGTCTTAGTCGGGTCCATCAGACTTCGCGGCGATCGTCCTTCGCGCACGCCGCGGGCATGGCCCGTTGAGCCATTCGTTCGAGAGCCACGACGGTCAGCATCTGTTCGCCACACGGCCACTCCCCCGGTCAGACGCTACGCCAAGCAACGGGGCGTGAATCTTGAACAGCTGCCGGCATCGGATGCCCCCACAACCCGCGCCGATATTGATGCGTACCTTGCAGGAGGTTCCGGCGTTTCGTCAGTGCATTCGGGCCCCACCGCGTCGACAACCGGAGGCGTGACCCCACGACGTGAGCGTGTGCGCGGCCTGCGGAAGCACACGGCAGCGGCAATGATGAAAAGTTACACTGAGGTCCCACATGCAACAGTGTTCCTCGATGTCGATGTCACGAACACGCTCGACCTTGTGCGGGCTATGACGGATTCGTCAGATGCGGGAAACGCCCCCACATTCCTGAGTCTCATCGCACGTGCCGTGCTGCGCGCGTGCAAGTTGGTGCCTGAAGCGAACGCATCGTTTGATGCCGACGCCGGTGAGATTGTGTACCACCCGACGGTCAATCTTGGTATCGCCATGGCGACACCGCAGGGCCTCGTGGTGGCAAGCATCGACCAGGCCGATGCCATGACCGCAGCAGAGATCACCAGGGAAATCGCACTGAAACGGGAACGCGCTCACGCGGGAACGCTCACTCCACAGGAGCTCACCAGCTCCACCGTCACACTCTCAAACGTGGGGGTCTTCGGCGTTGATGCAGGTGTGCCAATTGTGAACCCTGGTGAATCGGTCATTCTTGCGGTCGGGACCGTTCGCAAGAAGCCGTGGGAGTTCCAAGGCGAAGTCGCTCTGCGCGAGGTACTCACCCTGTCCGTGTCATTCGATCACCGTCTCATCGATGGCGCCGGCGCGAGTGCCTTCATCACCGCAGTCGGTCAGGTGCTCGAGTCACCGGGCATTGCACTTGCCGGCTAGAGAGTGAGTCAGTGACGGTGCGAAGCTTTTTCCGGGGGCCGACCACACATCAGTAAAGCCAACAGCCCCTGATCTGAAAAATCCAGATCAGGGGCTGTTTTTCGTTGCGGGGGCAGGATTTGAACCTACGACCTCCGGGTTATGAGCCCGGCGAGCTACCGAACTGCTCCACCCCGCGGCACAAGTATTTACTTTAGCACGGCCACCCCGAACGAACAAATCGGGGCCCCTCTAGGGAGCCCCGATGTGTTCGATTACTGCGCTTGCAGTGCCCGGCTGAGCGCGTCGCGCAGGCGCTCATCCGCTTCGCCGTAGGCTGCCCAATCGCCCGCAGTCATGGCTGCATCACGATCGGTAATCGCCTGTTGCATGTCGCGAAGGGCTTTCTCCAGCGAGGGCGATCCAGTGTCGCTGCCGGTTGCAGCTCCAGGTTCACCTGATGGGTCAGCGTCAGCATCGCCGCCAGGGCTCGCATCGTCGCCGGAATCGACAGCCACATCTTCGTCCCCGGTTGAGGCACCGGAGTTTCCGCCGAAGAGCGTGTCAAGCGCCATCGCAAGGGTATCTTCGAAGGCAATCTGATCGCCAAAGGAGACGAGCACCTTCTGCAGAATCGGGAAGCTCGTTCCAGACGAAGCCTGCACATACACCGGCTGCACATAGAGGAGACCTCCGCCGACCGGCAGCGTGAGCAGGTTACCGCTGATCACATTACTCTCACCCTGACGCAGAATGTTCAGCAGACTCGTCACGTTGGAGTCTGTGGTGAAACTGTTCTGCACCTGGCCTGGACCTGGCACGGTATTGCCCTTGGGCAAGGTAAGCAGCTTCAGCGTGCCGTAATCTTCAGACACTGAGCCGTCGACGTTGCCCGCGTTCGAGTTCGCGGCAAGGTAACCGGTCAAGATATTCCGCGCATCGGCACCGGTCGCTGCGGGAATGTACGTCGAATAGATCGAGAAGTTTGGATCAGCACCCTTTCCTGCTGCGAGGGTCAGGTAGTAGGCGGGCTGCCGGAGCGCATCCGCACCTCCGCCAGCGGCAACCGCGGAGACCGGGTCATCGGGAGTCCGCCACGCGTCTTCTTCCGAGTAGAACGCACCCGCATTCGTCACGTGGTAGGTCGAGAGCATCTCACGCTGAACCTTAAAGAGATCGCTCGGGTATCGCACGTGGCTGAGCAGGTCGCCGCTCATTTCTTCGACGGGGAGCAGGGTGTCCGGGAAGATCTTGCTCCACGACTGCAGGAGCGGATCCTCGGTATCCCACGCGTACAGTTTCACACTGCCGTCGTACGCGTTGACGGTCGCTTTCACCGCGTTCCGAATGTAGTTGACCGGCTGAGTAAGCATACTCGTTCGCGGGTTATCCGCGTCGACGATCAGCGAGTTGTAGTCCCGCAGCTCGGAGTAGGGATACTGGTCTGAAGTCGTGTACCCGTCCACGATCCACACGAGTTCTCCGTCAACCACAGAAGCGTAGGGTGACGAGTCAATCGTGAGGTATGGCGCAACCTTCTGCACTCGCTGCACCGGATCCCGATCGTACAGAATCTGGGAGCCGTCAACGACCGCGTCCGACAGCAAGATCTCCATCGACTGGAACTTCAGCGCGTAGAGCAGCTTCACCGCAAGGTTGCTCAGCACGGGGCCGCCGTCACCGGAGAACGTGGTGAGGTTTTGGCGGGCGCCGTCGACCTCTTCAACAAGCTCTTCATCTTCAATCGCCGTTGATTCTTCGGTTGCTCCCGAGTCATCGTTGGCTTCAGGGTCGCTGTTGGAGACGTCGCCATCAGTTTCACCGTTGCCGGCATCTCCAGCGTTTTCAGGGTCATCGTTGGGGTCTTCGACGGTCTGCGAGCCACCCGCGGCTTCGTCGTCTGCCGGGTAATCGAGCTCGATCGGTCGTTCACGTTCCCCACCGACAATCGAGTATGGGGGCGAGAACTGCCCGAAGTACACCCGTGGTTCGAAGGTGCCCAGCTTGCCACTGGTGGGGATACCACTTTCAAGGAAGACTGGCTCGCCACTTGCAGAGCGCTGATTGCCGTACGCCGCGACCAGCCCATACCCGTGGGTGTAGACGAGGGTCTGGTTGTACCAGCCAGACTGACCCGAAACATCGATCTCGCGAACCGCCGAAACGGTGTCTTCGATCTTTCCATCAATCTCGTACCGGTCAACACTGAGGGTGTCGGGGAATTGGTAGTACTGACGGCTTTGCTCGAGCTGCGCAAAGGTCGCCGACACCACTTCGGGGTCGATTATACGAATGTTTGCTGTCGTTTCTGCGTCACCGCGAAGCTGACCCGGTTCCGCATCAGTGACCGCGTCATATCGCTCGATCTGCACATCGTCAATGCCGTAGGCCGCGCGCGTTGCTGCAATATTGCGCGACAGGTAGTCGTCTTCGAGACTCTTCTCGTCTGGCTTCACCCGGAATTCTTGGATCGCCCACGGATACCCAACGCCAACCACCAATGCTGACACCAGGAGGAGCGCGGTGCCGATAACTGGGATACGCCATTTACCAGTGAACGCCGTCACCAAGAACAGCACCGCGACCAACACGGCAATGCCGGCCAGGATCTGCTTGCCGGGGATGACTGCGTTTGCGCCGGTGAAGGTCGCGCCTGTGTAGAGGCCTGAGTTATCGGTGAGCGTTGCATACCGGTCAAACCACAGGCTCACCCCTTGCAGCAAGAGGTACAGGAACGCGAGCACCGCCGCTTGAATACGAGTCGCCTTTGAGACGCGAACCTCACGACCGACAAAGGCAATTCCCCCGTACAAATAGCTGGTGGCGGCGCCCAGGATCAGTGAGATGAGCACCACAGCGGATGCAAAACCCAAGACACCCTGCCAGAAGGGGAGGTCGAACAGATAGAACGAAATGTCGAGACCGAACTCTGCGTCTTTCTCGCCCGTCGGCTCTGCATTCAGCCAGAGGAGTGTGCGCTGCCAGGTTGCGGCGGCAGCCAAGCCCGCAAACACTCCGAACACCGCGGGGAGCGCCCACTTGATCACGCGACGCAGCGGTTCAACCATCTCTTGATAGCGGTCAAGTTGTGCGGTGAGCCGCGCGTACACGGGCCTGGTGCGGTACGCAATATCAACCGTCAGAAATACGGGAACCGCCATCGCAATGAACCCGATGACAAACATCACCGCGGCGGCCACCCACTGGGTGACTAAGACAGGCAGGAACCCGAGCTGGTCGTACCACAGCACCTCGGTGATGACGGAGGCCGCTGCAAGGAAGCCGAGAATCAGCAGCACCACGAGCACCACTGTGACGGCGAGCGGGGATACTCTGCGACGTTCAGAGGGAGGAGCAGCGTTGGTCGAATGTGTCACGTCGAAACTCTCTATACAGTGTTGGGGTTCTGGCGTAGCTCCAACCTTATCGATCCGTGTCGGGAAAACGCTGTGATCCGCACCCCGTCCAGCCGCTCCCAACGAACTGTTCGCAGTGAGCGCAACCAGATCCCCAACAAACTCTCTCCACTCCCTGCTGTTTCCTAACCGAGTGCCGTAGCGTGAATACCATGAGCGAACAGGATGATTTCGCGGGACGATCAGACGATGATGCCCTTCATGAGTTGCAGCGAATGCTGAACGAGATGTTGGGTGGTTCCGTTCCAGGGACCAATGGCGTCTCGTTCGATCCGGCGATGTTCGCGCAGGCGGCAGGCCTGCCCGGAGATGCGGCTGCGCTGCAGGGCCTCTTTGCGACATTGCAGCAGGCGATGCAGCGTCCGAGTGGAGAAATCGATTGGTCGGTCACCAGGCGCACCGCAATCGACGTTGCGTCAGCACATCCACACACCGGCGACCCCGCTTCGGCGGAGCGAGCCTTTCCTGTGGCCTCACTCTGGCTTGACGAGGTCACTGAACTTGGCGCTACTCCTGATGCGCCACGTACCCTCACCCGCGTGGAATGGGTACAGCAAACGGTTGATACTTGGATCAGTCTCGCTGAGCCCGTTGCGGAGTCAGTGTCCCGTGCCCTCACGGACGCGGTCAGTAGCCAGCTTCCTGAGCAGCTTCAGCAGGCGGTTGGCGGTTTCGCTCCTATGCTGAAGAGTGTTGCGGGGGCGCTGTTTGCCACACAGCTCGGCCAAATCGTCGGCAAGCTGTCCACGGAGGTTGTGGCTGGCGGGGATGTCGGCATTCCGCTCTTTGAAGGACCAGGCCGTGAGGGTGGAGTGCTCATTCCCAGTGGCGTTGCAACGTTCGCCGAAGGGCTCGAGCAAGATGCTGACGCGGTGAACTTGTTCCTTGCCACCCGCGAGCTCGCGCATGCACGACTGTTCAGGCATACTCGCTGGCTCCGTCTCCATCTGATTTCCGCAATTACTGACTATGCCCGCGGCATGAGGATCAACACTCTGCAAATCGAAGATCTGGCGCGCGACTTTGATCCAGCCGACACTGACGCACTTCAGCAGCTTGTCTCAAGCGGCGCGTTAATCCCTCCGCGCACGCCGGAACAAGACGCCGCGCATGAGCGCCTCGAGACCATGCTCGCCCTCATTGAAGGCTGGGTCGACGTGGTAACTGATGCCGCAGTGTCACGTATTCCCGGTCATGCAGCGATTGCAGAGATGGTGCGCCGGCGACGCGCCTCGGGCGGCCCCGCCGAGCATGCCTTCAGCACGCTTGTGGGCCTTGAGCTGCGACCACGACGCATGCGTGAAGCGGCCGCGATGTGGCGTCTCGTTGCCGAACGAGGAGGTGTCGAGCGACGCGATGCCCTGTGGGCGCATCCTGATCTCTTGCCGAATGCCGAAGAGCTTGATCACCCTGCTCGACTGTTGGAACGCCTCGGACTCGCTGGCGAGCGCCCCGAACCAGCGCCCGCTGATGAGTTTGATCGAGCGCTCGCTGATCTCCTTCGGGAGTCCGACCAGGATCAGGCAACCGATAACGATCTCGGGGACCATCGTGATCGACCAGAACCGGGAGACGACTCGTAGGTCACAGCGTTCCCACTGCCGGGGCCATACCGCACCTGTGCACAACTCGCTGAGACGATCCGTGCTCTGCACACAATGAGTGCATGCAGGATCGTCACCCTTCCCTCCTCACGCTGAACCCGGATTTGCCGATGTGCTGGGAGTCAACCGAGGTGCTCAGGTTTGGGTTCGACCGTCCGATCGTGAGGCTCAGACACCCCTCAACAGCCACGCTGCGTTTCATCGACGCACTCCGTAGCGGCATCGCATCGAACGATCTCGCCACGATCGCACGTCGGGTTGGCATCACCACCCATGAGCGACGCACCCTCCTCGCAGAGCTTGCACCGGCGCTCCTGAAACAGGCGGTCCCAGATGCGCCTGCACCTTCGGTTCACGGCCCCATCCCCGTAGACCAAGCGGTCGTCCATCATGTCAAGTCGCCTCCTCTGGTCAGTGTCATGGGCAACGGGCACGCCTCGCATGAAACCCGTGCTGCCCTCGAACGCGCAGGGGCCATCATCGCCCCCACACACGAGCGCACTCAGTTCGCCGTAGTAGTCGAACACTTTCTCCAACCCGCTAACCAGGCTCAACCGCTCCTCCGGTACGAAATTCCACACCTCTTGGTACGACTCACCGACCAGAGTGTGATCATCGGCCCCTTGGTGCTGCAGGGAGGGTCCCCCTGCCTCGCCTGTCTCGAGCTCCACGGACTCGAACGAGATCCGCTCGCGCCGGTCCTCGCCGCTCAACTCATCGGACGCACTCCTGCAACTGACACCACCGTGTGCGCCGCGCTTGTTGCCCTCCACGCGACACTGGTGTTTCAGCACACCATGTCGGGCTCACCCGCACTTGCCAGCACCCGCCTGCGGTTCGCGGTCACCAATGGCACCCCAACACTCATTCCCCGGGTGGAATCAGTGCCAACTCACCCGGCTTGTGGGTGTGTCAGTCTCAGCACCCACGCAGCTGGACCACCCTCAACCTCCGATGCTCACCCCAGCCTCGGTGAGAAAACGAGACGGCTTCCGAGCTACTCGTCCGCCGCCAGCGCTGCCTGAGAGGCGCAGCTCGGCCTGTGCCCGAGTGAAGGCCACGTAGGCGAGTCGCCGTTCCTCATCGATGGCTTCATCGGTATCGGCATAAGCGTTCGGCAACAATCCCTCACTCATTCCGATCACATGCACCAGTTTCCACTCAAGCCCCTTCGCAGAGTGGATCGCGCTCAACGTCACCGCATCAATCGTGGGTTCATGCTGAGCTCGCGACCGTTGCAGCAGTTCTTCGCTGAATGCCTCCATAGTCGTGCCCGCAGGTTGTTCTTCAGCCAACATCAGCAGTGCGTGCAGTGCGTCCCACCGTTCGCGAGCAGCACCACCCTCGGGTGCTCTCGCGGTGAGGCCAACCGCACGCAGCACATCGCTGACAAGCTCGACCAGCGGCCGGGCATCGAACACCTTGGCTTGCCCACGAATCAGCATGACCGCTTGCCGCACATCGGCACGATCAAAGAATCGTTGCGCCCCCTGCACCCTGACAGAAATGCCGAGCCGCTGCAGTTCATCCTCTATCACTGCCGATTGCACATTTGCGCGATAGAGCACCGCGATGTCACTTGCCGGCATCCCGGCATCGATACTGTCTCGAATCGCTTCGGCAACCGCAATTGCCTCATCCCGCTCATTCGCGAACCACTCCATCCGGACCGGCGCCGCATTGTAGCGTCCGGTGGTACCCGACGAAGCTGACGCCATTGTCAAGGCATCGTCGGGAGCTTGCGGCGGTTCAGCCATGTCACGCATCGCACGCAAGGTCAGTGCTCCCGGCTGATCGGCCATGAGTCGGTTCGCAATGCGTACGATGGGTTCTTCTGAACGATAGTTGTGTTCGAGTCGAAAGGTGCGCGCGTGAGGGTACTCGTTGCCAAATCGCAATAGATAACCACTTGAAGCACCGGCGAAACTGTAGATCGTTTGGCTCGCATCACCGACGACGCACAGGTCATCCCGGTCACCGAGCCACACTTTGAGCAAGGCGTGCTGGAGCGGTGACACATCCTGGTATTCATCCACGGTGAAGAACCGATACTGCTCGCGCACTTGCAGCGCGACACCGGGTTCAGTCTCTAGCATGCCCGTCGTCAAAATCAGCACGTCTTCGAAATCGATTTGCTTCCGTTCTGCCAGCAACGCCTCGTAACGCTCGTGCACGTCGATCACTTGTTCGGGCGTCACTCCTGTTGGTGCGGGGCGTGGCTCGCGATCAGCAGTGAAGAGCGCGCCGTAGCTTTCAAGACCGAGCATCGACACCTTGCGCCACTCAATCTCCGCGGCGAGATCACGCAGCGTCTCACCCGGGAGACGCATCCCGAGCGACTCCACCGCCTGCGAAAGCACAGGAACCTTTGCGCCGATGACTTTCGGCGCGGATCCTCCGACAACCTGGGGCCAGAAGTAGCTCAGTTGCGCGAGCGCCGCGCCGTGAAAGGTTTGCGCTCGCACCCCCTGCGCGCCCAGAGCCCGCAACCTGGTTTGGAGTTCACCCGCCGCCTTCCGCGTGAAGGTCACAGCAAGCACTCGATTCGGCGCGTACGCTCCAACCCTCACCCCGTGGGCAATACGGTGGGTCAACGTGCGGGTCTTCCCCGTGCCAGCCCCCGCGAGCACCGCGACCGGTCCCCGCAGACACTCCGCTACCTCCCGCTGCTGCGGGTCGAGTGCATCAAGCAGATCATTCACCACGGTCACCCTCGGCGACCCATTCGTCGATCAGCCATCTCGCGATCGAGAGTTCCATTGGCAACGTGACTCCCGGCGGAGGATCACGCAACTCATCTCGAGAGAACCAGCGAAGCTCGGAAATTTCACCGGTCTCAGGCACCAGGTGCTCCGGGTCTGCGCCGGGAGCAAGTCGAGCACGGAAACCGAGCATCAGTGACCGCGGAAATGGCCAGGGCTGCGATCCCATGTAGCGCACATCGTGCACACGTACTCCAGCCTCTTCGAACACCTCTCGCACGACGGTCTGCTCCGCGCTCTCCCCCGCCTCGATAAACCCCGCAAGGAGCGAAAAACGGCCTGACTCCCACAGCACATTCGATCCAAGCAGAATCTGGTCCTCATGTTCGACGAGCACGATCACCGCAGGATCGGTGCGCGGGAAGTGCTCTCTCCCGTGCGAATCGACGCGCGCCCAACCCCCGAGGATCGGTGTGGTAGATTCACCATCGGCGGGAGAGAATACCGCCTCGCGGTGCCAGTTGCTGAGCGCAAATGCGACCGCAAGAACCTCGCGTTGCAGGCGGTCGAGTCTGTTGCCAATCATGAGTGGGTACTGCCAACCACCCGAGGGTTCCGACGTGAGTGGATCCTCGTCAAGTTCGATTGCGAAAATTGCGAACTCGGAAGTTCGACCAAGAAACAGGTGATCGACGGTTCGCTCGCCTGAAGCGGGTACGAAGTCAAGGTCGACTCGCGATGTTTCGACATCTCGAGAGGAACGTATCGGCACCTTCCCTGAGCGAAGGCGCAGCACCACGGTGGCGGGATCACTCCAGGCCCGGTCGAGCGCGGCTTCACTCACTCGGGTGTCGGTGTCACGATCAAGGAGGCCACTCACCAGGGGCGGCACGGAACGTTCCGTCATGAGCTCTCCGATCTTGGGCACCTATGGCATCGACCTCACTGCGCGTGGCGTCTCGATGTGTGCCCGCTCTCTGCTTACGCTGAGGGTATGGTCAGCACCCCATTCACTCTAGCCGCCCTCGCCACGTCGGCAGTCTCAGGTCTTGAGGTGACCGGCACACGAACACATACCGCAGGGAGCGGAGGCGAATTCCGGTCTGCCGTGCTCGCGACGCAAGACGGCGAGGTCATTATTCGAGTGCCGCAAACGCCCGCCGCGGAGGTTCGTCAATCAGGCGAGCTCTTGGGACTCGCCGCGCTCGAAGACGGCGCTCGGTCTCGACTCCCCTTCGCAGTTCCGCTCACCCTGGGCATGACACGGGCGGGCGATACTCGCGCAGTGGTCAGCACCTTTCTCGCGGGCACACCGTCAGCCCTCGAAGATTTCGAGTCCAATCCACTCCTGTTGGAACGACTCGCAGAGGCGCTTGCGGCAATTCATGAGTTACCCACCAGCATCGTGCAGGAGGCGGGTCTGCCGGTACGCACCGCAGATGAGGTTCGTAGTCGCGCAATGCGCATCGTGCAGCGTGCCGTCGGAACGGGAAAACTTCCTGACACCGTGCGGCAACGATGGGAAGAGGTGCTCGATGCAGAGGCGCTCTGGAGTTTCGCGCCGACGGTGATCCACGGCTCACTCGAGCCAGAAGTGCTCCTCATCGGCGATGACACGGTACAGGGCGTGCTCGGTTGGAATGAGCTCTCCCTTGGCGATCCGGCAAGTGATGTGAGTTGGTTGTGTGCGGGAGATCGCGAGACCTTTGAGGTTGCGTTGATTCGCTACGCAACTCTTCGCGGCATCGTCGGTCAGCGTGAAATCGAGGCTCGCGCTCGCTTCTACCACGAGCTTGAGGTTGCGAAGTGGTTGTTGCACGGTGTCGATACCCATGATGCGGCCGTCGTTGACGATGCCGTATCGATGCTTGACCACCTCGTCGATCGACTGCAGTCGATGGGCACTCCCCTGCCCCAGCGGGCCAAGCTCTCAACACTCGAAGCGGAGCAGGTGCTCGCAGCCACTCCACAGTCAGTCGACGATCTCCGCTCTGAAACTGCGGAATACGATGCGCTCGACGAGGACCGGGTTTTTCTTCCTGATGAAGACTTTGACGGGCCACACGACTCCGAGATTTCGGATTCCTCACGTCCCCCGGTCGACCGGTAATACTGCGGCGCGGGAAGCCCTCCACAACGACTCAAGTTCCTCGAGACTACGCGGGTGTGCCGCGCGCAGTTCAACACCTGCTGCCACGTAGAACAGGGTGACATCGATCCGCGAGGGGTCGATTCCCGCCCACTGCGCATAGGCATGTCGGTACAGGTCGAGTTGCAAGAACCGGGATGCTCGCTCTGTGTCAGTACGCGGTGGAACCCCTGACTTCCAGTCCACAATTTCGAATTCTGCTGAGGAACCGGGTGCGGCGTGGTAGATGGCGTCGAGCTTGCACACGAGCGTCGTGTCGGCGAAGGGCAGGGTAATTTCGAGTTCACTGGCGATCGGTTGCATGTCAGCAAAACGTGACGCTTCGAATTGTTCAATGAGCGCTTGCAAGTCACGCTCATCGTGTGCGAGTGTCGGTTCAGTCGCAGGAGCCGCCAGCTCCTCCGAGTCACCCGGCAGTGGCATATCACTCTCGTCAATCGCCAAATCGACACCTGCGAGGGTCAACGAAGTGCCGATCGCAGTGCCGGTCCGCCGCTCGACCCATTCGTGGAAGAGATTACCAACCCGGGTGCGACGGTATGGCCGAACGGGCATCGGTCGGAGGCGTCGCCGTTCTGCTTCTTCTGGATCTTCCACGAACTCATGAAAGGTGGAGGCGGTAATGCGGTCAACGGTTCGGTCCGCGGTGACCCCGCGTAGGCCAGCGTCCCGCTCGGCAAGAAGGAGATCAACGGTCGACACGAGTCCTTCGACCGCCCCGCTGCTCACGTCACGATCTTCTGCGTCACCACGATCACGGGGACGCCTCGAGTTGAGGGCCGCACGGAGACGCGTTGCAGCGGCATGGACTGCCTCGGCACGGCTTCCCAGTGGATCACTCGGCCATTGCGCGGTACGTGCTGAGCCTGATGACGGGTCAGCTTCGAAGGCACTCGATGCTGGCGGTTCCTCAATCACCCCTGCAGCTGCCAACTCTCCCAGATAGGGGGCCAAGGTTCGCGATTTCTTCTGGCCACCCCAGAACGACGCGGTGAGAAGCAAGCGGGATTGCGTTCGAGTGACGGCCACATACGCGAGTCGGCGCTCTTCGCTCAACGCTTGCGCCTTGAGCGCCTCTTGGTATTGTGCCAGCGCATCGCGCACCTCACGCTGTGTCGCAGCCGCGCCAAGGTCGAGCGAGGGTCGCGCCTCACGGTCGCCGCGGAGCGCATCAGGAAGCTGCCCAGGTCTGAGCCACCCGCGCCCCTCACGCGGGGAGGCCGGAAATTCTCCCTCAACGAGTCGAGGCACCGCCACGAGATGCCACTGCAACCCTTTCGCACCGTGCACGGTGATCAGTTGCACCGTCGAGGGTTCTGGTTCGGGTACGTGCTCTGCTGGCTCATCTTCTTCTGTTGCCCGCTCGAGCCACTGCAGCACCGAAGCAAGGGTGCCTTCATCATCCGTGGCAAGGTATCCAGCCACCAGGTCAGCAAACGCATCAAGATTTGCCCTCGCTACCGCGGCGCCGTCATAGCCGGTATATTCTGCCGCGTCGAGTTCAATGTCGAGCAACAGTGCTTGTGAAACACTGCGCAGCAGAGCCAGGATGTCGCCTCCGACCTCTCGACGAAGGTGCTGGAACATGAGTCCTGCCTCCTGCAGGCGTTCACGACCCAGCGGTGAGACGTGTTCCAACGCTCGGTGCTCCAGTGAGCGGAGTTCTGCAATCTCGTCGAGCGCGTCAAGCAGCGTGAATTGCTGCTCAGCGATGGGCAGCCCTGCTTCGGTAGTCAAGAGTTCCCGCTCGACGGGTTGCTTGGTGTGGTCTCGCTGTGAAAACCATCGCGCCGCGTGGGCGAGACCGGCAAGGTCAGCTGGACCCACGCGGAACCTTGGCCCGGCAAGCACACGTATGAGTTCGTTACTCGCGTCGGCGTACCAGAGACACCGCAGCGCGCACACAAGGTCAGTGACCTCTGGCGTCGTAAGCAGGCCACCGATACCCACAATCTGGTTTGGCACTCCAGCCCGCCACAGCGCAGCCGACAACGCTGGCATGTGCTTTCGCGCGCGACACACGACGGCCGCTGTTGCTGGTTGACCGGTCCGTGTGAGGTGTTCGTTCCTCGCCTCCCGCATCCATGCTGCAAGCGCCTCAAATTCGGCATCGATTGTCTCTTCAACGATGGCCTCAACCCTCGGGGGCGCTGTTGACGGAACCGCTTGCGGTGCCGCATCAGGACGTTCGCGAACATATTCTTCACCCGAGGTGAGTTGTTCCACACGTAACCCCGCTCCCGAACGCTCGAGTTGTGCGGTGAGCGGTTCGCTGACGACATTTGCGGCGATCAAGACCTTCGCGGGATTCCGCCAGCTGACCGACAGTGGCAGTGTGATGCCTTTCCGCTCGCTTCGGGCGCTATCGTTTGCGGTGAACGTTCGAGGGAATTGGAAGTCACGGTGGAAGCTTCGGAGATTGCTCGCCGATGCCCCACGAAATCCGTAAATGGACTGGTGTGGATCACCCACCGCCATCACTGAGTTCCCGGCAAAGAGCATGGAAAGCAGCACCGTTTGACCGACTGAGGTGTCTTGCACTTCGTCGAGCAGCACGACCGGTGTCCGTCGCCGGAGCACCCGCACTGCGTCAGGCGAACGTCGAAGGGTGTCCACGGCAAGTGCGAGTTGGTCGGAAAACTCAAGCACCCCGCGGCGACGCTTCTCTGCCGAGAATGCTCTCGCGAGATCTACCGCAACCTCGGTCGCCTGGAGATCGGCCAGGATCTGATCGATGATGGCATAGCGCCCCTCAGCTTTGTCCTCGCGGTACGGCAGGCCCTCAATACGCTTCGCCTCTTGCACGCGTTCGGCCACGGCATCGAAGGTCGTGAGGTGCTCGGCCACTGCGTGATCGAGAGTGAGCACCTGACCTACCAGGCTACGAATCGATGCTCCGCTCTGTGCGAGTCTCGAATCGGTGCTCTCGCACACGATGTCTCTTGCAATCCCCCAGGCGGTTGCACTGTCAATCACTTCGCTTCCTGCGGGAAGCCCTGCGATCGCCCCAAACTCAGTGACAATCGCCGAGGCAAACGAGTTGTAGGTGCTCACATCGGGTGTGTGGAGCCCGTCAGCCATGTCTTCGACGAGCGCGGACGCGCGCTCGCGTTGTAGCTGGCTGAGACGGTCATGTATCTCAGGCATGGCGAGGCACCGGAGAAATCGTTGGAGCTGGGTGGACACCCGCTCGCTGAGTTCACCTGCAGCCTTCCGCGTGAAGGTGAGGCCGAGCACCTCCTCAGGGCGAGCGAGGCCATTCGCGACAAGCCACACCACCCGATGCGCCATTGTTGCCGTTTTGCCGCTCCCGGCACCCGCGATGACGAGCACGCTGCCCTCGAGCGGCTGTTCAATGACTGTGGCTTGTTCGGTGGTGGGCAGTTCCACGGCACCAGTCTCGGCCGCAACAATGTGAGCTATATCGCTCGCGCTGAACACAGGAATCATGAAGCGCTCACCGCCGGAATGATATGCAGAGCGCACCCCGCGCCGATGGCGTACGGGTCACTGCAGTGATGTTCCACCTGAGCGACGAAGGACGATCCTGCCATCGCGTGCGCCGTGGCGAGGACTCGCTCAATGAACGTTTCACGGGACTCCGCGGTGAGGCCCTGCTGCGCGTACTCAACGTAGGACTCACCCTGTTTTCGTTGCGTCGCGCTCAGCGTGTCGGGGTGCACGTACAGGAGCGAGGCGCTGGTGAAGGCGGCCTGCGGTAGTGTGTTTCCCTCGTGATCAAGAAAGGCTCCCTCCTGAGCGCCCAGCTGGTAGGCCTGCAGCTGCGCGTGATCAGCAACCTCGGCTTTCGTTGGCGCAGTACGACCGGTTTTCAGGTCAACGATGCGCAGCTCGAGTGCGCCGTTCTCGTGCTTTACTGCTTCTATTCGGTCGGCTATGCCACGCAGTCGCGCAAATTCAATGGCCACTTCGAACGTGGCCTCTCGCGCGACCAGAGTCCGATCCGATGCAGAACATTTCGAGAGGTAGGTCGCGACCGCGCGCACCATGTGCTCGGTGTCCTGGCGTGCGCGTTCAGACTGCCAGTTCGCTTCAAACTGCAGTTCGGGCCAGTGCGAGAACACGGCTTCGCGGAGCATCTCCGCCGTCGCTGCATCGCCCGCGGTCTCCAGTGCCCGGTGTAGCAGTGTTCCCACGTTGGCCCGATAGTCAGCGGTGAAGCCTCCAATCGTAGAAACGAACCAGTTGAGCGGACACGTTTCTGCTTGCTGCAATTGTGACGGGCTCACTCGCACCGTGTCTCCCGCAGCAATGTCTGCCAGCGGCCTGTGAGTACTCGGAGGGCGCACACCATACCAGTCGTCAGGGTGTGCTCCGGGTACTCCAGCTTCTGCCAGCTCGACCAGTGAAGTGAGCGCCTCAGCATCTGCTGGGTCCCTTACCAAACGCCGCCGCATTTCGGCTACCACTCCGCGAAGGGTGAGTCGTGAACTGGGTAGGTCACGCTCCACGTGATGCTCGTGGCCGAGCGAAAAGAAGACGCTCGGATGCTGATCCTCGTTTTTCACCGCGACGACAAGCACTTCGCCTCGCGATCGCGAAAGTGCGTGAACGAACAATCGGAGCTCATCATGCAAGGTGTCACGGCGGGACGGCATGGTGGCTTGACCGTCACGAAGCAATCGTTCGAGCGCGGTCACCCCGAGCAGCGACCCTCGAGTTCTCAGGTTTGGCCACTCTCCGTCTTGCGGCCCGACGATGCACACGAGATCAAACTGTTGCCCGATGGCCCCCTGCGGAGTGGTCACGGTGACCACATCCCGTGCGCTCTTCGCAGCGAGCGAATCCTCAGGAACGGTGCTGGTCACGAGCTCTGTCAGCACCGCATCGATCGGGCGTTCACTGTCGTGTTCTTCATGTCGCTGGAGCGCGAAAAACAGCCCAAGTACGCCGTCAAGGGCGGTGTTTGCTTCTTCGCGACGAGCTCCTTTTGCGTTGAGCGCCTGCTCCTGCAGCGCCGCTGGCAACTCACTGCGCTGCCAGATCTGCCAGAGCACCTCCCTCGGGGTGCCACCAGCCTCATGCACTCGCTGCGCCTCGGCGGCGATCACACCGAGGGCACGGAGCCGGCGTGCAGCACGCATATCGACGATGGGTCGTTGGCCTGGGAACTGGAAACCCTCCATGACCAGTTCGTCAACGTGCTCCTGACTGTGGGAAGCGAGCCGGCCATCTCGTGCGGCCTGCAAACGAAGGGCTGCTCGCAATCGTCGCAAGGCGATCGGGTCGAGCCCCCCGAGCGGCCCTCGGAGCAACCGCATGACTCCGTGTGCATCGAGCGGGGCGATGCCAAGGGCATGTTGCAGCATGCGAACCAGGTCTCTCACCAACTCGTGCTCCCGCAGGATCACGCCACCCGCAGTGGTTTCGCTCGGCACTTGCAAGCCTGCGAGCGCGCGAGACACACGCTGCACCTCGCCCCGGGTACGGCACAGCACCGCCATACGAGACCACGCCAGTGCTGCTTCATTACCCAGCCCCAGATGGCGCGCGCGCAGGTGGTGTGCGATCGCACCGAGCTGCTCGGCCCCGGTGCCAACCGTCGCGAACCTCACCACATCGTGGCGTTCATTCAGCCCAGGATGAGCGGAGGGTGCGCCTCGCTGTTGACCGGCTCCAGCAGCACCAACTCTTCCGCTGAACTGCTGTATCAGAGCTCGCAGGCGAGAACCGTGACGGTAGACCTGGTCAAGCACCACCACCTGCTCGGGGCCACGACTGCTTCCATTGGCACCCCGGCGTTGCAGCTCACCGGCAAGATCGGCGAGCACCCGCGTTCGCTCGCCCTGGAAAGCACTTGTCGAGATGTCTGGATCACCAAAGACCCACACCGCGGTGCCACGCTCGGCGAGTGCAGCAACCAGGGCAAGCGCCCCCTCTCCGAGTTCACCCGCATCATCAATGAGTATGAGTTTCGGCACCGTCAACTCATCATCGTTCAAGATGAGGTGCCGAGCGTCGCGCAACATGGTACTCGAGGGCAGTTCTCCGGGCCGCTCCATCCGCAAGCGCGCACGTACGTGATCAAGCAGTTCTGCAGCTCCCAGCCAGCGTTCGCGCATGTCATCGGTGAGATCGTCTGACTCGCGCGCACTCAAATGGTTCTCGGGCTCCCGCGCCGAGAGCAATGCCAACAGTTCGGCAGAGTCTGCGACGTTGTAGTCATCGCACACTCTGCTGAACTCACGCAGCTCCGCCCGGAACGCGGCCCCCTGCACGACCTCAGGGAGAAACGGCAACGGATGCTGGAGTGGAACGCTACCCTCAAGGCAATCGGAAATAACCCGCTCCACAGCGTCGTCTTGCGCGGTGCCGGTCAACAGGCGAGGCGATTCGCGACCGGTCAGTGCCGCGTGACGCTGCAGCACTGCAAACGCGAGAGACGCCGGAGTGCGCACGGGGGTTCCGGCGATAGCTCGATCGAGTCGCCGCTCGAGTTCCTGCCGCAACGCACCTGCGACACGCCGGTTAGGGGCAAGCACGAGAAGTGCTTCGTCATCCCAGTCGCCGGCGGTAAGCCGCTTCCACAGCTCAGGAATCAGCGTGGTCTTGCCGCTGCCGGGGGCACCGAGGACACGGGCATGCTGGGCAGGGTCGAGGCTCAGCGCACGCTGCTGGGAAGGGTCGAAGGTGAGCACGTGTTCAGCGTAGAGCTCACCAGTGACATTTTCGAAGTCGCTCGCGGTTGCCCAGCAGGCGGAAATCAGTCTGGGTGCGCTGTGGGCGAAACCAGGGCGTGATCCGTGCGGCATCGGTCCGTCACGTTCTAGACTCACTGATGTCAGCATTCGACACCGCGCCTCGTGCGCACACCTCAGGAGGAACCGTGGAAGTTCGCATCGGCATCAAGCACTCGCCCCGAGAACTCTCATTCGAGGTTGATTCAACGCCCGCTGAGGTGCGTGCAATCATCGATCAGGCGGTTGCGAATGATGATGAACTGCTCGCGCTCACTGATCTGAAGGGGCGCCAGTTTCTCGTTGACACCGACTCCATCGCCTACATTGAGTTGGGTGCCGAATCAGGTCGACGCGTCGGCTTCGTGAGCTAAATCCAACGTTCGGAACGAGTAACTCGCGGTACTGAACCAGCGCTCCTTCGCTGAACCACCTCACGCCAAGCAGTGAGCTGTGGCGACTCGCCGCCCGGCGTTCAGCCTTGGCGGGTGAGGAGCACGGCCACCTCAAGGTGCGCAGTGTGCGGGAACATGTCAAACAACCGCGCCTCCCGCACCACGTAGCTCGGCATCGCGGCGAGATCCTTGGCGAGGCTGACGGGATTGCAACTCGAGTAGATTACCGTCGGAACTCCGCTCCCTTCGATCCACTGCGCGAGTGTCTCGCCGATGCCTCTTCGGGGTGGATTCACGATCAATAGGTCAGGCAGCGTTTCCGCTGCTGCCGCAAGCGCAAACTCCGTGGCATCTCTGGCGAGAAAGTGTGCCTGCACACCGGCCTCGCGTGCCGAACGGCTCGCAGATGCAATCGCCGCTTCGCTGAGTTCCACGCCCGTCACCCGGGGATCAGAGCCTGCCTTCGATGCTCCCCCTCGCATGGCTTCGGCACAGTGCAGTGCGAATCCACCCACACCGCAGTAGAGATCCCATACAGATTCCGGTTGCAGCGAGACCGCCCACGAGGCAGCCTGCGCATACAGCGCACGAGCTACCTCGGTGTTCGTCTGAAAGAAACTTTGCGGTTGCAGGTGCAGGGTGAGTGAGTGATCGCCTCCGCCAAGTTGCATTGCGAGGGTTGAACCCCAAAGCAGCTCTTCGTCTTCACCCTCGAGCACTGCCTTGTGCTCTGGCAGCAGGTTCACCGAGATCACCGTAGCGTTCGGCACCTGTTGCCTCAACTCCCCCAGGCGGCCACGAATCACCGCCCGCGCTCGCTCACTGCGCACCACGAATCGGACCATGAGGTCATTCGACGGGGCAATGGTGAGATGGGCAAACTTTAATTCGCCTCGTCGCTCCGGCACGTTGTACGGCGCGAGTCGGGTTGCGTCAAGAAACGAGGCAATCGCTGGGATGACCTGCGCGATTTCCGGTGCTTGAATCGCGCACTCGCGGAGGTCTACTCCGTGACCGTCCGGCCCGAGAATGCCGAGCGTCACCGCACCGGACGCACCGCCGACCACGAGTTTCACGCGGTTCCGAAAACCGCGGTCCCCTGCGGTGAACGGTGGGAGCCATGCCGAGGTGGGAACCTGGGGTAAGAGCGTCGCACAGCGTTCAGCCTTAGCGGCGAGCTGCGCGGCATACGGTGTCGCAAGAAGGCTGCACGATCTGCACGTGCCCGCTTCAAAGTAGCGGCAGTGCACAGGTGGCGAAGGCGTCAACGAGGGTGAGATCGTGAATGCCTGCTGGGGCTCGGAACTCATGTGAACGTCACGGTCAGGCAGTGAGACCCAGTCCATCCATTCGGCGGGTGTGATCGGCAATCAGTTCCGTGAAGATCGGTTCCACGTGGCTTGCGACGAAGGTGCGATGCTCGCTGAGCGAGAGCACCTCCCGTGATACCAGGAGGGTGTCACCCACGAGTCGACGCCCCCACAGCGCAAGCCGATGAGCGAGGGGCGGATCGACCGCGATCTCGCCGGCCAGCAATTCCTGCAGTTCTTTTCGTCCCGAGTCGTCTCTCAGGATCGAAATGGCATCGGCACGGAAAGGATCTTCGAGTCCGCGGGCGAGCTCCGCAAAGAATCCATCGAAGAGGCCACCGACAAGGTAAATACTCAGCACGTGCTGGTGCCAGTCTTCGGTATCGATGCGAGCAAGGAACTCATCGATGACCGGCGTGTACGGCATCATCACGAGGTGCGGTTCCCGCCCGCGCCGGCGCAATTCGTCACTGAACCGTTGGTGCTTTGCGAGGGTGATACCGGCGGAACGGGCAAGCACCTCTTTTGATTTGAGGTTGGGGGCACCGGCTACGGCACGAGCGGCGGCCTCATACAGTTCGAGCTGCAAGTAGGTGGTGAGCCCCAAAAATGTCATCATACCGGGGGCGAATTCGCGCAGTTCGAGTCGCACAGCGTCGTGCGTGTCTGAACGGGCACTGATCATGCGGGTTGGCGCTTTGTCTTTTCGCCATCCGTCACGCAATGATTTGATCCACTCGAACACGTCGCTAGTGTACCGGCCATGCACATCGCACACCGCATAGACTGGAGATCGTAGCCAATTTTCTGCGGTTGCACCTTTGACAGTTTGCGTCGCCGCCACGGAGCGCCGACGCGCTACGCCTGTGTGGATCAGTGCGTAGCGACACTATTTCACGACAGGATTCCCCGTGACCACGTTCACCGAACTCGGCGTCGACCACGATCTGGTTGATGCACTCGCAAGCGAAGGCATCGTTGATGCGTTCCCGATCCAAGAACAAACCATCCCACTGGCGCTGTCAGGCCAAGACATCATCGGCCAGGCGAAAACCGGCACTGGCAAGACCTTCGGTTTCGGTCTGCCACTCTTGCAGCGGGTAGGTGCCGAGCCAGCACCTGGCGTGCAGGCACTCGTGGTGGTGCCGACCCGCGAGCTCGCAGTGCAGGTGTTCGAAGACCTCGTGCTCGCTGCAAAGAACCGTGCCATTCAGATCGTGCCGATTTACGGCGGCAAGGCGTACGAGGGTCAAATCGACCAGCTGAAGGCGGGAGCCCAGGTCGTCGTGGGAACTCCCGGCCGCCTGCTCGACCTCGCTGGCCAACGCTTGCTTGACCTGAAGAACGTTCGCGAGATGGTGCTCGACGAAGCAGACAAGATGCTCGACCTCGGTTTTCTTGCCGATATTGAGAAACTGTTCTCGCAGACTCCCGATACCCGTCACACGATGTTGTTCTCCGCGACCATGCCGGGAACGATCGTCGCGCTCGCACGCCGCTTCATGCGCACACCCATACACATTCGCGCCAGCGATCCCGATGAAGGCGCCATGCAGGGAAACATTGAGCACATCATCTACCGGGCGCATTCCCTCGATAAAGACGAAGTGATTGGCCGTATTCTGCAGGCAGAAGGTCGCGGGAAGACAGTGATCTTCATGCGCACCAAGCGGGCCGCTGCGAAGCTGCAAGAAGAACTGGTCGACCGTGGTTTTTCTGCGGTGAGCGTGCACGGTGATCTGAACCAGGATCAGCGCGAGCGGGCTATGGCAGCGTTCAAGGCGGGCAAGAAGGACATTCTCATCGCCACTGACGTCGCTGCGCGAGGGATCGACGTCGACGATGTCACTCACGTCATTAATCACACGGTGCCTGATGACGAGAAGACGTATTTGCACCGTGTCGGCCGCACCGGCCGTGCGGGCCGCACGGGCATCGCCGTCACCTTTGTGGACTGGGATGACATGCATAAGTGGGCGCTCATTGACAAAGCACTCGAGTTTGGCATTCCCGAGCCCCGCGAAACCTACAGCTCATCACCCCACCTCTTCGAAGATTTGAAAATCCCTGAAGGAACGAAGGGTCGTTTGAAAGCGACCCCGGTCAAGGATGGGAGCGCTCGCCGTTCAGGCTCCGCCGACCGAAGCCGAGGAGCTGGTCGCGGTGAAGCACGCGAAGGGAACGAACGGCCGGCCCGCACACGCACGCGCCGTCGTACCCGAAGCGATAACCCGCAGGGCCGGGGGCGTCACGAGGCACACGGCCACGAAGGGCATGGGCATGATGCCGAGGGGAAGAGTGAGCCGGGCACCTCGAATGAGGCGAAGCCGTTGTCAGGTGTCGCGGGCGCGGAACGTTCCTCTGCACCTCGGCGCAGACGTCGACGTCGCGGTGGCCTCAGCCATGGCGATAGCGCCGCAACAGGGGCGGATGCATCGCCATCCGAGAATCGAACAAGCCCCGATACGAGCGCTCCTTCTGCTGCGGAGTAGCGTCGGAGTGTCATTCCGCACCGTCAACGGTGGCTCGATACTGTCTGCTTCGAGCCACCGGATCACGTGCCACAGTAGGTGACGTGTCGGCGATGTCCAGTGAATGCGGGAATCTCATAGAGCTCCGCACCGGCGACTCGTTGAAAGGGTGACGACACGAGCGCCAGCAGCCGGTGGAACGGCTCCAGCTCCCCAGCCGTGGCTGCCTCGAGAGCCTGGTCGAGCAACTGGTTCCGTGGAATATAGATGGGGTTCACCCGGTCCATTGCGTCAGCGTTTGGCGAGAGAGCCAGCCAGGTGGTCAGCCACGCGTCAAGCGCGTGTGTGCCCTCTCCCGGTGCTGTCTCACCCACCGAATCTGCAGCGTCGGTCGTGAGACGCCGAATCACGGTGGGATTCGTGTGCGCGAGCAATGCTGCGAGGGGTTGCCTCTCACCGCGTGAAACCGCAGCAAGTGCGCGGAACGCACCCGTATAGTCGATGCGGTGCTCACGGAGCACACTCAGCAGTTCACGAGCGAGCTCGAGGATCCGGTCGTCGGGCACGTCGTGATGACGCGCTCCTGCGAGTCCCAGCTTTGCGCGCATCCCATTCAGCCACGCTTGGTCGTATGCAGGCCCGAAGTGTGCGAGTGCGGCGAGCGCGCGGGCCTGAGCCGCATCCTGCATGGTGTCGTCGTCTTGCGCTGTGTCCTGATCAGCGGCTGGCTGTTCGCCATCACCTGATGGCGGTGGTGGACCAGCCGATGCCGCCGTGTTCACTTCGTCCTCGCTGAGGAGTGGGAGGACACTCTCTGCGCATCGGGTGAGGTTCCACAGGGTGATCCCGGGCTGATGGCCGTAGGCATACCTCCCGGCATGGTCAATTGAGCTGAACACCGCCGCCGGATCATACGCATCGAGAAACGCACATGGTCCGTAGTCAATGGTTTCACCCGAGAGGGTGACGTTGTCGGTGTTGAGTACCCCGTGCACGAAGCCCGCGAGCATCCAGGCTGCGACGAGCCGCGCCTGCCGCTCGCATACGGCAACCAGCCAGTCGTCGTAGTTGGTGGCGCTTTCACTGAGCGATGCATCGTGGCGTGCGATCGCGTACTCCACGACTCGCCGCAGCAATTCCGTGTCGCCGGTGGATCGCGCCAGCTGGATGGTGCCGACCCGTAGGTGACTTGACGCCGTTCGTACGAGCACAGCCCCGGGCAGGGGATCGATCGCTTCGTCACGAACGACCCGTCGCCCCGTGCTGATCACCGCGAGCGCGCGAGTCGTAGGTATTCCGAGCGCATGCATGGCCTCCCCCATCAGGTACTCGCGCAGCATTGGTCCGAGCGCCGCATACCCGTCAGCGCGGGTAAACGGTGTCGGCCCCGAGCCTTTGAGGTGGAGGTCGCGGAGCTCGCCTGTTACCGTACGCAGCTCACCGAGCAGCAGGGCGCGCCCATCACCAAGGCGAGGACTGTACGCCCCAAATTGGTGCCCCGAATATGCCTGCGCAACGGGGGCGGCGCCTCTGGGCAGGTCCTCGCCCAGCAGAAACCTGATCCCCGATGCGGTGCGTAACCAACCCGGATCGAGCCCAAGCTCTCTAGCAAGGGGCTCGTTCAACACGATCAGAGTCGGCTGATCGAATCGCACTGACGTCGTGCGCACGCCGAGTTCGGGCAGCGCACCGGCGAAATCATTCAGCAGTGGCACACTCGCGGTATCCCCTGCCTGCCCGGGTGTTCGACCGGTGGTGGTGCTGGGTGCGTCATCGTCTGCCATGCGACCAGGCTACGCTCGGCACCTTAGTACCGCCCGAAACATCGTGCACTCATCGATGAAGCCGTTGTCACTCATCGAGTCACGAGCCGGGTTCTTCCCCGTCCACATAGAACCACTGTCCTCGTTCTCGCACGAACCGGCTCCGCTCTCGCTGTTCATGCCTCCCCGACGGCCCCCGCGCAATGGCAGTAAACGTAACAAATCCTTCGTCGTCGAAAGGACCGCCGCCTTCCACGCGTTCAATGAAGAGTCGCTGCCAGCCAAGGTCTGTGTCGAGCTCAAGTGAGTCTGGACGGGTGGTCGCGTGCCAACTCGCAAGCAGATAATCGTGCAGTCCCAAGGCAAATGCGCTGTAGCGTGAGCGCATGAGTCTCTCCGCGCTCGGTGCAGCGCTTCCCTCATGCAACGGTTGACAGCACTCGCCGTATTCGGCGTCGCGACCGCACGGACAGCGCGAATGGTGATTCACCGCACCACTCACTGGGTAACCGCAACCTGATCTCGTATCGCCTGCCACACGTCGGCAGAGCTCGTCCGTTCGCCCAGTAGGTTGGGTTTGCCCGTGCCGTGATAATCACTCGCCCCGGTGATCACGAGTCCCTGGCTCTCCGCGAGTTCCCTCAGCGGAGGCAGCCAATCCTCGCGGTTCTCAGGATGATCAAGCTCGATGCCCCACAGACCTGCTGAAATAAATTCCTCTATCGCAGCGAGGTCCACCGGGCGTCGCATGCGGCCAGCAGCCGGGTGGGCAAGCACCGGCACTCCCCCAGCCTCTCGCACCATGCGGATCGCTTCCACCGTGTCGATGGCGTAGGTCGGCACGTAGTAGGGCGATCCTGGATGGAGGGCCTCAGCGAACGCAAGACTACGGTCTGTGTAGTAACCTGCGGCAACCAGTGCGTCGGCAAGGTGCGGTCGGCCGACTGTTCTTCCAGCGTTGGCGAGCAGCACCGCATCCCAGTCGAGATCAAAATCAACCGCGAGCAAAGCGACCATCTCTCGCGCGCGCTCGTGTCGCGAGGTGCGCACCCGCTCGAGTGCGCTCTGCAACCCAGCATGATTCGGGTCGAGCCCGTAAGCGAGCAGGTGGGTTGATCTCCAGTCATGCTTGGTCGTGATCTCCATACCGGGCATGAATTCAATACCCAATGCTGCCGCCGCTGTTCGGGCTTCCTCCCAGCCGTCTGCGGTGTCGTGGTCGGTAAGCGCGAACCCTGCAAGTCCGAGCGTCGCAGCCGATGCGGCGATCTCTGCAGGGGTGCTGGTGCCGTCACTTCGCAGGGAATGCGTGTGCAGGTCGTAGCGGGCAGGCATAGGGCAATCGTAGTCGCTCAGGGTGGTGCCCTCGCAAGAGGGCCAGGGTTGCAGCGCGACCGTGCAGAGATCTCTCCGTATGCGGGTGCGACAATGGATGCATGACCGACTCCACCACGCATGAGGCCACAATCGACAATACGAATCGCAGCACGACGCCGCGCTCCGATCGGTTCCTGGACTACATCATGTCGGGTTGGGGTGAGCGGGACGATTCCATGCCTCAGGCGCGATCGGCGGCTTCCTACGCCGCGGCTCGTCGTGCGGCTCTTGGCGCCCAGTTTGTGGGCGAGCGACTCGTCATCGAAGCTGGCGCGATGAAGCAGCGGTCAAACGACACGTTCTATCAGTACCGCGCACACAGTGCGTTCTCTCACTTAACGGGGTGGGGTGCTGACAGCGAACCGGGATCGGTGCTGGTGCTCGATCCATGTCGAGATGACGCCGCGGGCCAGACACACGAAGCTACCCTGTACTTCCGTGAGCGTGCCGGACGCGACAGCGAAGAGTTTTTTGCGAACCCTGAGATTGGTGAGTTCTGGATTGGGCCGCGCCCTTCCCTCGCCCAAGTTGCCGCTGAGCTTTCTATTCGTACTGCGCCCCTCGCTGAATTCGCGGGACGTGATGGCGACCGTACCCTCGATGATGCAGAGCTTGCACGCGCAGCCTCTGAACTGCGGCTCGTGAAAGATGCCTACGAACTGGCAGAAATGCAGGCCGCCGTTGATGCGACTGCACGAGGATTTGATGAGGTACTCGCCGCGCTCGGCCGCGCGACCGCGGAGCGCCGTGGCGAGCGCGTTGTCGAAGGGGTGTTCAATCTGCGCGCACGCCTCGACGGCAACACCGTCGGGTATGACACGATCGCCGCTGCCGGCGCACATGCGTGCACACTGCACTGGGTTCGCAACGACGGTGAGGTTCGCGACGGCGATCTGCTTCTCCTCGACGCAGGTGTGGAACTCGACAGCCTATACACCGCCGACATCACCCGGACAGTCCCCGTGTCGGGCACATTTACTCCGGTGCAGCGTCGAGTGTATGAGGCAGTGCTGGAAGCGGCAGACGCCGCGCGCGCCATTGTGCGTCCCGGCATTCGCTTCGGCGATGTACACGACGAGGCGATGAAGGTGATTGAACGAAAAACCCGCGAGTGGGGGTTCTTGCCGGAACGCGCTGAGGGCGACGAGACTCCGTACCATCGTCGTTACATGGTGCACGGCACAAGCCATCACTTGGGGCTTGACGTGCATGACTGTGCGCAGGCCCGCCGTGAAATGTATCTCGATGGCATCATTGAACCGGGCATGGTGTTCACCATTGAACCGGGGCTGTACTTCCAGCCCGACGACCTCACCGTCCCAGAGGAGTATCGCGGCATCGGCGTGCGCATCGAGGATGACATCGTCGTTACTGCTGACGGTTGTGTGAACCTCTCCGCGGCGATCCCCCGTACCGCCGATGACGTTGAGGCGTGGGTACGCCAGCAACGCCGCCAG